>JAOXSB010000310.1 GCA_025800345.1 Mangrovicoccus sp. | reverse complement strand
CATCATCCTGACCACCCATTACCTGGAAGAAGCCCAGGAAATGTGTGACGAGATCGCGATCATCAACCAAGGGGAAAAGATCGTTCAAGACAGCACCAGCGCCCTGCTCTCGCGCCTGGATGGCAAATGCCTGGTGATCACACCCGAGGCCCCGCTGAGCGCAGCGCTGCCGGAGATTCCCGGCGTTCAAGCCACGCGGCGCGCCGATGGCAAACTGGCCTTTGCCTATCGCCGCTCGCAGACCTCGCCCGGCGCGGTTCTAGAAGCGCTGCGTACTGCCGGGATCGGGCTAAGCGATGTGGCCACCGAAGAGCCCGATCTTGAGGATGTGTTCCTGGCCCTTACCAGCAGCGCGGCACAGCCAGCGCCCGCGGGTCTGTGATCACACCTTACGCTCGGGCATCGCAAAGGGGCCCAAAATACGCCCACCGACCAAATGCATATGCATATGGGGCACCTCTTGATGAGCATCAGGCCCGGCATTGCTGGCCACACGATACCCGCCGCTATCGCCCACAGGTGCCAGATCGAAATCCGCCACCAGCTTGCCCACCAGACGGGTGAAATCGAGGATCTCTGCCTCCGAAGCCGCGCTGGCGAAATGGCCATAGGTCACATAGGGGCCTTTGGGGATCACCAGAATATGGGTGGGCGCTTGGGGAAAAATATCCCGAAAAGCCAGGCTATGCTCGGTTTCAGCCACGGTGTCATTGGGGATCTCGCCCCGTAAAATCTTGGCGAAAATATTCTGGTCATCATAGGCGATGGTCATGGCCGATCCTCACGCGCAACAAGCTTGGTCAGGCTCAGCCATGGCGGCGGTGGGCGGGCTCTGTCAAGACGCCCCTATGCCACCCTGCCCGGCACGAGCGATCACGATCTGGATCAAAGCCCCGCTTTGGCAATTGCGCTAGACTGAGAGGGATAGGGTCACAGCGAGGACGAGAGAGATGCTCGATTTTGCCCGCGATACCGCGCAGGAAAGCGCAACCACCCCCGCCTTAATCACCGTGCGAGATCTGTCCCTTTGGTATGGGCAGAAACAAGCGCTGAAAAATATCAATTTTGATCTGCGGCCAAATGAGATTTTAGCCTTTATCGGCCCTTCGGGTTGCGGCAAATCCACCGCCCTGAAATGCCTTAACCGCATGCATGACGGGGTGCGCGGGGTGCATATCAAAGGCGATATCCGCTTTGATGGAAAAGAAATCCATGATGGGGATCTCGACCCGCCGGTCTTTCGCCGCCATTTCGGTTGGGTGGCGCAAAAGCCCAACCCATTTCCCTGGTCGATCTATGAAAACGTGGCCTATGGCGCGCGGCTGCACGGCTTGGCCATCGGGCGCGCAGCGCTGAATGATCATGTGGAGGATTGCCTGCGCCGGGCGCTGCTCTGGGATGAGGTCAAGGATGATCTGCATCGCAAAACCGGGCTGGATCTGTCCGGCGGTCAGCAACAGCGGCTGTGCATCGCCCGCGCCCTTAGCACCATGCCCGATGTGTTGCTCATGGACGAGCCCACCGGCTCGATCGACCCGGTGGCCACGGGCCATATCGAAGAGCTGATGCTAGAGCTGGGCCGAGCCCATGCGCTGGTGGTGGTCACCCATTCCATGATGCAGGCCCGGCGCGTGGCCAATCGCGTGGCCCATTTCCATCTGGGGGAATTGATAGAGCTGGGCACGACCAAAAAGGTGTTCACCAATCCCAGCGATGCCCGCACCAAGGATTTTGTCTCGGGCGCTGTGGGATAGGCTTTGTGATCTGGCGGGGCCGCTGATCACGCCTATCGGCGGAACCGCCCGACGATCTGGCCAATCATCACCGCGATATACAGCGTGCCAAAGGCCGCTTGCAGCGCAGCCAACATACGCGGCAGCGGTTGCAGCGGCGCGATATCCCCATAGCCCAGCGTCGTCATGGTGACCAAGCTGAAATAAATATAGGTGGAGCTGCCCCCAAGATCTTGTTCGGGAAAGCGCATGGAGCCGGGCACAACGCTTTCCAGCCGCCAATAAAGATAGGCCCAAAGCATGGCGGTTAGGAAATAGCCAAAGACCCCGCTGCACAGTTTTTCGCGATCCGAATCCATCTCGCGGATCAATTGCAAAAAGGTCATCACCATTCCGCCCACCAGCACCATGATAGTGGTGCTCAGCAGAATTTGGTCGATCCAAGCGGCGGTCTCGTAAATATTGGCGATGGCAAAGCCGCCATAGATCAGCAAAATACACAAGGCTGCCACATCAATGCTGCGCGGATGATCCACCGCAAAGACCACCGCTCCCAAAATGGTCAGCCCCATCACCATCACCACCAGTTCCACCAGCGATGTATCACGCAGCGCCTGAGCCAAGGCCGCGTCCAAAACCAAGGTCACAAGCAAAGCGCCCAGCAAAATTGCCCAACGATTGGCAGCAATTGCCTTGCGCATGGGGCCGGTCTCCTTCCAATTGGCCGAAAGCTCGCCAGATCAGGTGACACAGCCGCGCCCTGGGGTAAACAGGTGCGAAGTGGAAAAGGACATATCGCCGATGCAAGACAATCTGGACGCGCGGGTCATAGACCTGGCCATTCGCATGGGCTTTGTGGCTCTGTTTATCTTTGCCGCCCTGTCGATGATTGCCCCTTTGGCCGGGCTGCTGATCTGGGCTTTGATCCTCACCGTCGCGGTCTATCCCATGTATCAAGCTTTGGCGCGCTGGCTGGGCGGGCGCGATGGGCTGGCCGCAGGGATCATCACCGCTGTGGGCCTGGCCATCACATTGGGCCCCGTGGCCATGTTGATCAGCAGCTTGATCGAAGGCATCACCGCCGGCGCAGAATTGCTCCGCGAGGGCAAAGCCCATGTGCCGCCGCCACCAGATCGGATTTTGGATTGGCCGGTGATTGGCAAACCGCTGCATGCGATCTGGGCGGAAGCCTCCGAGAACCTAGCGCAATTACTGGCCGATCACGGGCAAATGCTGCTCTCCGTGGGCAGCGTTGTTTTGGGCCAGATCGCGGGGCTGGGCATAGGACTGATCATCATGTCCAGCGCTGTGCTGGTCATGGGGCTAATGTTCCGCCCGGGGCCAGAACTGGCCATTGAAACGCGCAAATTCGCCAATCGCATCTTTGCCCCCCAAGGGGGCGATTTGGTAGATTTGGCCGGGGCAACCGTGCGCAATGTCTCCCGCGGGATTGTGGGGGTGGCCATTATTCAAGGTCTGCTCGCGGGCATCATCATGGTGGCCTTTGGCATCAAAGCCGCGGGGGTTCTGGCCCTGATCGCCATGGTTCTGGCGATTATCCAAGTGGGGCCTGGCCCGATCCTGATCCCCACCATCATCTGGGCTTGGATGATCATGAGCCCCGGCATGGCCATCTTATTCACCGTGCTAATGGTGCCCGTGATGCTGATCGATAATGTGCTCAAACCCATTTTCATGTCTCGCGGGCTCGACACGCCGATGCTGGTGATCCTCACCGGGGTGATGGGCGGGCTCATGGCCTATGGGCTGGTGGGGCTCTTTATCGGCCCGGTGATCCTAGCGGTGTTCTATGAGCTGTTCATCGGCTGGGTGAATGCTGGTGACGAAACCGAAAAGGCCGATGACTTGGCCCGTGAAAGCGAGCAAGCCGACACCCTATGAGCAAAGCCCCCGCCAGCAAGACCGCCAGCAAGCCCCGCAAAAGCCGCAAGATGCCTGCGGCCTCGGCCCCTTCTGCCACGCCCATGAGCCCCCAGGCGGATTACCGAACGATCCGCGAAACCTTCCGCCGCTTTGAAGAGGCCGAGCGCGAACCCAAAGGCGAGCTGCACCATGTGAACGCGTATACGCTGGTGGTGGCGGTTGCCTTATCAGCTCAGGCCACTGATGCGGGGGTGAACCGCGCCACAGCGGCGCTGTTTCAGATCGCGGATACGCCACAAAAAATGCTCGTTCTCGGGGAAGAAGGCTTGATCGAGCATATCAAAACCATCGGGCTTTACCGCAATAAGGCCAAGAATGTGATGAAGCTTTCGCGCATTCTGGTGGAAGATTTTGACGGCCAAGTGCCCTCTTCGCGGGCGGCGCTGCAATCCCTGCCCGGGGTCGGGCGCAAAACCGCAAATGTGGTGCTGAATATGTGGTGGCATCACCCGGCCCAAGCGGTGGACACCCATATTTTCCGTGTCGCCAATCGCACCGGCCTGGCACCGGGGCGCGATGTGGATGCGGTGGAACGAGCTATTGAGGATCAGGTGCCTGCCGAGTACCAGCAGCATGCCCATCACTGGCTGATCCTGCATGGGCGCTATATTTGCAAAGCGCGAAAACCCGCATGTGATCGATGCATCATCCGGGATCTCTGCGCCTTTAAGGAGAAAACCGCGTGAGCAAACGCTATTCTGTTGTGGGCATTGGCAATGCCATTGTCGATGTTCTGACCCGGTCTGATGACAGTTTCCTGGATCATATGGGGATCGAAAAAGGGATTATGCAGCTTGTGGAACGCGAGCGCGCTGAACAGCTTTACGGCGCGATGGATGAGCGGACCCAAGCCCCTGGCGGATCGGTGGCCAACACCCTGGCCGGGATCGGCAAGCTGGGGCTGGCCACAGCCTTTATCGGGCGGGTGCATGATGATGCATTGGGCCGGTTTTACGCCGATGCCATGGCCCGTGGCGGCACGGATTTCCCCAACCCACCCATTTCGGGGGGCGAATTGCCCAGCTCGCGCTCGATGATCTTTGTCTCGCCCGATGGCGAGCGGTCAATGAACACTTATCTGGGCATTTCCGCCGAGCTTGGCCCAGAAGATGTGGATGAGGACAGCGCCGCGGAGGCGCAGATCCTGTTCCTTGAGGGCTATCTTTACGACAAGGACAAAGGCAAAGCCGCGTTTGAACGGGCCTCGGCAGTGTGCCGCGAGGCAGGCGGGCGCGCCGGGATTTCCCTGTCGGATCCGTTCTGCGTGGATCGCCACCGGGCAGATTTCAAACGCATGGTCGAACATCAGATGGATTTCGTGATCGGCAATAGCCATGAATGGTGCGCTCTTTACGAGACCGAGGATCTAGAAGCGGCGCTGGCCCAGGCCTCGGCCCAGTGCCCATTGGTGGTTTGCACCCGTTCCGGTGATCCGGTGGTGCTGATCAAGGATGGCCATCGCGTCGAAGTGCCCGTGACCCCGGTCACCCCGGTGGATGCCACTGGTGCGGGCGATCAATTCGCTGCCGGGTTCCTGTTCGGTCTGGCCACAGAGCGGGATTTGGAAACCTGCGGGCGCATGGGGGTGCTCTCCGCCGCTGAGGTGATCCAGCATTTCGGTGCCCGCCCAGAAACCGATGTGGGCGCGGTTTTCGCCAATGCGGGCCTGATGGGTTAAGCTCTGGCTCCTATGCGCAAGATCCGGGTCGCTTGCGCGGCCCGGCCACGCTAGATCAAGGCTATGGATCAGCCAAGCACAGCCTTAAACGACATCTCCGAGCCCAGCGGCAGCTATCATTACCTGGTGATGGCCCGCGCCATCGAGTTGATTGATCAGGCGGCGCCCAAGCAGCTTTCCTTGAGCGAATTGGCCCGCGCGCTGAATATGAGCGAGGCGCATTTTCAGCGCCTCTTCACCGCCTGGGTTGGCGTTTCCCCGAAACGCTATCAGCAATATCTGGCCCTGGATCAGGCCAAAGCCCTGCTGGCCGGGCATTGCACCACGCTTGAGACCGCTCATCATGTGGGGCTTTCCGGCAGCGGGCGGCTGCATGATCTGTTTTTGCGTTGGGAAGCCATGAGCCCGGGCGAATATGCCCGTCAGGGCGCAGGGCTGGTGATCCGCTGGGCCTGGCAAGACACGCCCTATGGCGAGGCGTTGGTGATGGCCAGTAACAAAGGGATTTGCGCCCTGGGCTTTTCCGCTGATTGTGGGCGCGATGCGGCCATGGCGGATCTGACCAGCCGCTGGCCGAAAGCGGAATTTGCCGAAGATCCCGCAAGCATCACCCTGCTGCTGGCCAATGCTTGGGGCCCTGGCGCCGCGCCGCTATCGCTACATCTCATGGGCGCCCCTTTTCAGATCAAGGTTTGGGAAGCGCTGCTGGCGGTCCCTGATGGCTCTGTGACCACTTATTCCCATATCGCCCAGGCCATCGGGCATCCCAAGGCGGTGCGCGCCGTGGGCACCGCTGTGGGGCGCAACCCGATCTCTTGGCTGATCCCGTGTCACCGCGCTTTGCGCAAATCCGGCGGGCTTGGCGGCTATCACTGGGGCCTGCCGGTCAAACGGGCGCTGCTGGCGCGAGAATCGGCGCGTGCCGAGGCGGCGCAGAGCGCTTGATCCCCCGCCCTTTTGGTCATAAGATTTGACCAGTTTAGGGGCGAGACAATGGCATTTCAAAAGATCGAACCGGAAAAGCTTGCCACAACCGTGGTGCGCCAGATTGAAGATTTGATCCTTCAGGGCATTTTGCGCCCGGGCGAGCGCTTGCCTTCAGAACGGGAACTCTCAGAGCGCCTTGGGGTCTCGCGCCCGTCCCTGCGCGATGCGGTGGCGGATCTGCAAGAGCGTGGGTTGATCACCAGCCGCGCAGGATCTGGGATCTATGTGGCCGAAGTGCTTGGCTCGGCCTTTTCCCCCGCCTTGGTGGAGCTCTTTAAATCACACCCTCGGGCAGTGGATGATTACATCGCCTTTCGCCGCGATCTTGAAGCTTTGGCCGCCGAGCGCGCCGCGCGCCTCGCCTCTGACACGGATCTGGCGGTGGTTGGCGCGATCTTTGAGAAAATGGAAGCAGCCCATCACAAACGCAAACCCGATGATGAAGCCAAGCTGGACGCGCAATTTCACCTGGCCATCATCGAGGCCAGCCATAATGTGATCATGCTGCATATGATGCGCTCGATGTTCGAGCTGCTCAAAGACGGGGTGTTCTACAACCGCCAAGTGATGTTTCGCCAACGCACCACCCGCGAAACGCTGCTAGGCCAGCATGGGGCGATCAACACTGCTCTGCAAAACCGCGATCCTGCAGGGGCGCGCTTGGCGGTGGAACAGCATTTGGACTATGTGCGCAGCTGCTTGATCGATCAGCGCCGGGCCGATGATAATGAAGCTGTCGCCCGGCTGCGCCTGGAACATGAGCGCGAGCGCATCAGCTAACACAAACTGCCTGTGCCCCATGAAAAAGCCCCGCGCGGCAGGCACCGGCGGGGCTTTTCAAACTCTGTGTGGCAAAGCTTAGTGCAGCTTTTGCCCGACCTCAGCGATGGCGCTGTCGATCAAGGACCCGGCCTTCTCGGCGCTCATTGCGCCCGAGATCACATCCCCCGCCGCCGCAACTGCGACAGATGCGGCTTGGTCCTGAACCTGTTTCACAGCTTTCGCCTCGGCCTGAGCGATCTGTTCATCCGCAGCGGCCAGGCGGCGCGCAATGGAAGCTTCGAGCTCTTTTTTGGCTTCCACCGCTGCAGATTCGGCTTCTTTCTTCGCCGCTTCTACGATGGTTTCAGCCTGCTCTTGGACCTCTTTCTTCTTCTTCTCATAGCTGGCCAGAAGCGTTTGAGCTTCTTCCCGCAGGGCGCGGGCTTCTTCCAGCTCCGAAGCAATACCTTCGGCGCGCTTGTCCAACATGCCGCCAATCAGGCTAGGCACCTTGAAATAGAACAAGACAGCGATGAAAAGCAAAAAGGCGAGCAGCACAATGAAATCGGTATTGGCCAGGGAGAAAAACACATCCCCTGCGGCCAAGGCCGGCGTTGCGGCAAAAGCGGCAAGAACAGCAATGCGAAGCATGGTCATGGCGCTTATCCTTTCAACCGGCTGGTCACGGCACCCTCGATGGCTGCGGCATCTGCCGACAGGCCCAGGGCCGAAACGATTTCGCTGGCGGTTTCTTTTGCGACGATTTCGACGCTTTCCATAGCACCGGCCTGGATCTCGGCGATGGCCGCTTCCGATTGGCTTGCCCGTTCGGCAATTTCCACATCGGCTTTGGCAATGGCGCTGTCGAGCTCGGCCTGAATATCAGCCCGCGCCTTTCCGATGATCGACGCGCTTTCCGCGCGCGCATCGGCAAGGGCCTTTTCATAGGCTTGTTCGGCTTCAACCGCTTTGAGCTTGAGCTCTTCGGCGGCGGCAATATCACTGGTGATCGCGCCTTGGCGATCGGCCAGAACGCTGGCGATCCGCGGCAGAGCGACCCGTGTCAGGATCAGATAAATCGCGATCAACGCGATGATCAGCCAGAAAATCTGGTTGGGGAAGGTCGAGAAATCCAGCTGCGGCATACCCGCCTCAGAGGCAGCATGGGCAGCTTCGGTGCCGCCATGCGCGGCATCGTGGAGCGCGTCGATGGCGCTGTCTTCATGGGTGTCTTCGTGGCCCGTGCCAGCCATACCGTCCTCCTGGATCTAAGAATTCACCAAGGGGGCCGAGCGGGTCAGCCCGCCCCCCTGGCGGCAAGGATCTAGGAGATCTTAGACAGCAAACATCAGCAGAAGCGCGACGAGGAAGGCAAAGATGCCCAGCGCTTCGGCGAATGCGATACCGATGAAGAGCGTTGCGGTCTGGTCACCAGCCGCGGAGGGGTTGCGCAGTGCACCCGAGAGGAAGTTCCCGGCCACATTGCCCACACCGATGGCAGCGGCACCAGAACCGATGGCAGCCAGACCGGCGCCGATGAATTGACCCATGCTTGCGATATCGCCTTCCATTGTCGTATCTCCTTGCGATTGGAAGTGGATAATAAGGTAGTGTTCAGATCCTGGACCCGTCTTAGTGCGACGGGTGCAATGCGTCTTTCAGGTACACGCAGGTCAGGATGGTAAAGACATAGGCTTGGATGAAGCTCACCAGAACTTCGAGCCCATACAT
>JAOXSB010000084.1 GCA_025800345.1 Mangrovicoccus sp. | reverse complement strand
TGCGCGCGCCACAGCAGAGGGATCACCGCGCTGGCTTGGCGACCCTCGGGGTATTTCGTGATCTGCGCTTCGGCCCATTGCCGGTTGGCAGCGGTGAAGGCAAAGCTTTCGGGTTGTTCGGGATGAAGACGGCGGAGCATTTAGTTAATCCGATCGCAAATGGCGGGCCGTAACCCGTTCCAAAGAATGAGAGACAGCGGATGGGTTGCGACCAAGATCACGGTTGAGATGATACCCGTCGAAATCAACGCAAGCCAGTACTGGCGCGGTTGGCGCGCCACCCAAGTGCCCGCGACCAATGCCAAGAAGAGAGGCGAAAGACCGATAGCCAGCCCCACAAGCTTCCATTTCGTGCAATAGTCCATCATTCACCGATCAATCTCCCCAAACACCACATCCATGGTGCCGATAATGGCCGCAACGTCCGCCAGTTGGTGGCCTTTGGCGACGTGATCCATGGCTTGCAAATGCAGGAACCCCGGCGCGCGCAGTTTGGCGCGGTAGGGTTTGTTGGTGCCATCGGCGACAAGATAGACGCCGAATTCGCCCTTCGGGGCCTCGACGGCGGCATAAACCTCGCCTGCGGGGACGTGGAAACCTTCGGTATAAAGCTTGAAATGGTGGATCAGGCTTTCCATCGAGGTCTTCATGTCCGAGCGTTTCGGCGGGGTGATCTTGCCACGGGCCAGAACGTCTCCCGGACAGTCGCGGATTTTGGCGATGGCCTGACGGATGATCAGTAGCGACTGGCGCATCTCTTCCATGCGGCAGAGATAGCGGTCATAGCAGTCGCCATTCTTGCCAACGGGGATCTGGAACTCGAACTCGTCATAGCACTCATAGGGCTGCGCGCGGCGCAAATCCCAGGCCAAACCCGAGCCACGGACCATGACACCCGAAAAGCCGTATTTCTGGATA
>JAOXSB010000291.1 GCA_025800345.1 Mangrovicoccus sp. | reverse complement strand
GCCAAGGTCGGGGACCGCGCGGCCATCATCCCCGAGATCAGTGGCCGAGGCTGGATCACCGGCGTTCATCAGCACATGCTGGACCCGGATGACCCCTGGCCCGGCGGATATCGGTTAAGTGATACCTGGGGCGTTGGGCGCTGAAAGCCGCGCAATCACAGGCCCATCGGCGTGTTTTTCCCCAACCGTGGCAATTTGCGCCCCCAGTTGACGATTGATCCCAACGCAAACCTGATTTAAGGGAAGCCCTGTCAAATCAGAGTCACTCAGGGGTGTTATGTCATGCGCACCCCTCCCGCGCCGCAATAAAGCGGCCCGCACTCTTGCAGCGATTGCCCCTTAAAGGCTTAAAAAAGGTGAAAGAATATGGCAGATACATCGAACTTCGACATATTGTATACCATTGTAGACGAAGCGCCCGAACTGGCCAGCGCCTCATTCCTACCCATCATTCGCAAATTCGCCTCGGCGGCGGGTGTCAGCGTTGGCACCAAGGATATTTCGCTTGCAGGCCGTATCATTTCGACCTTCCCGGAAAAGCTGACCGACGCGCAGCGCATCACCGATGATCTGGCCGCATTGGGCGATCTGGTAAAAACGCCAGACGCCAATGTGATCAAACTGCCCAACATCTCGGCCTCGGTTCCTCAGCTTATGGCCGCGATCGAAGAGCTGCAGTCACAGGGCTACGACATCCCCAACTATCCCGAAGAGCCTTCGAGTGACGAAGAAAAGGCGATCCGCGCGCGTTATGACGCGATCAAAGGCTCGGCTGTGAACCCGGTTCTGCGCGAAGGCAACAGTGACCGCCGTGCGGCGCGTGCGGTGAAGAACTACGCCCAGAAGAACCCGCATTCGATGGGGGAATGGGCGTCGGACAGCAAGACCAAA
>JAOXSB010000274.1 GCA_025800345.1 Mangrovicoccus sp. | reverse complement strand
CCGGTGAAAAAGCCACTGCCGTCACCGAGCCTTTGTGCCCCTTCAGAAAGCGCGCGTCTGCGCCCCATAATCCGATTGAGCCATCCCAACTGGCACTGGCAATCAATTCGCTATTTGGGTCAAACGCCAGATCAGCGATCTTGCCCTTGTGCCTTCCGATCACCTCAGCGGCACCGTTAATCCACCGGCGCAGGGTAAAATCATCCCCCGCTGACAAAACGGCACCGGGAATGGGCAGCACCACAGTCACAGCTGCGTCATGGGCATCATGCCAGCGCGGTTCCTGATCGCGCCACTGCCCCACCGCATTGTCGAAACTGGCTGACCAAAGCCCCCCCGCCGCATCCACCGCCAGCCCCATGATAGGGCCACCGTGGCCTTTTAGCGTGGTGAAATCCTGTGCTGCACCGGGCAAAGCCCAAAGCAGCAAGATGGCCAGACAGCCGCGCATTTATTCTGCCGGGGTGGCTTGGGATGTGTCCGACTGTTTGGCTTTCACCTCATCCAGCCAGATCGAATGGTGCTGATGCGCCCAGGCTTCATCCACTTCGCCGGTTGTCATGGCGTCAGAGGCGCCCTCCATCCCGAC
>JAOXSB010000254.1 GCA_025800345.1 Mangrovicoccus sp. | reverse complement strand
AACACACGCCGGTCATCGACGCGAGGTTTGCCATGGGACTTCGGGAAGAAGGGCTCAAGACGCGCCATTTGCGCATCTGTCAGCCAGAAGAGATCAGACAGGGTCACCGCTCATTTTTGCAGCGGTGAATCACGCAGCCAGCCGGAATTCAATGGGTCCTGAGCCTAGGCGTCTTTCAAAACATGGCGCGCAGGGCTCTGCGACAATTTTTTGCCACACCCGCAGATTGAACCGTTATTAACGCTGCCCTATCTTCGATTAGTATTGATTTCGAACCATGAGTATTCTGATGCATTGGGCGCAATCTCTTCCGTCACTATACACAACGATCAACGCCCCCGAATTGATGCCCGACGCTTTGGATGGCATGGCCGAGTTTGTGGGCTCTAAAGGGACCGTTCTTGGGGCGTTCAACCAAGCCGGGTTCACCTATGAGGCAATGTTCGGGAACAATTTGCATATCGGCTCCAAAGCCGAAGTCGCAAAGTTTTTCGAGCGTTTTCAAGAAAGCGAAAAAGCGGCCTGGGGCAAGGTGCTCGCGGCCCCTGTGGGCACGCCGGTTCTAGATTTTGATATCTGGCCAGAAGGTCATGCGATCCGCAACCGCGCAGACATCATCTTTCAACGCGAAATGTCGGGGGTTTACCGCAAGTTCGGATATAATCTTTCCCCGGATCTGGGCTGGAAATCGGCCATTATCTTTCAGTTCGATGCGGCCCTAGACGAGATCCCGATCCATGCGGTTCCGCAAGCGCGCCATTTCGTGCCGCATTTGGCCAAAGTGACCGAGCTTTTGCGCTTTGTCAGCGTGCTCCGGCAAAAATACAACGCGGTCTATAGCGCCTTGAACAAGGTCAATGTGGGCCTGGTCATCCTTGACCCTCACGGCAATGTGGTGGTGTACAATAGCGCCGCTGATACGATCTTTAGCCAAGGTGACGGCCTGGCCCGTGCCCGAGGCCGGGTACATCTTTCCGATGATGACGCCGCCGCCGAGCTCGCTGCACATCTTGAACGCACAGGCCAGACCGCCGCGGGCGAGAACGCGCTCAGCGAGGCCAGTTTGGTGATAACCCGCCCCTCGGGCCTGTCGCCGTACTCCTTGATGCTGTCGCCGATGAAAGACGGCAATGGGGAGATCGAGCAGAGCTTTGCCGGAACGCTCATGTTTGTCTTTGACACCGCCAACCCGCCTAAGATCGATGTGGCGCCTTTGGCGCTGCTGGCAGGGCTGACCCCCACGGAAACCGAGATCATCGGGTTGCTGCTGCAAGGACGCACGGATCGCGACATCGCCGATATCCGCAATGTGGCCTATGAAACCGTGCGTACACAGGTCAAACGGGCAATGGATAAGGCCAGCGTTTCAAGCCGCTTGGAACTGGTGCGAAGAGCCGCCACGATCATGCCGCCGGTCAGCTAAGCGCCGGGCAAGCGCAAGCGCTACACCAATCACCCGCGCCCCGGATACGAGGGTTTGGCGCTGTTGCGGCAGCGGGCCGAGCAATAGCGGACCTGCGCCCAGTCGCGACGCCATTTCTTGCGCCAGGTGAAGGGTCTGGCGCAATGGGCGCAGATTTTCTTGGGCAGATCACCTTTGCGTCGCATGGCTAACTGGGTTGCTCAAAAGGCAGCGAAAGCTGGGCGGGGTCTTTGCGGGTGCGCGGTTTTCGCGATGTTTTTCGGCTGGCATGTTTGGCCACGATCTTGGCCGCTTCCTCGCGAAAGCCCGGGCTTTTGCGCACGGCCCAGATCTTTTGCCGGGCCTCCCGCGCCGCTTGCAGATGATCAATGATCGGAAAGGGATAGGCGCGCCCAAGCACTTGGCCCGCATTGGGCGCTTTCCACGGCTCTTGCAAAAACCGGTCCGGGATCTCGCGCAATTCCGGCAGCCAGCGCCGGGTAAAGATCCCTTGGGGATCTTGGTCCATACCCTGTTTGGCCGGATTATAAATTCTCGCGGTGTTGATGCCCGTGGTGCCTGATTGCATTTGCACTTGGGGCCAATGGATGCCCGGCTCGTAATCGGTGAAGCCCCGCGCCAGATGCAGCCCCGGGGTGCGCCAATCCAGCCAGAGATGATAGCTGGCCAGGGCCATCAACATCGCCCGCATACGGAAATTCAGCCAGCCGGTGGCCGTCAGCGCGCGCATGCAAGCATCCACAAAGGGCAACCCGGTTTCACCGCGCGCCCAAGCCTCCAGCCGGGCCTGGTCCGGGCGGCGCGGGCGCAACCCATCATAGGCGCGATGCATGTTTTCATGCTCGAGGCTGGGCCGGTCCTCCAGCTTTTGGATGAAATGGCAATGCCAATGGAGCCGCCCGGAAAAGGATGTGAGCGAGCGCCGCCACTGCGCCCCTGGCAATGCGGTCTGGCGCGCCCATGTGGCTTGGGCGATCTCGCGCATGGACAAGGTGCCATAAGCGATATGCGGCGACAGGCGCGAGCAAGCATTGGCCCCGCTAAGCGGGCTTGACATGGCCCGTTGGTATTGCGCAGCGCGCCTGGCCAGAAAGCTTTGTTGCAATGCAAGCCCGGCAGAGCGGCCCCCACGTTGACGTTGAGGGCAGGGGTCCGCCGCCACTCCAATCGCGCGCGCCTCAGGGACCGCCTGCGAAAACACCGGCCCAAGCGGCGTTAAGGCCGGGGTCTGGGCACCGGGCTGCGCCATCATCTTATCCCAGCGGGCGGCCCAGCCATTGCGGGTGCTGGGGCCGCGCTCTACCCCGTGTTGGCGATATTGCTGCCAGGGGATGCCCTGGGCCCGGCACCAAGCCGCAACGCGGCGGTCGCGCGCGAATGTCCAGCCATTGCCCGTTTCTTCATGGGAATGCAGCGCCGCGATACCATAATCCGCGTGCAGCTCTTGCAGCAGCGGCACAGCCTCTCCAACGCGTAAAACCAAGGGCTGACCAAGGTTTGCCAGGGCATCGGAGAGCTCGCGCAGGCTTTCTGCGACAAAGGCCCATTGGCGGCCCGACGCATCGGGCTGCTGCCAATATTCCGGCTCGATCATATAGAGCGGCAAAACTGGCCCGCGCGCAGCTGCCCCGGCCAGGGCCCCATTATCCTGCACCCGCAGATCCCGTTTGAACCACATGATCTGCAGGCCATCTGGAAAAGGTTTTGCGAGCGTCGCGAACATGGGCCAAGGATAGGGCGCAAGACGACCCCGACCAGACGCGTTGGCTGTTTCCCTGGGCCTTTTCCACGCTAATTGCTGTGGGCAGCAAAACGGCGTGAAAGAAGGTCATGGCGCAGAGCACTCCAAAGCGACTCATCCTTGTTCTGGGTGACCAGCTTAGCCCCAATATCGCCGCCTTGGACCAAGGGGATAAAACCCGCGATCTGGTGGTGATGGCCGAGGTCAGCGCCGAGGCGGAATATGTGCGCCATCATCCCAAAAAAATCACCCTGATCTTCGCGGCGATGCGCAAATTCGCCGCCCATCTGCGCCAGATAGGCTGGCAGGTCGCTTATTCCCAGCTTGAGGATCCCGAAAACACCGGCTCGATCCCTGGCGAATTGCTGCGCCGGGCCGCGCAAACCGGTGCGGCAACGGTTCTGGCCACCCGGCCCGGAGAATGGCGACTGATCACAGCCCTCGAAGCGCTGCCCCTGCGGCTTTCCATGTTGGAAGATAACCGGTTCATCGCCAGCCACGCGATGTTCGATCGCTGGGCCGAGGGGCGCAAAGAGCTGCGGATGGAGTATTTCTATCGCCAAATGCGCCGCCATACGGGGCTGCTGATGGAGGCGGGCAAACCCGCGGGCGGCAAGTGGAATTATGACCATGACAATCGCAAACCCGCGCGGCAAGATCTGTTCATGCCCCGCCCGTTGCGCTTTGCTCCTGACGAGATCGTCGGCCCGGTGTTAGATCTGGTGGAGGCGCGTTTTGCCGATAATTTCGGCGCGCTTCATCCCTTTGGCCTGGCCACGGATCATGCCCAGGCCCAGGCGGTGCTGGATCATTTCATCACCCATGCGCTGCCGCAATTTGGCGATTATCAAGATGCGATGCTAAGCGGGCATCCCTTTCTCTATCATTCTTTGATCTCAGCCTATCTCAATATCGGCCTGCTCGACCCGCTAGCGGTTTGCCGCAGGGTTGAGGCCGCTTGGCAAGCAGGTCACGCGCCGCTCAACGCCGCCGAAGGTTTTATCCGTCAAATCATTGGCTGGCGCGAATTTGTGCGCGGCATCTATTTTCGCGAAGGCCCCGATTACACTGGCCGCAACGGGCTTGGGGCCAACCGGGATTTGCCCGCGCTTTATTGGGGGAAGGAGACGGGCATGAATTGCATGTCGCAAGCCATCGCCCAAACCCGCGAGCAAGCCTATGCCCATCACATCCAGCGTTTGATGGTCACGGGCAATTTCGCCCTGCTGGCGGGGATTGATCCGGCGCAGCTGCATGAATGGTATCTTGCGGTATATATGGATGCGTTTGAATGGGTTGAGGCCCCCAATACGCTGGGCATGAGCCAGTTCGCCGATGGCGGGATCTTTGCCAGCAAACCCTATATTTCCTCGGGCAGCTATATCCATAAAATGTCCGATTACTGCGGATCATGCCGCTATTCGGTAAAGGCCAAAACCGGCGAAGGGGCCTGTCCCTTTAACCTGCTTTATTGGGATTTCCTGAACCGGCACCGGGCAGAGTTTGCCGCCAATCCGCGCATGGGCATGGCCTATCGCACATGGGAGCGTATGGACCCGGCCCGCCGCAAAGCTGTGCTGGAAGGGGCGGACCGGTTTTTGGCGCGGCTTGATGCGGGCGAGGCAGTGTGAGCGCGGCTAAGCGTGATCGAGAATATCCCGCGCGATGGCCACCCCGCTTTGCCAAGCGTGATCCGCATCAGCCCCAAGGCACCAATCCCCGCCTGCATAAAGGCTGCCTGCCAAATCCCGCAAGAAAGGCTGGCCAATGGCGGTCACCACCCGTGCATAGCGCCAGCGATGGGCGGCCACATGGATCGCTTGATCTGGCTGCGCGCCGATCTGGGCACAAAGCTTGGGCAGCATCAGCGCCGCGATTTGCGGAAATTCCAGCTCCAGATGCGCGGCGCTCCAGCTTGGCGAGGCATGAGCCACCCAGCATTGCGTTTCTGCGCGCCCCGGCTTGGCACTGTTCAACGCAATCACCGCCAGATCATCCT
>JAOXSB010000249.1 GCA_025800345.1 Mangrovicoccus sp. | reverse complement strand
TTGCTTCACCTGGAATGGCACCACCTCTGGTGTGCGTGTGCCCACCGGTGACGTGATCCCCGCAGATCGCGATGGTCTGACCCTGTGCGATGCCACATCGGCGGCCTTTGCCATGGATCTGCCTTGGGACAAGCTCGATGCCACGACCTTCTCTTGGCAAAAGGTTCTGGGCGGTGAAGCGGCCCATGGGGTGCTGATCCTCAGCCCGCGGGCGGTGGAACGGCTGGAAAGCTACACCCCGGCCTGGCCTTTGCCGAAAATCTTCCGCTTGACCAAAGGCGGCAAGCTGATCGATGGGATCTTTACTGGCGCGACCATTAACACGCCTTCCATGCTGTGTGTTGAGGATTATCTTTTCGCGCTGAACTGGGCCCAGGAGATCGGCGGGCTGCAAGCGCTGATTGGCCGATCCACCGAGAGCCTTGGCCATATTGAGGGGTTTGTGGCGGCCAATGATTGGATCGAGTTCCTGGCGGCAGATCCCGCGACCCGCTCGACCACGTCTGTGTGCCTGAAATTCACCGATGCGCGCATCACCGACGGCGCCGCTTTTGCCAAGGCTGTGGCCAAACGGCTGGAGGCCGAAGGTGTGGCACTGGATATCGGCGCCTATCGTGATGCGCCTCCGGGTCTGCGGATCTGGTGTGGTGGCACCGTAGAGCCCAGCGATGTGGCGGCGTTGCTGCCCTGGCTTGCTTGGGCATTTGAGTCCGAAATCGAAGCGCTCTCGGCTGCCGCCTGAGCCCTTCCGCTTCCTGATTTGAGATGACAGCGCCTGGCGGCTTGGCTCGCCAGAGCGCGCAGCATCACAGCTAACGCATTCATATATTGTCCTTTTGGACGATCCTGAACAAAGGGGTAGACCCATGGCACCCAAAGTCCTCGTCTCTGACAAACTCTCGGAAACCGCTGTCCAGATCTTTCGTGATCGCGGCATTGATGTCGATTTCATGCCCGATCTGGGCAAAGACAAAGACAAGCTGATCGAGCTGATCGGCCAATATGATGGTTTGGCAATCCGTTCGGCCACTAAGGTGACCGAAAATGTGCTGAAAGCCGCGCCGAACTTGAAGGTCATCGGCCGCGCTGGCATCGGTGTGGATAACGTTGATATCCCGCTGGCCTCGAAACAAGGTGTGATCGTGATGAACACGCCTTTCGGCAATATGATCACCACTGCCGAGCATGCCATCGCGATGATGTTCGCTGTGGCCCGTCAGATCCCCGAGGCCAGCGCCTCGACCCATGCGGGCAAATGGGAAAAGTCCAAATTCATGGGGGTCGAGCTGACCGGCAAGACCCTGGGCGTGATCGGTGCGGGCAATATCGGCGGCATCGTGTGTGACCGTGCGGTTGGGCTCAAGATGAAGGTTATCGCTTATGACCCGTTCTTGAGCGAAGAGCGTGCCGCGAAGCTGGGCGTGACCAAGGTGGAGCTCGACGAGCTGCTGACCAAGGCCGATTTCATCACTTTGCATGTGCCGAAAACCGATAAGACCGCAGGCATGATCAATGCCGAAGCCATCGCCAAGATGAAAAAAGGCGTGCGCATCATCAACTGTGCCCGCGGCGGTCTGGTGGATGAAGACGCTCTGGCCGACGCGCTGAAATCGGGTCATGTGGCTGGCGCGGCCTTTGACGTTTTCGCAGTGGAACCGGCCAAAGAAAACGTGCTGTTCAACCTGCCCAATGTTGTCTGCACCCCGCATTTGGGCGCGGCCACCACCGAGGCACAGGAAAATGTGGCGCTGCAAGTGGCAGAGCAGATGTCCGATTATCTGCTGACCGGTGCGGTGACCAACTCGCTCAACATGCCCGCCGTGACCGCCGAAGAGGCCAAAGTGATGGGTCCTTGGGTGAAATTGGCGGAGCATCTGGGCAGCTTTGTGGGCCAGCTCACCGATGAGGCGGTCAAATCCATCAATGTGGTGTATGATGGTAAAGTGGCGGAGATGAACTTGGCGGCGCTGGATTGTGCGGTGCTGGCGGGCTTCATGAAACCCACAAACCCCGATATCAACCTGGTGTCGGCCCCGGTCATCGTGCGCGAGCGCGGCATCCAGTTCTCCAAAACCCAGCAAGAGAAATCCGGTGTGTTCGAGGGCTATAT
>JAOXSB010000248.1 GCA_025800345.1 Mangrovicoccus sp. | reverse complement strand
CTCTGAGATCAGTTGAATGCCGGGGTCGCGATGCTCGGTTCCGCAAGCGATGACGAAAACATCTGGGGCGTTTCCAGCGCGCATGCCCGAGAGGGCCGCCTGCACAGTTGTGGGGTGAATAAGAGCGGGCAGGTGTCGGCGCAATTGCTCAGCCCAATGCGAGGTTTGTTGCGCGCTTGCCCCGGCCAGCACCACTTGGCCTGTGGGGTCAAAGCAGCGTGGGGCTTCGGCCAGCGCCAATTGCTGCGCCTCATACCCGGTTTGTCGGATATCGGCGCTGTCTACCGAATGGCGCATCAAAGCCCGCAGCCGTGCCATGAGCAAATCCATCTCGGCGGTTTGATCGATCACATCTTCAGCGCCCGCATGTAGCAGCTCAAGCCGCGCTGCGGCCCCTAATGGTCCAGAGCTAAGAACCACCACCGGGGTGTTGCGAAATAGGGGGAGATCGCTAATTTTCTGTAGGATTTCATGGGCGGTGATAGGGTTTGGGGGCTGCCCGATTAACACAATATCTGGTTGAGTATGTTGGGCCGCTGCAAAGCCAGATGCTGGGTTCGACACCGTCGTGACCTCATAAAAGCTCGCAAGCAAATGGCTGCGCAGAGAGGTTTGGGTGAATGCATCGGTCTCGATTAACAGGATGCGTCCAGGCATCGGCTTTCCATCCGTTAATGTGGCTCCAATAGAAATCCAACGCGACCCGATACGGTTTCCCGCCCGGACCATAGGATTTTGGCGCTATTGGCCTTGAGCTTTGCTAACGAGTGTTAACAAAGCGTTTCAAATGCGAGCATTTACGGAGGCAGGATGGAAACCGAACGCGCTGAGACCCTGGCTTTACAGGTTTTTGATTGGATTTTGGGTAGTGGCGATCTGGCTGATGTCTTCCTGGGATCGAGCGGGGCGGCTTTGGAAGATTTGCGGGAAAATGCCGCGCAGCCTGAATTTTTGGCCGCTGTTTTGGATTTCGTGTTGATGGATGATAGTTGGGTGCTTGCAGCGGCAGAACACTTAGCTATCCCGCCAGAACGGCTGCATAACGCCCGTGCGGCCCTGCCCGGCGGATTCTTGCCGAATTGGACATAAGAAGAGAAATACGTCTTATGACATGATATGACAAAAGTTGTTTTGTTGAATGAACTCTTCCATACTGGGGAAGGAGGAGGACCTATATGTCGGCATTTGACGCGATTTTATTCGATAAAGACGGCACCTTGTTTGACTTTCACGCCACTTGGGGGCTGAACGCGAAGCAATTCCTGTTGGATATTTGCGCGCAGGATGAGGCGCGGGCGCGAGGGCTTTCTGCAGCCGCTGGGTTTGACTTTGATCGTGCGCGCTATTTGCCCGACAGCCCTTTGGTTGCGGCCACGCCCGGGCAAATCGCGGCTTGTTTGCTGCCGCATTTGCCGGAATTTAGCTCGAGCGGCTTGATTGAACGCATGAACGCCATGTCGCAAGCGGCTGTGCAGGTGGAGGCAACGCCGTTGCAGCCACTAATGTGGGATTTGCGGCAGCGAGGGCTGAGTTTGGGGGTGGTGACCAATGATGCCATGGCTGGGGCCGAAACGCATTTGGCACAAAGCGGGGCTGCAGGGCTGCTGGATCATGTGTTGGGCTGTGACAGCGGTTATGCGCCTAAACCAGCCCCCGATATGCTGCTTGCCTTTTGCGAAATGGCCGGGGTGACGCCAGAGCGGGTGGCTATGATCGGCGACAGCACTGGGGATTTGAACGCGGCGCGTGCGGCGGGGATGGTGGCCATTGCAGTGCTTACCGGCCCCACCGAGCGGGAGAGTTTAGAGCCTTTGGCCGATGCGATTTTGCCAAGCATAGCCTATTTGCCAAGCTGGCTTGATAAGGGTGAAAGTCGCGCTGCATGAGCGGATGCTCAGTAATATGCTGCGGTTTTTGGCCTTTCTTAAGGCTTGACCTGCATAGATGACCCTCAAAGTGGTTTTTGCGGGTATCTCGGATGCATGGGTTGGTCTTTCGCTCTTTCGAGAGTTTCATTCTAAATAGCTATGGCCAGACAACTTGGATCCAAGTGGCTGATAAAGCAGGTATTCCGCGGCAGGGGCTGCAATCTCTGGCGGAATATGACGATGAACTGGCCTTGGACATTCTGGACGCGGCCAGCGAAACGCTGGGCCGTCCAGGCAGCGATATCCTAGAGGATCTGGGCACGTTCTTGGTCTCCAACCCCACCACAGAGGCGTTGCGGCGATTGCTGCGCTTTGGCGGGGCCAGCTTTGCAGAGTTTCTGCAATCGCTCGATGAATTGCCCGATCGTGCTCGATTGGCGGTATCGGATCTGGTGCTTCCACAATTGGAGTTGCGCGATAACACGCCGGGATCGTTCAACCTCACCTGTTATTGGGATCATCCCGGGCCCGGTCATGTGTTGGTTGGGATGCTGCGCACCATGGCTGATGATTACGGCGCATTGGTTTTGTTGGAATATGTGGGCGCTGATAACGGGAAAGAAACCATTTCCATTAAGCTTCTGGATCAAGAGTTCACTCAGGGGCGCGATTTCCACTTGGCGGTGTAAAAATGGCAAAGACCAATATTATAGATTTATCCGCCCAGGCGCTGGATTGCCTGATGCCGATGCATCTTCAAATCTCGCCCACCGGGCATATCCTGCATGCGGGGCCTACGGTGCAAAAGCTGCGCCCAGAAGGCGGGCTGGTTGGGGCGCGGTTGCTAGAGGTATTTCACCTGCGCAGCCCGCGCTCGGTGCAAACCATGGACGATTTGCGGGATTGTGTGGGCAAACGGTTGAAGCTGCAATTCCGGGAGGCCCCCAAAACAGGGCTCAAAGGCGCTCTGGTGATGAGCGATGGGGATGGGGTGATGGTGCTCAACCTTTCCTTTGGCATCTCCTTGGTTGAGGCAATCCGCGAATATGATCTGCATGCGGCAGATTTTGCCGCCACGGATCTTTCGGTGGAGTTGCTCTATCTGATGGAGGCTAAATCCGCGGCGATGAATGAATCACACAAGCTCAACCGGCATTTGCAAGCGGCTAAGATTGCCGCTGAAGAGCAGGCCTTTACTGATACGCTCACGGGGCTGAAAAACCGCCGGGCGCTGTCCCATATCATGGATCGGTTGCTCACCGAACAGCGCGCGTTTGGTCTAATGCAGCTGGATTTGGATTTCTTCAAGCTGGTCAATGATCAATTGGGCCATAGCGCTGGGGATCATGTGTTGCAGCGCACTGCGGCGATTATGGTGGAACATACCCGTCAAGATACGGTTCTGGTGCGCATCGGCGGGGATGAATTCGTGCTGCTTTTCCCCGATCTCAGGGATGCACGGCAATTGCTGATGATTGCAGAGCGGCTCATCGCTGCATTGGAAGAACCGATCCCCTTTGGCTCTGTGAATTGCGAGATCTCGGCCAGTATCGGCGCGTCGGTGGTGCAAGCGGGCTGTTTTGAGCAAGCCTCGGATCTGCTCGAGCAGGTGGATCAAGCGTTATATGCCTCTAAGCGGGCTGGGCGCGGCTGTGCGACACTTTATGAGGCCGATAAATTCTCCGGTGATCCGGCAACAATTGAATTGCGCTCGCACGAGATGCGCCGGGTGCGGCCCGGTTATAGCGCCGCTGCAGAGACAGATATGCAAAGCAAATCCAGCAGCGCTTAAGGCCCGAGGATCGGCCAGAGTGCCAATCACAGGCCGAAACGGGCTAAAATCCCATCCACATGGGGATAGTATCCCGAGCCAAACAGGCGCAGATGCACTAAGGCAGGCCAGAGCTGGTAAAGCGCGCAAAGCTCGCTCCAATCCGGGCCAAGATCGTCTTGAGCTTGCCAAAACGCCTCTGGCGGACGGGCAAAAAAGCACAGCATGGCAAGATCAACCCGGTAATCGCCCCAATAGCAGGCGGGATCAATCAAGTAAGCTTGGCCATTTGGAGCGCATAATATATTGCCAACCCATAAATCCCCATGCAGCAAGCTGGGCGCAGGGGCGGCCGGCATCAGGTCTTCCAGCTTTGCACATAGCCTCTCCAAGCGATGGCGCAGCCGGTGATCTAACCCCTGAGCCGGGGCCAAGATCCGTTGCTCGGCCCAGAATTTCGCCCAGTTCTGAGCGGGCTGATTGATGATTTTGACCGGGCCAAAGCTGTGATCTTCCTCCCAGCCATAATAGGGGCCGCGCGCCTGTTGCAGGGATGTTATCGCCTGGGCCAAAGCTTGCCAGGCGGCGGGATCATTACCCGCAAGACCAGGCAGAGCGCCCAGATCTGCGAGCAAAAGCAGATCGCCCTCATGGGCCAAAACCTCTGGCACAGGCGCGCCTGCCTCCGCCATTGCGCGCAGCATCCTCGCCTCGCGCCCGGCCCCGGGGGCTGTTTTCACCACCAGGCTCTGCCCATCGGCAAGCTCTGCCCGGTATACCGCGGAGAGATCCCCCCCTTGCAACGGCGTTAACCTTTGCAGTTTTTCTCCGGTGAGCGCTGTGATTTTCTCGGCCAATGCGCTCATGACCGGCCCTTGACGCATGGCGGGGGCTGATAATGTGCCAGCAATCGGTGGAACATCGCCTCTTCGATCCGTCCGATCACCAACAACTCGCCAATGACCAAGGCGGGCGTGCCGGGAATGCCCAGCCGCGCCGCGGCCCCTAATGTGTCGGCGATGCGCGCCTCTGTCTCGGGAAGGGCCATTTTGCTGAGCAACGCCTGGGCATCCACCCCCATGCCCTTTGCAATCTCTCGCAAATAGGCAGGATCTGCTTGCACCCGGCTGCGGTGAAGGCGGGCGCGCATGGCGGCTCCTGCGCCGAGCATATCAGCCGCAGCAACAGCGCGCGCGGCGGTGAGCGAGCCTGGCCCTAATAAGGGCAGATCATGGGTGGTGATCTGCGCATTTTCCCGGATCGCGCCAGGAAACCAGCGCTCCATTGCCCGGCATTGGGGGCAATTAGCATCGGTGAAATATGCGATTTGTGCCTGGCTGGGATCACCGCCGTCGCGAAACAGCACGGCGCATAAATCTGTGGGGCTACGGTGGACTGGCTGATCTGTGGTTGTTGAGTTCAGGCCGATAAAGGGATCTTGGCGCGGGCTCAGCGCGCCGGTTTCCAACACGCGAAAGCCCGGCTCGGGGCTGTCGCCGCGGATCTCGGGCAGATGCTCGGGCCAGATCCGGGGCAGGGCGAGCATCCCGGCCCCTAGGATTGCAAAGACCAAAAGCCCGCGCCGGTTCTGGCTCATGCGCGTGCCCTACCCATCGCCATAAGGCACCCAAATGGTTTTGATCTCGCAGGCCGCCGCAAGAAAATCGCGCTGCGCCGCGCCATCGCGTGTCAGATGCATCAGCCCAGCCGGGGCGCGATGCCAGATCCGTTTGAGATTGCCCGCAGCCCAGCTTTCCAGATCCTTAAGGTTTTCATCGCCGCGCAGTGACCATAGCCCATCCACATCGCGATGCTGCGCCAAGGCAGGGGCCATATCCGCCAGATCACCGGTAAGGATATTGACGACCCCGCCAGGCATATCTGAGGTGTCGAGCACTTGGTATAGATCCGTGGCCGCCAAAGGCGCGCGGGCAGAGGCGATCAGCACGGTGGTATTGCCCATTGCCGTGGCTGCGGCCAGGGCTGTGACCGGGCCCAAGAGCGGGGCTTCATCCGGGCAGAGCACGCCGATCACCCCAAGCGGGTCTTGCACTGCCAAGGCCAGACCGCGCAGGGGCACGGGTTTGACCGCCCCGTCATATTTGTCAGCCCAGGCAGCAAAGGTGAACAACGCCTCTAACGCGGCCTCAACCTCGCCGGCGGCTTGGGCGGGATCGCCCTGCATGGCGGTGAGCCTGGCGGTGAACTCATCCTGCCGGGCGCTTAGGTTTTCCGCCATGTAATAGAGGATCTGCGCCCGCAAAGCGGCGGTGGATTTCGCCCATCCTGACTGCGCTTTGCGGGCAGCTTCGACCGCATTGCGCAGATCTTTGCGGCTGCCCAGGCCCATATCCCCAAGCGGGCTGCCATCTGCCCCAAGAACCGGGCGGCTATACCCGCTATCGGGCCGGGTCTGTTTGCCGCCGATATAGAGCTTGGCTGTGCGGTCTATGGCGCGGGGTTCAGCAGGCCCATCGCTTGGCGCTGCGGGGGCGGCGGGCATGGTGCCGGCAGACGCCGGTGCAGGGCAGGGGCGGGTATAGGCACCCAGCCCTTCCCAGCCGCCTTCGCGGCCAAAGCCGCTTTCGCGCATGCCGCCAAAGCCCGCGGCGGCATCGAATAGATTGGTGGCGTTGACCCAGATCACCCCGGCGCGCACCCGCCCGGCGAGATCCAGCGCCTGGTTGATATTCTCGCTCCAGATCGTGGCGGCCAGCCCATAAGCGCTGTTATTGGCCAGGGCGGCGGCCTCTTCCAGAGTGCGGAAGGTGGTGGAGACCAGCACCGGGCCGAAAATCTCTTGCTGCATCAGCGGATGGGCCGGGTCCAGATCGCTGATCAACATGGGTGGCAGATAGGTCCCATGTTCGGGCAGGGCGCAGGCGGCTCGGTGGATTTGGTCCGGGGCGGCCTGGTCCAGCAGGCCCATGACCCTATCGCGATGGGCCGGGCTGATCATCGCGCCCATATCAGTGCATTTATCCAGCGGATCGCCCAAGCGCAGCTTGTCCATGCGCGCGCGCAGTTTGGCGGTAAAGCTCTCGGCAATGCCTTCTTGCAGCAAAAGCCGTGAGCCAGCACAGCATACCTGGCCTTGGTTGAACCAAATCGCATCCACCAGACCTTCTACCGCGCTGTCCAGATCCGCATCGGCGCAAACGATATAGGGCGATTTGCCCCCCAGCTCGAGGCTGAGCCCTTTGCCCTGTCCGGCAATGGCGCGGGCGATCTCGCGCCCCACTTCGGTAGAGCCGGTAAAGGCCACTTTGTCGATGCCAGGATCGGCCACCAGCGCCGCGCCAACCGCGCCATCGCCCAGCACCAGGTTGAGCACGCCTTTGGGCAGCCCGGCTTGATCGGCCAGTTCGGCAAAAAGCAGCGCGCTCAAACAGGTGTCTTCAGCGGGTTTGAGCACCACAGCGTTGCCCGCCGCCAAAGCCGGGGCGATTTTCCACGCCAGCATGAGCAGGGGGAAATTCCAGGGGATCACCTGGGCGCAGACCCCGTAAGGCGCGCGATCTGGCTGGGCGCTATCTGACAGCTGCGCCAGCCCTGCATGGTAATAGAAATGCCGGGCCACCAGGGGGATGTCTTGATCGCGGGCCTCGCGGATAGGTTTGCCCGTGTCCAAGGTTTCCAGCACCGCAAATAACCGGGCATGGCGCTGCACCATGCGGGCCAGGGCATATAGCACCCGGGCCCGGCCCGGCCCGCCAAGCCCCTGCCAATCGGGCTGGGCTTTGCGCGCGGCTTTGATGGCCAGATCCAACTCCTCGGGCGTGGTGCTGTGGATCTGGGCCAAGGGCGCCCCGGTGGCGGGGTTGAGCGCTTGAAATGCGGGGCCGCTGCGATGCTCAATGCCTGCGATCTGGGTGCCAAAGCATCCGTTTCGCCCAGCGATCCAATCAAGCGCAGTTTTGGGGCTTTCGGGGGCAGGAGCATATTCCATGTTTTCGAAATAGTCTTTCACATTCATAGCTTAGCCCATGGGGTGAAGATGCGCGGCGGAATAAGCGCCGCTGATATGGTGATCCAGTTGGCGTTCGATATCGCCCAGCAGCGACGAAGCGCCAAAGCGGAACAGTTCTGGCGTGAGCCAATGCGGCCCGAGCTCTTCTTTGATCAAAACCAGATAGCTCAGCGCGTCTTTGGCCTTAGAAATCCCGCCAGCGGGTTTATAGCCCACGCGATAGCCAGTGCGTTCGAAATGATCGCGAATGGCGCGGGTCATCACCAGGCTGACGGGCAGGGTGGCATTCACCGCTTCTTTGCCCGTGGAGGTCTTGATGAAATCGGTTCCGGCCATCATCGCCACATGAGAGGCCTGGGCCACCCGGCGCAGGCTGCCCAATTCGCCCGTGGCCAGGATCGCTTTCATATGGGCTGGCCCGCAAGCCTCGCGGAATTGGCAGAGCTCGTCATATAGCCGCTCCCAATCGCTGGTCAGCGCATGGCGGCGGGAGATCACAATATCAATCTCGCTGGCCCCGGCGGCAACGCTGTCGCGGATCTCAGCGATGCGCAGCTTCAATGGCGAGAGCCCGGCGGGAAAGCCGGTGGACACAGCGGCCACGGGGATATTGCTGCCGGCCAATGCTTGCACCGCATGGGGCACCATCTCGTGATAGACACAGACCGCGCCGGTTTGCAGCGGGGTCTCAGACATGCCCAAAGCGGCGCGCAGATCATCGCGCAGGGGGCGACGGGCTTTGGCGCAAAGGCGGCGCACCCGGCCCGGCGTGTCATCGCCCGAAAGCGTGGTCAGATCGATCATGGTGATCGCGCGCAGCAACCAGCCCGCTTGGGCTGTCCCTTTCACACTGCGCCTTGCGGGCAAGCTGGCGGCGCGGCGCTCGATCGCCGATCGGTTGGCTTGAAGCCCGGCGATCCGGTCTGGATCAAAACCCGCGATAGGGTTGCGCGCCAGGCTTTCAGAGGTGATCTCGCTGTCTTGTCGCATGGCTCATTACCGCCTGTGATTGGCCCTTGGGCTGCCCAAAGGGGCGGTTAGAAAAACGCCTGCAGCCCGGTTTGCGCGCGCCCCAAGATCAGCGCATGCACATCATGGGTGCCTTCATAAGTGTTCACGGTTTCCAAGTTTTGCGAATGCCGCATCACATGATAATCCGCCATGATCCCATTGCCCCCATGCATATCTCGGGCCATGCGCGCGATTTCCAGCGCTTTGCCGCAATTATTGCGTTTGATCAGGCTGATCAGTTCGGGCGCAGCTTGACCTTCATCCAGCAAGCGGCCAGCGCGCAGAGCGGCTTGCAGCCCAAGGGCGATCTCGGTTTGCATATCTGCGAGCTTTTTCTGGAACAATTGTGTTTGGGCGAGGGGGCGGTCAAATTGGCGCCGCTCTAGCCCGTAATCCCGCGCCCGGTGCCAGCAATCCTCGGCCGCGCCCATGGCGCCCCAGGCAATGCCATAGCGGGCTCGGTTCAGGCAGGAAAACGGCGCTTTGAGCCCTTGCGCATCGGGCAAGAGCGCATCTTCGCCAAGCTCCACCCCATCCATGATGATCTCGCCGGTGACCGAGGCCCGCAGGGATAGCTTGCCATCGATTTTGGGACAGCTGAGCCCGGCCATGCCTTGCTCTAGCACAAAGCCGCGAATGGCCCCGTTATGGGCCTCGGATTTTGCCCAGATCACGAAAACATCGGCGATGGGCGCGTTCGAGATCCACATTTTCGCCCCATGCAAACGATAGCCATTGGGGGTTTTCTCGGCGCGCGTGCGCATAGATCCTGGATCGCTGCCCGCCTCTGGCTCGGTCAGCCCGAAACAGCCGATCAAGCTGCCACTGGCCAGACCGGGCAAATAGCGCTGGCGTTGGGCTTCGCTGCCAAAGGCGAAAATCGGATACATCACCAGCGAGGATTGCACCGACATCATCGAGCGATAGCCGCTATCGATCCGTTCAATCTCGCGGGTGGCGAGCCCATAGGCCACATAGCTTGCGCCAAGTCCGCCATAGCGTTCGGGCAAGGTCAGGCCCAGCAATCCCATCTGGCCCATTTCGCGGAATATCTCGGGGCAGACGGTCTCGTTCAAATAGGCCTCAGTGACCCGTGGGGCGAGCTTTTCATGGGCAAAGGCGCGGGCGGCTTCGGCCAATTGACGCTCCTCAGAGCTCAATTGCGAGGCCAGCCCCATAGGGTCGGCCCAGTCAAACGAGGCTTTGGGCGCTGATTTCTGCGGGGCACTGTCGCGGCTGGGGCCATCAGGCATGGTAGGATCCTCCTTGCCCGGTTTGTCACCATATCCTTGCGCGCTGTCAAACCTTTGCGCGATTCCCGCGCTGCCCGTTAACGGGCGCGGGGCTTAATCATAGCCCGCGCGCTGCGCATCAAACATGGTGGCATAAAGCTGGCCCCGTGCCATCAGCTCTTCATGGGTGCCTTGTTCCACCAATTGGCCGCTTTCCAGCACATAGATCTGGTCTGCCCCCATCACCGAAGACATGCGGTGGCTGACCATGATCGTGGTGCGTCCTTCGGCCAGACGATCTAGGGCCAGCATGACCCTTTCTTCGGTTTTCTGATCCAGGGCCGAGGTGGCTTCATCCAAAATCACAACCGGGGCGGCGCGCAAAAAGGCCCGCGCGATGGCGATACGCTGTTTCTGCCCGCCGGAAAGCTGCTGGCCTTTGGGGCCCACAGGCGCGGCGCCGCGCCGGCGCATCAGATCGCCGATCTCCGCAGCTTCGGCTGCCGCCCAGACCTCTTCATCGCTGGCCTCGGGGCGGATATAATGAATGTTTTCCCAGATGGATTTGTTGAACACCACGATATCTTGGGCCACCACCGAGAATTGCCCGCGCAGACCTTCAAGCTTGAGATCGCGAATATCCGTGCCGCCATAGGTGATTTGCCCATCGGTGACATCATAGAGCCGCGCCAAAAGCGAGAGGATCGTGGTTTTACCCGAACCAGTGGAGCCCACAATCGCAGTGGTTTGTCCGCCTTTCATGCGCAGGGATAGATCCGAGAACAGCGCATGCTCCGCGTCATAGGCGAAATCCACCTTGTCAAAGACAATATCGCCGCGCGGTTCGGGCACATCAATTGCATTGGGGCGGTCTTTGATGCTGGGCACCATTTCAAACAGCCGGTGGATCGAACGCAGGATGACCAATTGCGCTTGCAGCGTGACAAAGAAATGTGCCGCCCGCCGGGCGGGATCAAAGAGCAGCACGAGGCCTAGCAAAAACGCCACCAGGCCCGCCCCATCCAGATCGTATTCGGGATTGATCACCAAATACCCGCCAGCACCGATCACCAGCATATAGGCAAAAGCGGCGGCGATATCGACCGTGGGCATCATCAGCGCCTGGGCCGCTTGAATGCGAATGCCAAGATTTTTCACATTCTCGGAGGTTTCCACCAAACGGTTTTCTTCAGCGCTTTCTTGGCCTGCGATTTTCACAGTCCGCATCCCATTGGCGACTTCTTCAATGCCGCTCATATAGGCCCCAAGGGCTTGTTCTGCGTCGCGCTGAATCTTTTTGATCCGGTCCGAGATCGCAGAGATCGCCCATAGAATTGCCGGGGCGGTGGCCAGGGCAAAGAGGAAAAGCCAAGGCTGCTGTGTGATCAGATAGGCTGCGATGATCAGCACGGTCAGCACATCGCGCAGGGCATTCACAGTGCCTTGCCCCACGAATTGGCCCAGCCCTTCGGGCTGTTGCACCAGGCGCAAAATCACCTCGCCGGTTGGGGTTTTCTCGTAAAAGGAGAGATCAAAATTCAACAGGCGTTTGATCAGATCAGCCCGGAGGTTGAAAATCGCATCGCCCGCAACCCAGGCCGAGAGTCGCGGCGTGACATAGCTGGTGGCCGCGCGGAACAAGAACAAAGCAAATACCGCGGCGCAGACCACATAAAGATCGCGAAACGCGCCTTTGTCGAAAATCACCCGCAGCCCGTTTTCGGTCAGATGCAGGAATTGGCGATAAACCAAGCCCTGAAGGGCCACCAGCACCACAATCAGCCCAAGCCAACGGGCTTTGGGCCAAAGATAGCTTTGGAAAAACCACACAACCGCTTCTTTATCTTGGTCTGTGAAGAGCGGGCCGCGCGTGCTGGCGAAGGGATTGAGTTTCACAAGGTCACCCCGGATTTAGTCTGCGCGCCCGCTTAACACGGGCAGAGCGGGGGCCACAAACCCGACGTTCCGACCTTAGGAAATTCGATGCGATCCGCCCACACTTTTTTGGGGCGCGGAAGATGCAAATCAATCGCTTGGCGAGGGGCTTAGCCCGCGTGGCCCGCCCCAAGCTGTTCTACCACTGTGCCGATCCGACTGTCTTGATGCAAAACGTCGTGATCGGCCCCCAATGAGGAGACAGAGCCGGCCGCAAAAAGAGAGGCCACAGCAAGCACAGCAATTGCGGTAAGATGGATGGCGCGGATCATGATCGGGTTCCCAAGATGACGGGCGGTTGGCGTTGCAGGCGTTAGAGACTTAATTCCCGATAATTTTTATCGGGTAAAGGGCATTCGTCTTGTTAGCGCTGCCCTTGCCCAGTGAAATGGGCTGAAAACCCCCATTGTTAAGGGGGTTGCGGCAGAATTTTTGAAGCTTTGGCAAAATGTCGCGCTTTGATCCGCGCTTAGGACGGGGCCTGCCAACCGGCCCGGCGCAATTGCGACAACACGGCTTCGGCAGCCCCGGGGCCGTGATAGAGCCGAGGCAAAGCCACTTCGGCGTGAAAATCCGGCGCGGTTTCCATCAGCTGGCTGGCATAAAGCCGGGCCGGGCCCAAACGCTCTGCTGCCGCATGGGCGGCGGTTAGATACACCAGGGTCAAAGCGCTCACCGGTTGGCCGTTTTTCATGGCCTTTTCCAATGCGGCAATGGCCTCATCATATCGTCCGAGATGAAAATTCGCGACCGCGTGGATATTTTGATTGGCAAAGCGATCACTGCCCAAAAGCCGGGGCCGGGTGGCGGCGCTGATGTCATGGGCGGCGTTGAACTCTCCTGCCAACACCAAGATGAGGGCGCGGAAATCCAGCACATTGCCATCATTTGGCGAGAGCTGTTCGGCCAATGCCGAATGGCGCATGGCTGCCTCCAATGCGCCGCTGGTAAAATGCGCCCAGGCCAAGGCCGATTGGCTCCAGCCGCTGGTCGGGTCGCGCTCTAC
>JAOXSB010000245.1 GCA_025800345.1 Mangrovicoccus sp. | reverse complement strand
GACACAGGCCAGGCTTTGAGCCCGAGCAGCTGCGCCCTAAATTTGAGCGGCTCATATCAAGCGCGCAATAGACATATTCAAATTACAGCTATTCCGCCTGGCCCAGCCAGGATTCGTTAAGATTTCTTTCAACCTGCGCTCTTTAAGTTTTGGCCCGTGGGGGCGCCCAAGATCCGGGTGCCAGTTGTGGTTACACAAGAAATCTATGTTGAGAGCGCGGCAGCGCTGTCCCAGGCTTTGTCCCTTGCCCAAGGCGGAGAGGTCTTTGTGCTGGCCCCGGGCGATTATGGCGCGCTGCATATCTCAGGCCAAGATTTCGGCCCCGCAGGGATCACCATTCAATCGGCCGATCCCGATGATCCGGCGGTGTTTTCCCGCCTATCGGTGTATCACAGCAGCGATATCGCTTTTGCCCATGTCAGTTTTGATTATATCGCCCAGCCCGATGCGGCGATCAGCACCCCGGTGACCCAGATCACCGGCAGCGAGAATATCAGCTTTGCCCATAGCAGCTTTCTTGGGGATCCGGCGATCTCTCGCGATCCGGGGGATCATGGCTATGGTGCGGGCTTTGGCCTGCGGGTGCGCGACAGCCGCGGCATCTTAGTGGAAGAGAGCGATTTTTCCGGCCTGCTCAAAGGCATCCATATCGCGGATAGCCAAGATATCTTGTTGCAAAGCAATGAGATTTCCCAGTTTCGCTCTGACGGGATCAATCTGGTGAATGTGCAAAATGCGCAAGTATTAGACAATTATATCCATTCCCCTGCGCGCTCTTTCTTATCCGATGATCACCCGGATATGATCCAAATGTGGTCCAGCGCCGAAACCCCCGAAGAGATGAGCCGCGATGTCACGATCAAGGGCAATCTGCTGGATATCGGCAGCGGCGATTACGCCCAAGGGCTTTATATCAGCAATCGCAGCCTGGGCCGGGATGGCGAGGCCTTTATCTATAAAAACTTCCTGATCGAGGAGAATGTGATCATTGGCGATCACAGCAATGGGCTGCGGGTGGGGCCCGTGGATGGGCTAGTGATCACCGGCAATACCTTATTGCATATGCGCAATGAAACCGCCCCCAACCCGTTCAACAAACCGCCCCAGATCCTGCTGGAAGGCCCTTCGCAAAATGTCACGCTCACCGATAATCTGGCCGG
>JAOXSB010000239.1 GCA_025800345.1 Mangrovicoccus sp. | reverse complement strand
CATCTTAACCCGAACGGGGAGTTGCAATGAGCTTTGACCCTGATCGCGCCCGGCTGGCTTCGGTCTTAGTCCTCACCGCCAGCCTGGCCTTTGCGGTCTCGCCCTTTATCTCGGGCGGGTTCGAGGGCTTTACTGCTGATCAATTCCCAATTTCTCAGGCAGAGGCCCCCATCGTACCAGCCCCTTGGGCCTTTTCCATTTGGGGGCTGATTTATGCGGGGCTGTTGGTGCATGCGTTTTACGGCATGGTCAAACGCGATGATGATCCCGAATGGGCCGGGATGCGCTGGCCGCTCTTCATCAGTCTCGGCCTTGGGGCAAGTTGGATTAGTGTCGCCCAGCAAAGCGCGGTAATTGCGACATTTCAAATCTGGCTCATGCTGATTTTCGCGCTGATCGCACTGGCCAAAGCTCCGCAATATTCAGATCGTTGGACCGCCCGCGCACCATTGGCGATCTATGCCGGTTGGCTCAGCGCCGCCGCTCTTGTGTCGCTGGCCTTATGCTTGGCAGGCTATGGGATCGGCTTTGACGCCATGGGCTGGGCTTTGGCCGGACTGATCGCTTTGCCGGTCTTGGCCATGGCTGTGCGCGCGGTGATCGGGGTGGTGCTGGAATATAACCTGGCGGTGATCTGGGCCCTTGTGGGCATTGCCGCCGCCAATATCGCCTCCGCCCCGGCCATCACAGGGCTTGCCCTGACCGGCGCGGTGGGCCTGGCGCTGCCCTTGATCCTCAAGCGCGGCCAGGATGCGTAAGGCGCTCGGGGC
>JAOXSB010000223.1 GCA_025800345.1 Mangrovicoccus sp. | reverse complement strand
CGTGCTTGCGATGCTAAGACCAGTGGTCAGAACGGTGCCGGTCAGCAGAGCTTTCATAGACATGATGGCGTCCCTGAGTGGTTGCGTTTGATAAAACCAGTATTCGGGACATCTGATTGTTGGCGAAGCGTGAGAGCCACTCCAAACATGCCAGATCACGCATATGCACATTATTTAATCTTATTTTTACGTCTTTGCGAAGTTTCGCGACCGTGTTGATGCCAAATTTCCTGTCTCAAGCCCCGAATCATTTCGTATAATTAATGTTTATTATCAATATGTTGCGTGAATTTCATTGGCGGGCAGAACGGCCCCCCAGAACCATGTTCTGGGGGGCTACAATTTGCCTATTTTTTGGCCTTACTGGTTAGTCGGCCCCGATGCGATCCAAGGCCCAGCGAACATTTTTGCGCACATCCGGGTCTGAATCATCGCTGAAGGGATCTAGGAATTGACGGGTTTCCGGCACCGCAAGCTCGCCCAGAACTGCGGCGCATTCTTTGCGCAAATTCGGAATGGGCAGCTCCATCATCGGGCCGATCTGCATGGCGGCCTCCCGCGCGCCAAGTTTGCCCAAGGACCGCACGGCTTTCAGGCGCACCTGCCAATAATCATCGGCCAAAGCGGTGATCAGCGGCGCGACCGAGCCAGGCCCGCCGGATTTGGCCAGGGTTTCCGCCGCTGCCTCGCGCACTTGCCAATCGCTATCGCCCAAACCTGCGCTCAAAGCCGCATTCGCCGCCTCTGATTGGGAAAAGCCAAGGGCCAGCAGAGCCGCCCGGCGCACTTGGGCCTCCGCATCGCTTGCCGCTTGGATCAATGCGTCCAGCGCGGTTTCATCTTGCAGCCAGCCGATCACCCCAACCGCCGCGATCCGCACGCTTGAGGCCATATGGGTTAAGGCGGCGCTGGCCGGGGTCATGGCCTCGCTGCGGCGCAGCTCTTTGATCCCGGCCAAGGCCGAGGTGAGGGTGAATTCATCGCCAGAGCTTAGGGCAGGCAGGATCGCATCCCCCGCTGCCGGGTCTTTCAACTCGGTCAAGCTGATCGCCGCGGCCTCGCGCACCGCCGCATCACCATCGCCCAAAGCCCCGACCAAAGCCGCTGCCGTTGCCGGGCCGTCAAAATCCGTGAGCGCCTGGGCCGCTTGTTTGCGCACCCCGGCATCCTCATCAGTGATGGCTTTGGCCAGATAGGGGATGGCGGCGGGATCGGCGCTATCGGCCAGATCAATCACCGCCATGATCCGCCCACCAGGCGCGTCATCCTCCAGCCCCTCAGCCAGCTCATCAATATCGGAAAATTCCTCGAATAAGGCAGTCATCAGCGCCTCACTTCAGCAGATAGGGGATGGTGACGGTGACCGCGCCTGTGGGGCAATCGGCCTCGCAGGGCTGGCAATACCAGCATTCGTCGTATTTCATGTAAGCGGTCTTGGACCCGTCCGCGAGATCGGCGATGCGCAGCACATCCAGCGGACAGACATCCACGCAGACCGTGCAGCCTTTATCCGCGATGCATTTTTCATCATCAATCGTGACAGGAACAGATGTTGCGGTATGAGCTAAGGGCATAGGGTTTCCTCGTTACTCTGCGGCCACGGATTTGCCGACGCGCTGCTTGTAATAGGCGTCTTTTTCGTCCTCAGCGATTTCGACCATATACGGAGCGACGTCGCGTTTCTCATGGGCGGGGGCGCCATCTGCGCCTTTGGTTAGGATCGTGTGGCAGAACCAGTTTTCGTCATCGCGTTCATATTCCACCCGGTTGTGATAAAGCCCCCAACGGCTTTCAGTGCGATAGATCGAGGCCGCAGCTGCCATATCCGCGCAATCCAAGATCGAGGCCGCTTCGAGCGAACGCATCAGCTCATGGGCGTCGCGCACATACATTTGGGTTTCCATGGCCTCGCGGGTTTCGGCAAAGCGTTTCTGGGCCAGCTCCATCTTGGCGGTCACTTTTGGCGGTTGCAGATAATCATTCACCAAGCGCCGGGTTTTGTATTCGATCTGATTGGGCGGAATGCCGTCATCGCGTTTGGTCGGGGCCAGCACGCGGGCGCGCTCTGCCTCCACCTCGCCTTGATCAAAACTGGCAAAATCCACCTCGCCTATGAAATCGGCCGCATCCTCGCCCGCAAATGCCCCATGGGTGAACGCGCCCAGCATGTAGTTATGGGGCACATTGGCCATATCGCCCGCCGCATAAAGGCCGGGGATCGTGGTGCGGGCATGTTCATCCACAAAGACACCGGATGCGGAATGGCCCGAACAAAAGCCAATTTCCGAGATATGCATCTCGATCATTTGTTTGCGGTAATCCGTGCCGCGCCCGGAATGGAAATGCCCGCGGGTGGGGCGCTCCACGATATGCAACACGCGCTCGATCTCGCTGACGGTTTCCTCGGCCAGGTGATTGAGCTTGAGGAAAACCGGGCCTTTGCCCGATTGCAGCTCGTCATAGAACTCCTGCATCATCTGGCCGGACCAGTAATCGCATTCGATGAAACGCTCACCCTGGGCGTTGGAGGTAAACCCGCCCATGGGACCGGCCACATAAGCGCAGGCCGGGCCGTTATAATCTTTGATCAATGGGTTGATCTGATAGCATTCCAAATTCGCCAGCCCCGCGCCCGCGTGATAGGCCATGGAATAGCCCTCGCCGGAATTGGTGGGGTTCTCGTAAGTGCCGTAAAGATAGCCTGAGGTGGGCAGGCCCAGCCGCCCAGCCGCCCCCAGCCCCATGATCACCGCTTTGGCGCGCACCACGAGAAATTCAGCGCTGCGGGTATTGACGCAGATCGCCCCGGCAATCCGGCCCTCACCGGTCAAAAGCCGGGTGGCCATATAGCGGTTGATCACATTGATCCGGGCTTTGCGCAGCTGGCGATACAGCGCCTTTTTCACCGTGTCGCCATTGGGCATGGGCAACACATAAGTGCCGATATGATGCACTTTCTTCACATCATATTCGCCGTTTTGATCCTTTTGGAACCGGATGCCGAAACTGTCCAGCTCTTGAATAATGCCATAGCATTCTTGGGCATAGCGATAGACTGCCGCCTGATCGCAGATCCCGTCATTGGCGATGGTGATTTCCTTCGTATATTGCTCGGGCGTGGCAAAACCTGGGATCACCGTATTGTTCAGACCGTCCATGCCCATGGAAATCGCGCCAGAGCGTTTCACATGCGCTTTGTCCAGCAGCACCACATTGGCATTGGGGTTTTTGCGCTTGGCTTTCAGCGCCGCCATCGGTCCAGCCGTGCCACCGCCGATGATCAGAATATCGCAATCAATCTGCGTCAGACCATCTAATATCTCATCCATTGCTCGACTCTCCATCTGGCTGAATTGAAGTCTGTGCCGCGGCGCAGCGCTCCAATGTCAATTACTTGTCAAAACCGAAAAACAGGCCGTCGCGCCGGGCGATCTGGATCCGCGCCATTCGCAAAGCGCTTGAAAATTCGCCATTGCCCTGCCCCGCGCGGGAAGTTTCCCGGCAGCGAAGAAACCGCCGCCTTCCTGTGGGACAGATAGGGCAGATGGGTCAGGCCATTTCGCGTGCTGATCGGCTTATGCTGTTGCATGCTCTGCAAGCTGCCCAAGCCGAATTGCGCAAAATAGCAATTACTTGACGGACGTTGCCCCCATGGCCCGGCAGGCTGGACCCCAAAGAAAGGATCGTGCTTATGACCTATGTCGTCACCGATAATTGCATTGGGTGCAAATACACCGATTGCGTGGATGTCTGCCCGGTGGATTGCTTTTATGAGGGCGAAAACATGCTGGTGATCCATCCAGAGGAATGCATCGATTGCGGCGTGTGCGAGCCTGAATGCCCTGCCGATGCGATCCGCCCAGATACAGAAGCGGATATGGAGAAATGGGTAGAGTTTAACGGCAAATATGCGGCGCTTTGGCCGGTGATCTATGAGGCCAAAGACCCTTTGCCCGAGGCCGAAAGCCTTGATGGCACGCCCGGCAAACTCGCCTCGATCTTTTCGGAAAAGCCCTCAGCCGCTTAGGCTGCGGCCAAGGCGCTGATCTGAGCGGCCCCTTGGATCAGCGTTTCCATACGCTCGGGCAAGCTATAAAGCGTCACCCCCCAAGGGGTGCCGCATGGGGCACGGGCAATGGGAACTGAGATCGCCGCCAGCCCCAAAGGATTGGCGAAATTGGTATAGTAGCCATTGTTGAAATTCGGGCCGAGCGGGTCTTGGGCCACCATGTCGCGGGTCACAATCGCTCCAACGGTTGGGGTCAAAAGCACATCATAATTTTGCCAGAACGGGGCCAGGGCCGCCCGGCAATCGGCCACGGCATATTGCGCTTCATATGCCTGGGCAGCGGTGAATTTACGGCTCGACAGCACCAGATTGCGCACGGTGGGATCGCAGGCTTCGGGATTGGCGGAGATGAAAGCCCCGACCGAGGCATCGCGCTCGGCCAGAAATGGGCCGAAGAACATCAAATCATTCAGGCTGCGGAATTGATCAAGATCTAGATCATCGGCCCCCGGCAGGCCCGCGCGTAAAGCATCGTAAAGCGCGGCCACCCCCGCATCGCCAAAGCTCTCGATCTGGCACGGCGCGGCGATGCGCGGCGCGCGGGCCGGGCCACGGGGGATGGAAAGGCTATAGCCATCGCTGGGATCACTCCCGCGCACCACTTGATCCACCGCGCAGACATCTTCAAGCGCGGGGGCGAAGACGCTGGGCGTGTCAAAGCTGCGACAGGCATAGACCAGGCCGGCGCGGCTCCAATCCCCGGGCGCGGGTTTGAGCCCCCAGATCCCATTATAGCTGGCCGGGATACGCCCAGAGCCGCCAGTATCCGTGCCAAAAGCAAAGCTGACCATGCCGGTGGAGACAGACACCCCTGCCCCCGAGGATGACCCGCCGGGAATGGCGGCTGGATTGAACGGGTTTTTCGGGATGCCATAGGGCGAGCGGGTACCCACCAGCCCGGTGGCGAATTGATCCATATTGGTTTTGCCCAGGCAGATTGCGCCTGCTGCCCGCGCCCGCGCCACCACTGTGGCATCGGCTTTGGCGCGATAGGCATAGCCCGGGCAAGCGGCGGTGGTGTCAAACCCGGCCACGTCAATATTGTCCTTGACCGAAAACAGCGCCCCATAAAGCGGCAAGCTGTCGATATCGCCGCGGCGGGCTTCAAGCGCGTCGGCCTCGGCCAGAATGCGCTCGGGCGGGGCGGTGGAAATCCATACGGCCTCTTGGTCCGGGTCTTGCAACCGCGCCAAAGCGCGCTGCACCAAATCGCGCGGCCGCAAGCGTCCCGTGCCATAGGCGCGCCGCAACGCGCCTATGCTCATATCACTGCCAGAGCCCATCTTATTCCACGACAGCTTCAAGATATTGCGGCTGCAAGAAGCTTTCAAAGGTCTCGCGGCTGGGGGCTTCGGGCAGGCGGTCTTGGCTGACCAAGAACTCCGATGTTGCCATAAGCGTGTCCACAAAGCCGCCGCGGGCCTCGGATGTGCCGATATATTGATCGGTCAGCTGCTTTTCGCAGGGCACCATTTCCGTGCCGCGCATCATGCGGGTGGCGTCTTCTAGGGTCAGTTCCAGCTCTTCGGCGATGATCTCGGCGGTTTTGGCCGGGTTAGAGATCCAAAACTCAATGCCTTCGCATTCCGCCGCCACGAATTTCTCCACATAATCGGGATAGGCTTCGGCAAATTCATTCATCACGATGCCCACATCCCAAGTGGGATAGCCGCGCTTTTCCATGATGCCCGAGGTCATGAAGATATTGCCGCCATCCTTCACTGCCTTGTCTAAATTGGGCTCCCAAAACCAGGCGGCATCCACATCGCCGCGGGACCAGGCCACTGCGATATCATTGGGCCGCAGATCCAGGATTTTCATCTCGGCGGGGTCGATGCCTTCATCTGCCAAGGCTTGCAGCAGCAGATAATGGGTGGTGGAGCCAAAGGGTGCGGCAATGGTTTTGCCCTCCAAATCCTTGAAGGATTTGATGCCCACATCGGTGCGCACCACCATGGCTTCAACGAAATCAAGCATGTTCAGCACCATCGTGCCTTGGATCGGCAGGCCCCGGGCCACGCCAATGGCCGTGGGCGGGTTGCCCAGCCCCCCGAAATCAATCTGATCGGCGGCAATGGCGCGCAGCATATCTCCGCCGCCCCCCACTTTGATATATTCGATCTCAACGCCCGGCATATGTTTGGACATGAGCCCGAGATTTTTGGTCACAAGCTGGGCGTTGACCAGGTTGAGATAACCAACGGTGACTTTTTCAGGGCCTTCCTCGGCGGTTACAGAGAAAGCCAGTCCAGCCGTCACGGCCAATGTTGTCAGAAAGGTCTTCATATACTGCGCTCCTTGGGTTGGATCATGAGGTTGGATCAAAGGAAGTTGGGTCTTTGGGGGTGGTTGGGTTAATGCTCCTCGCGTTTGGTCCAGGGCATCAGGGCCCGGCCGATCATTCGCATGAGCCAATCCAAGGCGACGCCGGTCAGGCCGAGCACGATCAGCCCCATGATCACCACATCGCTGAGCAGGAATTTCGCGGCATCCCAGATCATCCAGCCGATACCGGCAGTGGCGGCGACAATCTCGGCGGCCACCAGCACGGTGTAGATGAACCCAAGGGAGATCCGCATCCCCGCCAGGATCATGGGCCCTGCGGCGGGCAGATAGACATGGCGCAACAATTGCCAAGGCCCGGCGCCAAGGGCTTTGGCGGCGCGGGCATAAATCGGATCGATGTTCCAAATCGCTTGTTGGGTGGCGATGATGACCCCCGGCAGCCCCGCCAAGAAAAGCAGCGCGAATTTGCTTTCCTCGCCAATGCCCAGCCACATCACCAGCAATGTATAAAGGCCGAGCGGCGGCAGCGGGCGGTAAAACTCGATCACCGGGTTCAGCAGCGCTCGGGCATCGCGGGAAAGCCCCATGAGAATGCCCAAAGGCACCCCAACCAATACCGCCGCGGCAAAAGCCGTGAGGATGCGCAGCAGGCTGATGCCCACATGCATTTGCAGCGTATTGCCCTGATAGCCTTTGACCACGGCTTTGACGAAAGCGTCCCAAACCGCGCCTGGGGCGGGCAAGAACAGCTTATTGGCCAACCCGGTGGCGGTGACAAACCACCAGGCGGCAAACATCAGCGCCACGGTACAGCCCGAAAGCAGCGTCTCCCGGCGCAGCAACCAGGCGGAGAGGCGTTTCCCTATCATGGGCGCGCCTGCAGCAGCCGCAAAATGGTCACCGCATAGATTCGCGCCGCTTCGACCGATTTGGGAATGGAAATCCATTCATTATCCGCCGCCCAGCCATCCTCGCCCGGCCCGAAGGTCACTGCGTTGATGCCCGCCTCGCGAAAACGGATCGTGTCATTAAAAGCGTTCTTGCGGTTCAGCCGGGGCGGCTCTCCGCGCATATCCTCATATACCGCAGCCAAGGTCGCCACCGGTTCTTCGGCCTCGCCCACGGGCTCTGTGCCCGCCACGAAGAGCGATCCGGGCACTTGGCGCAGCATGGCCGAGATATCATTGCGCCCGCCCAAGGAACGATCCAGCACCTGCTGGATATCTTGCAAAACGCTGTCCATGGTCATGCCGGGCACAATTCCCACCACCGATAAGGTGATGGTGCAGGTGTCGGGGGAAAACTGGATCTCACCGGTCAGCCCACTGCGGATACGCACCACCGAACAGATCGGCGGGGTATGGCCCATGAATTTATGGGGCACATGGGTGAAGGGCATTTTCTCCAGATCACCCAAAAGCTTGCCCGCCTCTAGGATCGGGTTGGCGACAATATCAGGCCGCCAAATATGACCCTTGGTGCCGCGCAATTCGATCTCCACCAAGCAATGGCCGGAATTGGCCGTGGAAATCGCCATGCCCCAAGGCCCATCAGGCCCGCCCCATGCGGTGGGCTCGGCGGTGATGGAATAATCGGGCTTTAATCCCAGCTCTTGGGTGACAAAGATCGACCCATCGGTGCCATCGCGTTCCTCATCCACGGTGAAACAGGCGATCAACTCGCCGCTCAGATCCACCCCCGCTGCGGTTACCGCGCGCAGGGCGATCAAAGCGCTGGCCATATTGCCCCGAGTGTCCGAAGTGCCGCGGGCATAAAGCAGATCCCCATGGCGCGTGGCCATATAAGGATCGCCATTGGTTTTGTCCCATTTCTCGGGCTCCACCACCGGGTAGGTGTCCAAGTGATCATTGATCATCAGGCTCGGGCCAGGCCGAGCGCCTTTGATCCGGCCCAGAACATTGGGCCGGCCCCGGCGTTTCACCGGCATGTCGATGGCAAAGCCCATACCGGCCAATTGCGCCGCCACCATATGGGCAATGGCTTCTTCTTGGGCCGGGGGCTGATCGGGATCGAGCGCATTGCCGGAAAGTGGCTGGCCGCAAGCGATAAGATCCGTGGCAAGATCGAGCCAGTCTTGTTCATGGATCAAAGCGCAAACACGCTGTTCCAAGTCGCTCAATTTTGCCTCGGTCATTCACATATCCTCGTTACACAAATTCAGGATAGGCGCGAAAACCGTTGCAATCTGCTGCTAAAAACGTGTCACTTGATGACGTAAAACTCACCATTTAGGGCAAGCGATGCGAAACCTTCAGCTTTTTCGCTATGTGGATGCGGTGGCGCGCACCGGATCTATTCGCCGCGCCGCCGAGGAATTGGCGATCACGCCCTCGGCTTTGAACCGGCGCATCCTGGCCTTGGAAGAGGAAATGGGGGTGGAGCTGTTTGAGCGGCTTGGCCGCGGCGTGCGCCTTTCCACCGCGGGCGAGCTGTCCATCCACAGCTTTCGCCGCCAATTGGCTGAGGCTGATCAATTGCGCTCGCGCATTGCTGATCTTTCTGGGCTGCGCCGCGGGCATGTTTCCATCGCCTGTAGCCAAGCATTGCTGCCCTATTTCATCCCCGAACAGATCCATCTGTATCAAGCCGATTTCCCCGATGTGACCTTTCGCGTGCAGATCAAGGATGGGGCCGAAGCGGCGGACAGCCTGTCAAATTATGGGGCTGATTTCGCCATTGTCTTCGAAGCCATGCGCAGCGCGGATTTCGACACGCTGATCTCGGTGCCGCAAACCATCCATGCGGTGATGGCCCGTGATCATCCTTTGGCGCAGCACTCCAGCGTGAAGCTAAGCGATTGTGCCTATTATGATCTGGCCTTGCCACCCCATAGCTATGCGGTGCGCCGTTTGCTGGAAGGCTATGCCAATCGCATGTCCATGCGCCTGCGCCCTGCGGTTGAGGCCGACAGCTACGTGCTGCTGCGCAATTTTGCCGGGCGCGGTAAAGCCATTGCCTTTGAGCTAGAAATCGGCGTGCCCCCGGGCGAGATCGATCCGTCCTTGGTCAGCCTGCCATTAAGCGTGCCCAATCGCTATGATGGCTCGCTATATCTGGTGCAGTTGAAGGGGCGCACCCTTTCCGTGGCCGCTGCGCGTTTTGCGCAGCAGATCCGCGAAGGTCTGGTGCAACGTTTTGAGCGCCCGGCCCAGTGATCGCAGCTTAGCCTTCGCCAATGGGCAAGCCCATCTCATCGGCTTTGACCTGTTCCATCACCACATGGGTCGAGGTCGCCGCCACATGGGGAAGCGCCGAAATGGTTTCCCCCAAACAGCGGCGGAAATCATCAATGCTGCGGGAGCGCACTTTCAAAATATAGTCGAAATCCCCAGCGATCATGGCGCATTCCACGATTTCGGGCACCCGCAGCACGGCGGCGCGAAATTCCTCTAGGGCCGCCTCGCGGGTGGTGGTCATGCGCAGCTCCACATAGGTGATGTGATTGCGGCCAAGGCGGCTCCAATTCAGCCGCGCTCCATAGCCTTCGATATAGCCCTCGGATTCCAGCCGTTTCACCCGGGCGATCACCGGGGTTTTGCTCAACCCCACCCGATGCGCCAGCTCGGTCATGGTCAACCGGGCCTCGGCCCCAAGCTCCATCAAGATCTTTTGGTCGATGGAATCGATCATTTGCCATCTATTTCTCTGAATTAACTGTAATCTTTGGTCGATAGGGGCGTTATTCAAGGCCCTTTGGTCAAACAGACTTTTACAAATCTCCTAGGCTGGCCTCAGTTGATGGAGAGTTTGATGACCGCGCCGATCATCGGATTAAACCCTATGGATCATGGTGATCCACTGGATGCGATTGAAAGCTGGAAATGCTGCCCGGAAGGGCCCTTAGCCGCATGGCTGGCCGATCAAACCCGGCTAAAGCCTGCGGCGCGCGCTGAAATTAGCGCCCAGGCCGTGGCTCTGATCCAAGAGCTGCGCCAGGATAAATCCCCTGGATTGATGGAAGTGTTTTTGGCCGAATATGGGCTGTCCACCGATGAAGGTGTGGCGCTGATGTGTTTGGCCGAAGCCCTGCTGCGCGTGCCCGATGCCCCGACCATAGATGCGCTGATCGCGGATAAAATCGCCCCAAATGATTGGCAGCGGCATTTGGGCCGCTCGGCCTCAGCCTTGGTGAATGCCTCAAGCTGGGCGTTGATGCTCACGGGCCGGGTGTTGGATGCGCCCACCCCAAGCTTTGGGGGTGTTGTGCAGAATATGGCCGCTCGTTTAGGCGCGCCGGTGATCCGCACGGCCTTGCGCCAAGCCATGCGCGAGATGGGCCGCCAATTCGTTTTGGGTCAGGATATCGCCGGGGCCATGGCCCGCGCCCAAACCGCCGAGGCCCAGGGATATTGCTATTCTTATGATATGCTGGGCGAGGCGGCGCAAAGCCAAGCGGATGCGGATGGGTATTCTCATGCCTATGCCGAGGCGATCACAGCCATCGCCCGGCGCTGCAAACCCGGCGACCCCATGGGCAATCCCGGCATTTCGATCAAGCTTTCGGCCCTGCATCCGCGCTATGAGCCTGCCCAATCAGCGCGGGTTTTGGCCGAATTGGTGCCTGTGGTCGCCCGCCTGGCGCGGCAAGCGGCCGCCGCCAATATGGGGCTGAGCATTGATGCCGAAGAAGCCGATCGGCTGAACCTGTCCCTACAGGTGGTGCAGGCCGTGCTGGAAGATCTCGGCGATCTGCCTTGGGATGGGTTTGGCATCGTCGTGCAAGCCTATGGCCGCCGCGCTATGCCGGTGATTGATTGGATTTATGATCTGGCCGGGCAGCACAAGCGGCGCATTGCGGTGCGCCTGGTCAAAGGCGCCTATTGGGATAGCGAGATCAAACAGGCCCAGATTGAGGGCTTGCAGGATTTCCCGGTCTTCACCCAGAAACCGGCCAGCGATGTGAGCTATTTGGCCTGCGCCCGGCGGCTATTGGATCATCGCGCCCGGCTCTATCCGCAATTTGCCACCCATAATGCCCATAGCCTGGCAGCGGTGCTGCATATGGGCAAGGCTCTGCCCCAGGAGGCTTTTGAGCTGCAACGGCTGCACGGGATGGGCGCGGCGCTACATGAGCTATTGCGCGGGCAAACCGGGCGGCGCTGCCGGATCTATGCGCCTGTGGGGGCGCATCGGGATTTGTTGGCCTATTTGGTACGGCGGCTGTTGGAGAACGGGGCCAATTCAAGCTTTGTGCATCAGATTTTGGACGATGCCGTGCCCGCCGAGGCTGTGGCCGCCTGCCCTATCGCTCAGCTTGGCCAGCCAGGCCCGCGCTTGCCCAGCGGCGCGGCGCTTTATCTGCCCGAACGGCAAAACTCCGCAGGATATGATCTTAGCCATGGCCCAAGCTTGGGCCGGATCGAGCGCGCCCGGCAAGGGAGCCATCTGGACGCGGCCTATCCGCTATTGGCCCGCAATGCGCCCCAAGCGGCCGGGGCGCCGCTTTACAACCCTGCCACCGGGGCAAAGATCGGCACCTGCCTAGAGGCCAGCGCCGAAGATATCGCCACAGCCTTAGAAGCCGCCGCCCCTTGGCAAGCCCCTGCCCGCGCGCGCGCCGAGATCTTGCGCAAAGCGGCAGATCTTTATGAGGCAGAGTCCGGCGCGATTTTTGCCCTGCTGGCGCGGGAGGCGGGCAAGACCTTGCCCGATGCGGTGGCCGAGCTGCGCGAAGCGGTGGATTTCCTGCGCTATTATGCGGGTCAGGCCGACATGCTGCGCGATCCCCCTTGGGGCGTTTTCGCCTGTATCAGCCCGTGGAATTTCCCCCTGGCGATTTTCACCGGACAAATCGCGGCGGCCCTGGCGGCGGGCAATGGGGTTTTGGCCAAACCGGCCGAGCAAACCCCGCTGATTGCCACCCTGGCTGTCAGCCTGCTGCACCGTGCCGGGGTGCCGCGCACAGCGCTGCAATGCTTACCAGGGGATGGGGCGCGCATTGGGGGCGCGCTCACCGGTGATCCACGGGTTCAGGGCATTGCCTTTACCGGCTCCACCGAAACCGCCCAAGTGATCCGCCGCGCCATGGCCGACCATCTGCCTCCTGGCGCGCCATTGATTGCGGAAACCGGCGGGCTGAACGCGATGATCGTGGACAGCACCGCGTTGCTGGAACAAGCGGTGCAAGACATCATCGCCTCGGCGTTTCAATCAGCCGGCCAGCGCTGTTCCGCCCTGCGCTGCCTCTATGTGCAAGAAGAGATCGCCCCGGATCTGCTGCGTTTGTTGCAAGGGGCGATGGCAGAGTTGTCTTTGGGCGATCCTTGGCCGCTGTCATGCGATATTGGCCCGGTGATTGACGCAAAGGCCCGCGAAGACATCCGTGGCTATCTGGGTCAGGCCCGCTCTGAGGGGCGCGTGATTGCCCAATGCCCGGCCCCAGAACACGGGCATTTCATTGGCCCTGCCTTGCTGCGCGTGGGCTCCATCGCTGATATTCCGCGCGAGATTTTCGGCCCGGTGCTGCATGTTGCCAGTTTTAAAGCCAGCGCGCTTGATGCGGTGATCGAAGCCATCAACGCCACAGGCTATGGGCTGACCTTTGGATTGCACAGCCGGATCGAGACGCGGATGCACCATATCACCCAGCAGCTGCGAGCCGGCAATCTATATGTCAATCGCAACCAAATTGGCGCGGTGGTGGGCAGTCAGCCCTTCGGCGGCGAAGGCCTGTCGGGCACTGGGCCCAAAGCGGGCGGGCCGCATTATCTGGCCCGCTTCACCCGCCCATGCGCGCCAGATGTCGAACCAAGCCCAAGCCTGAGCCAAAACCCCGTCGATCTGAGCGCATTGCAGGCCCAGTTGGATGCGGCGCAGCGAGACATTTGTTTGGGGGAAGAGACCCTGCCCGGCCCCACCGGAGAGGCCAATCTTTTGCGCCAATATGCGCGCGCCCCCTTGCTGTGTTTGGGGCCGGGGCGCGAGGCGGCTCAGGCGCAACAAAGGGCGCTGGCCGCCCTGGGCGGGTATGGCATTGTGATCGACCCGCCGCTGTCCCCCGCTGCGTTGCGCAAATTGCAGGGCTTTTCTGGGGCGCTTTGGTGGGGCGATGAGGATCTGGCCCGGCGCTTTGATCAGGCGCTCGCGTCCCGTCCCGGCCCGATCTTGCCTTTGATCACCCATGCCCCGGATGCAGGCCATGCCCGGCTCGAGCGGCATGTATGCATCAACACCGCCGCTGCTGGCGGAAATACCGAATTGCTGAACCAACCCCCGTCGCAGGAGCGCGTGTTTTGAACGAGTTTACCAAATTACCTCCAGCCCAAGCGGCCCGGCTGGCCGCCCCGGTTTTAACGGGCGAGACCAGCCTCGTGCTTAATCTGCTTGGCTGTCCGATCGAGGAAGGCGCAGGTCAGCGCGGCAGCGCCATGGGGCCCGCGGCCTATCGCACCGCAGGATTGACCGAACGGTTGCGCACTTTGGGTCATAAGGTCACCGATCTGGGCGATGTCAGCTTGGGCGATCTGCCCGATGTGCATGCCCCGGCCCCGGCGCGCAACACCGCGCAAGTGGCCGCCTGGAGCCGCGCCATTGCCGCCCGCGCCCGCGCTCTGGCTGAGACCCCGGGCATTCCGATCTATCTGGGCGGGGATCATGCCCTCAGCTTGGGCACCTTGGCAGGCCATGCTGCCGCCGCCAAAGCTATGGGCCGTCCGCTTTTCGTGCTTTGGCTTGATGCGCATCCAGATTTCAACACGTTTGAGACCACGGAAAGCGGCAATCTACATGGCACGCCTTTGGCCTTTGCCTGCGGCTTGCCCGGGGGCGAGACCTTGCTGGGCGCGCCGCTAGAGGCGCCGGTGGATGCGCGCAACATATGCCTGCTGGGCCTGCGCTCCATCGATCCGGCCGAACATGGCTTGCTGGCCACCTCCGGCGCGATGCTGCGGGATATGCGCGCCATTGATGAACATGGCATCACCGCGTTGCTTGAACCTTTCCTGGATCGGGTGATCGCCGAGGATGGCTTGTTGCATGTGAGCTTGGATGTGGATTTCCTAGATCCCGGCATTGCTCCGGCGGTGGGCACCACAATTCCCGGCGGCGCCACCTTCCGCGAGGCCCATCTGGTGATGGAACTGCTCCATGATTGCGCGCGGGTCACATCGCTCGATCTGGTGGAACTGAACCCTTTTCTCGATCTGCGCGGGCAAACCGCAAATCTGATGGTGGATCTCACCGCGAGCCTGTTTGGCCAGCGGGTGCTCGACCGTACAACACGGAGTTTTTGATGTCTTACGATCCTTCTGCCCTGGCGCTTGTTCCCTTTGTCAGTGTCGAGAATATGATGCGCCTGGTCCATAGTGTCGGGGTCGAGCGGTTCATCACTGATCTTGCCGCCACCATCGAAGAAGATTTCCGCCGTTGGCCGCTATTCGACAAAACCCCGCGGGTGGCGTCCCATTCCAGCGAAGGGGTGATCGAGCTGATGCCCACCTCTGATGGGCAAGCCTATGGGTTCAAATATGTGAACGGGCATCCGAAGAACGCCAAAGAAGGGCGACAGACCGTAACCGCCTTTGGGGTGATGGCCGAGGTGGATACGGGCTATCCGGTACTGATCTCGGAAATGACCATCCTGACCGCGCTGCGCACAGCGGCCATGTCAGCCCTGGCCGCCAAGCATTTGGGCCCGGCCAATCCGCGTACCATGGCGATCATCGGCAATGGAGCGCAATCAGAGTTCCAGGCCCTGGGGTTCAAAGCACTGTGCGGCATCACCCATTTGCGGCTCTATGATATCGATCCAAGCGCCAGTGCCCGCTGTGCGCGCAATCTGGCGCAATCGGGCTTGAGCATCACCCTATGCAACAGCGCCCAAGATGCGGTGGAAGGCGCCGATATCCTCACCACCGTGACTGCCGATAAGCAAAACGCCACGATCCTGAGTGACAATATGGTGGGCAGCGGCCAACATATTAACGCGGTGGGGGGTGATTGTCCGGGCAAGACCGAGCTGCATTCGGACATTTTGCACCGGGCGGAGATCTTTGTGGAATACACGCCCCAGACCCGGATCGAAGGCGAGATCCAGCAGCTTGACCCAGAGCATCCGGTGACCGAGCTCTGGCAAGTGATCGCGGGCGAGCGTGCCGGGCGCAACAGCGATCGCCAAGTTACACTGTTTGATTCCGTCGGCTTTGCGGTGGAGGATTTTTCGGCCCTGCGGTTTGTACGCAGCATTTTGCCCGAAACCGGGTTTTATGAGAACCTGGATCTGTTGGCCGATCCCGATGATCCGCGCGATCTTTTTGGCATGCTGACCCGCGCCAAAACCCGCGCGCCAGAGGTGCTCGCTGCGCAATAAACCGATCATCATCGACGCTATGCTGTTCAGCACCGGGCAAATCCCAGCCTGGTGCTGAAATATTAGGCTTCCTGCTCTTGAGACGGAAAAAGGGTTAAGCTCTCGTTAAATCGCGCTTTCATTGATGCCCCTGCCGGATATGGTCGAAAAGGAACAGACTATACTCGGTGCTTTTAGGAGGTTGTTTCAATGGATGGTGGTGCTAGGACACCTCAACTGGCCCTTGAGGTGTCGGATCTGCATAAATCTTATGGCGCCCATCAAGTGCTGAAAGGGATCTCGCTCCAGGCTGAAAACCGCGATGTTGTGGCTATTTTGGGGTCCTCCGGGTCGGGGAAATCTACCTTTCTGCGCTGTATCAACCTGCTGGAAACGCCGACCAAGGGTGCAGTTCGGGTCGATGGCGAGCTGATCAAAATGACCGAAAGCCGGGGCGAGCCTGCGCCGGCCGATCACAAACAGGTGGAACGCATCCGGTCCAAGCTGGCCATGGTGTTTCAGCAATTCAACCTTTGGCAGCATCTGACCATTCGGGAAAATGTCACCATCGCCCAGGTCAAAGTGCTGGGCCGCTCGGAAGAAGAAGCCATCGCCAAAGCCGAAGCGATGATGGAAAAAGTGGGTGTCGCCGATAAGCGCAACCATTACCCCAGCCAATTGTCCGGAGGCCAACAGCAGCGTGTGGCGATTGCCCGTGCTTTGGCCATGGATCCCGAAGTCATGCTATTTGACGAGCCCACCTCGGCCTTGGATCCCGAATTGGTGAATGAAGTGCTCAAAGTGATGCGCTCTTTGGCCGAAGAAGGGCGCACCATGCTGGTGGTGACCCATGAGACGGGCTTTGCCCGCGAGGCGGCCAATAAGCTGCTCTTCCTACATCAAGGTCTGGTTGAGGAATCCGGCGATCCCCGCGAAGCGATGGCCAATCCTCAATCCGAACGGTTCCGGCAATTTCTCACCGGCAATCTGAAATAACCCCCCAAACTCACTAGCAAGTCACAGGACCTGTCATGCGCGCCAAAACACTTCTTCTTGCGACCGCCACGGCCTTGAGCGCCAGCCTCGCCTTTGCCCAGGACACGCTGACCATCGGCACCGAAGCCTCCTATCGCCCCTTTGCCTTTGTGCTGCCCTCGGGCGAGCTGAGCGGGTTCGACATCGATATCACCTATGCGCTTTGCGAAGAAATGGGCGTGACCTGCGAGATCAGCAACCAATCCTTTGATGGTCTGATCCCGGCGCTGACCGTGGGCAAGATCGATGCGATCATCGCCTCGATGTTCATCACCCCAGAGCGCCTGGAAGCGATTGATTTCGCGGGTCCCTATTACAATGCGCCGGGGCTGTTCATTGCCGCCGCGGGCTCTGAGATCGAGATTTCCGAGGATGGTTTGGGTCGCAAGACTGTGGGTGTGCAGCGCGGCACCACCATGGCCACCTATATCGAAACCAAACTGCCCGGTGTGCGGGTCCAGTTCTATGACACGCTGGACGCGGCGACCTTAGATCTGACCAGCAACCGCATTGATGTGATCTTTGCCGATAGCGTGGCCTTGGAAGATTTCTTGGCCTCGGGCGATGGCGAGTCCTTTGAGATCGTGGGCGAGCCTGTGTTTGACGATGAATTGCTGGGCTCGGGGGCAGGCATTGGCCTGCGCCAAGGTGAAGATGAGCTGAAAGCCAAATTCGATGAGGCCCTGGCAGCCATCATCGCATCGGGCAAATATCAGGAAATCAACGACAAATACATCAGCGTCAGCATTTTACCTGAGCAGTAAGATCAATACGGCGCCCCAATAGGGGCGCCAGACCGGGCCGAGTAACCATGACCAATCTCATAGAGTTTTTGCCACTGCTAATGCGCGGCTTGCAGATCACACTGCTATTGGCGGTCTGCACACTGATCCTAGGCGTTCTGCTAGGTTTGGTTTTGGCCATGGCGAAACTGTCCAAGAACCCTTGGATTTCGCGCCCGGTTTTTGCGGTGACCAATTTCCTGCGGGGCATCCCGGAATTTTTGATCCTCTTGATCATCTTTTTCGGGGGCACCCAGGTTTTGGGCAATATCTTAGGCCCGGAAAGCTCCATTACGGTCAGTCCATTTGGCGCCGGCCTGACGGCTTTGACCATCGTCTTCGGGTCTTATGCGTCCGAGACCTTTCGCGCCGCTTTTCAATCAGTGCCCAAAGGGCAGCTTGAAGCGGCCCATGCTTGCGGCTTCACCCGTTGGCAAACCTTTCGCTACATCCAAATGCCGCAGATTTGGCGGGTGGCAATCCCCGGCCTGAGCAATTTGTGGCAAGGGGCGGTAAAAGACACAGCGCTTGTATCCATCGTTGGGCTGGATGATTTGATGCGCAGCGCCAATCAGGCAGCCCAAACCAGCCGCGAGCCCTTTACCTTTTATCTGGCCGCCGCGCTGATGTTCTTGGCCATCACTTTAGTTTCCATGTGGCTCATCGGCCTGTTGGAAAAACGCGCCAATCGCGGGTTCTGAGGGTTTCATCATGGGTAAAATCATCGAAATCCTCAGCCAATATGGCCCTGACCTGCTCAGCGGTTTGTTCCTGACCGTTCAGCTTGTCACCCTTGCCGCGATCCTGGGCTTTTTGCTGGCCATTCCCGTGGCATTGGGACGGCTGTCGAAAAACCCGCTGATCTTTGGGCTGACCTCGGCCTATTCCATGTTCTTCCGGGGCACGCCGCTGCTGATCCAGCTGTTCTTGGTCTATTACGGGCTTGGGCAGTTCGAGTTTATCCGCGACAGCATTCTCTGGCCGATCCTGCGCGAGGCCTATGTCTGCGCTTTGATCACCTTCGTGCTCAACACCGCAGCCTATACTGGTGAGGTGGTTCGCGGCGGCATTCTGGCGGTGCCGAAGGGCGAAATTGAAGCGGCCAAAGCCCATGGCATGAGCAGCTTTACCGCCTATCGCTATATCATTCTGCCCCGGGCCTTTTCCATCTGCTTGCCCGCCTATTCCAACGAGGTGATCATCCTGCTGAAAGGCACCGCGCTGGCCTCGACCATCACCATGATGGAGTTGATGGGCGTGTCGCAGCTTGCAGCCTCGCGGACTTTTATGCCGATCCAGGTCTTTGCCATCGCTGGTATCCTGTACTACCTGCTGACCCTGACCATCACCCGGCTCTTTGCGCTGCTCGAAGCGCGCTTCACCAAATACATCACCCACGCCCGGTAAACCCACCGGGGTGGGGGCCCTTAGTCATATATGACCGCTATGTTAAGAGCCCACCCAACAGAATTGTTGGATGGTTCAGTTAAACGCTTCAATCAGAAAATCTGTCAGATCAGTGCCCGCAGCGATTTACTCGCGCGGGCATTCTAGATCGATCAGCATGCTGGCGCCGTGGTTCTCGCGGATGACCACCCGGCTGCCATGCACGCCAGGGGTCTCGCCCGGCTCTTCTTGCCCAGCCTCACGGGCCATATCCAGCATCAAAGATTGCAGGATTTGAGCTGGAACAGCAGTATCGCCATGGCGGGCCACAGCGCTGTTTTTCAGGTTAAACTGATCGCCCGGGCCCAAGGCGGTTAGGCGAATGCCATTGGCCACGAAACGATCCACATGCAGATTGACCAGCATCGGATCGATTTCGAGAACCACACAGCCCTGACGCCCGCCCGCCATCAATTGCGTGCCGGCAAAAGTCGCTGTGACGGCGCTGTCTTCGAAAATGCCCAGACCAAAGCGTTCGCTTTCCTCGGCACAGGCCACGATCAGACGGCCCAAGCGGCGTGAGTTGATCAAGTTTTGATCGACAATCCCGCCACCGAACAGCCCAACACCTTCTTGAATCGCTAGGCCCTGATGGCCCACATCCGAGGCCACACCAAAGCGCAGCGCCTCATAGGTGGAGCCGCCCGCGATCATCACCCCAGATAGGGCCGAGGCCGCACCGCTAGCCGCAATCAAAGGCATCCCATTGGCATGGGCATTACCGAGGGCCCGCAGCAGCGCGCTCTCTTCGCCCCGATGCAGCAAGGTTTCCACCAGACGGATTTGATTGCCGCCACATAGGAACACAGCGCTGAGATCGAAAATACTCTCCAGCAGGTGATCATCGTGATTGGCGTAATCCACCGTATCAATGGTCACGCCCAGATCCACCGCTTCGATCCCAAGATCGCGGAACAGCGCAATATGATCTAGCGCCACTTCCCGTGGCTCGGCCGAGGCGGCAGCGACAATGCCAACCGGACCCGTGCCCGCCACAGCTTGCAACGCCGCGCTCAACTCGGGCCCGGCGCGCAAGGGCGACGAGCCCAGCAACATGATCCGTGCATCATCCCGCGGCCGCATGCCAAAGGTGCGGATTTGCCGGCCCACCCGGTCTTTGGATTGCGTGGCGGGCAAATGTTCGGTCACCAAGCGGCAACTGAAATTATACGCGCTCATGCGCAGCCCGCTTTCAGGGGTGGCAATCAAGCCGCGGCTGCTGCGACCGATACGGGACAATTGCAGCTCGACCTTAGTGCCGCTGCGCGCATCATAGGCTTCCAGCTTATCAGAGCGGTAAACCCGGCTATCACCCAGCACCAGCCGCGCCAAAAGATCATAAAGCGCATAGGCCCCAAAAGCATTGCGCCGGGACCGGATCGGCGCGCGATAGGCCATATCGGCTTTTGTGGTTTTGCGTTTTTCCGCCCCAGCCATCAGGCGCAGATTGCGCAAATCGATGGAATCACCATGGTCAAGATAGCTGAGCTTAAATTCGCGCTGGCTTGTGGGCGTGCCTTCCGTGCCGCTATAGGTTCTGATCTCGGGCGCATGGACCAAGATCACCCCATATTCCCCGCAGACCCGCGCCGCCGCACCTTCCACCACCAGGCCGGTATTTTCATCCACGCCCAGGCCGAAAGGCAGACCGCTATGTTCCAGTGCCACCACCATACGGGCCAAGCGGCCGCGTTTGATAAAATGCTGATCCACAATGCCAAAGGCGAAAAAGCCAAGCCCTTCGCCCATGAGCATGCCGGGCTGCTCAGGATCTTCTGTGACCCCATGCACCACCGCCTCAAGCGAGGTGCCGCCCAAGATCATGGGCTGAGACATCATCGCCGCCCCGGCGCTGGACCCGGCCAGCAAACCGCCCGCATCATGCATGGCGCGAATGGCTTGCAGCGCAGGGGTGTCCTGCCCTCCAGGGGCGAGGGCGGCAAAAATCTCGGATTGATCGCCGCCGGTGAAGAACACCGAGCCATATTCGGCGATTTGCGCCAAAATATGCGGATCATGGGCACGGGCCACCGCATTCGGGCCATAGACAGCGGCAACCGCCACCTCAAACCCATGGTCGGCAAAGGCTGCGCGGGTTTCCTCCCCCACCGCTTCGGGCTCCGAGGACGCCGTGGGAAAGACCAAGATCTTACCCCCGGACAGCCGGTGCATTTCCGCGTAAAGCGCGGTGTTGTCGTCTTCGAGACGACCGCCAATGATGACGAGCTTGCGCCCGCCATTGGCGGCACGCGCAACCCGAGAAGGCAAAACAGCCATCTTTAGTGTTCCTGCTTACGTCTTTGGAACGATCCGAACGCCGCGCTCATCGCTGAGAAGCTCCCAGCCTTCGGGGATGTCAAATCCTGCGGCGGCCACTTTGGCTTCCACGGGCACCGGCTGCGGCGGCTCAGAGGGTTCGAAATAGATGATCTTCTTCCAACACCGGGTAATCCCATCGCAGAAGATCAGCAAGAGATCGTTTGGCTTTGCCAGCTTCAATCCGGTCTCCACCGATAGCTCTTCTTGTGGCACCATCTGGATCTGCTCGTCAGGCACCCCAAGCGCCAAAAGGTTTTCCCGCATCAGTCGGGGCACCTCATCATGTTCCCGGTCGCGGGGATTGTCATCGCTATGGCAGATATAGTGATCAAATTTGCCCGCAACCTTCTGAGCAATCGCAGCAATGTCTTCGTCCCGCCGATCCCCTGGGCAAGTGACACAAACGATGCGTTTGCCAATGGGGTTCAGACGTTCCACCAGATCCACCATGGAGCCCACGGCCGCCTCGTTATGGCCGTAATCCAAAATCACCCGGAAGCCGTGTTCATCAAACACATTCATACGGCCTGGGCTTTGGAAGAAGGTGTTGTCAAAAGTGCGCAGACCCGTGCGGATTTGATCCAGGCTCAGCCCCAACGAGAAACAAATCGCCGCAGTGAACATGGCGTTTTCCACATTGTGATAGGCTTTGCCTTCTAGGGTGGCGGGGATCAGATGGGTCCAGAGCAGAGGCATCTGGCTGCCATTTTCATAAATCACAATCTGATCGCCATTCATCCCGGCCTCGCGCACCACCGCGCGTTTGCCCAGATTGATATGCTCGCGCACCAGCGAGTTTTGCGCATTCATGGTGACCCAGCACAGATGTTTGGCCTCGGTAAAGGCCGCCATTTTCAAGGTCTGCTCGTTATCGGCGTTGAGCACCGCGCAATCGCGCGCCACTTCGACCACAAGGCGTTTGACCTCGGCCAATTGCTCGACACTATCGACGCCGCCAAGCCCGAGATGGTCAGAGGTGACGTTCAGCACCGCGCCCACATCGCAAAACTCATAGCCAAGCCCGGCCCGAACGATGCCGCCGCGGGCGGTTTCAATCACCGCCATATCCACATTGGGATCGCTCAGCACCATACGCGCGGCGGTGGGGCCGGTCATATCGCCTTTGACCGTGACCTGACCGTCCACATAAACCGCATCGGTCGAGGTTTGACCCACTGTGTAACCGGCCATTTGCAGCACATGGGCCAGCATCCGGGCGGTGGTGGTTTTACCATTCGTTCCGGTCAGCGCCGCCACCGGAATGCGCGCCGGGCTGCCTGCGGGATAAAGCATATCCATCACCGCGCCGCCCACATCGCGCCCCTGCCCTTCGGACGGGGCGATATGCATGCGCATGCCAGGGCCTGCATTGATCTCGCAAATGGCGCCGCCAGTGTCGCGATAGCTTTGGGTGATATCCGTGGTCAGGAAATCGACCCCGCCAATATCAAGACCCACAGCAGAGATTGCCCGCTCTGCCATCACTTTGTTATCCGGGTGGATCACATCGGTAACATCAATCGCCGTACCGCCGGTAGACAGATTGGCGGTGCGGCGCAGATAGACCACTTCCCCCTCAGGCGGCACAGAGCTTTCTGTATAGCCAGCCTCGGTGAGCAGTTTTTCGGCTTGAGTATCAATTTCAAGCTGGGTGAGCATGTTTTCATGGCCCACGCCCCGGCGGGGATCTTGGTTCACGATCTCTATAAGCTCAGCAATGGTGCTGCGCCCATCGCCCACCACATGGCCGGGCATGCGTTTGGCCGCAGCCACCAATTTGCCATCCACCACAAATAGGCGGTGATCATCGCCCAGGATCATGCTTTCAACCACAACCCCGCCTCCTTCGTCATCGGCAATGTCAAAGGCTGCGGCGACGTCATCATCGCTGCTTAGGTTGACCGACACGCCGCGCCCGTGATTGCCATCAATCGGCTTGACCACCACCGGATAACCAATGCGATGGGCCATGGCGACCGCATCATCGGGGTCGCGAACGGCGATCTGGCGCGGCACTGGCAGGCCCAGATCAGCCAAAAGCTGGGTGCAGAGCTCTTTATCGCTGGCCATTTCCACAGCGATATTGCTGGTGCGCCCGGTCAAGGCCGCCTCAATCCGCTGCTGATATTTGCCCTGCCCCAAAGCGATCAAGCTGGCCGTGTTCATGCGCCGCCAGGGAATGTCGCGCTCTTCGGCCGCGCGCACCAATTCCAAAGCGGACGGGCCCAAGGACCGGCGATTGGCGTAATAGATGAAATCATCGACCACCGCAGCCAGATCCACGGGGTCTTCGGGAGGCGCAATCAGATCCAATAGAATGTCGCGGGCCACATCCCCGGCCTCAAGCCCGATCTCATCGCTTTCATAGCCGTAAAGAACGAACATCTCGTCTTCTTCCGGGCCGGGCCGCGAAAACGCCAAACTGCCCGGTGCGTCGCCCGCATCCTGCAAGGCCAGCGCCACCTGCGCGATCAACTCACCCAATTCAAAATCGGGATCGCTCTCCAAGGCCTCCAGAACCGGCTTGCCGCTTTCGGTCACGCCGCTGGCCAATGTGGGGATATGCTCTGCCAATGGCGCAGCAAGCAGGTCTGCATATTCCATCGCGGCTTTGCCAGCGCGATGGCGCAAATCCACCCGCAACCGGATCAGGCGCTTTTTTGAGTAGACATTTGGCCCGACGTAAACGGATGTTCCGATAATTTCCATGAGGCCCCCGACTTCCCTCAGCGTGAATTTTATTAACTAATTGGTAGCCGCTTGTTAGGAAGTCGCAAAGAAACAATCGGTTCTAAGGGATAAATTCTTCCCAATATCCCCCAGGGAACCTATTTGCTGGGCAGTATTGGAGCAGTGCATGATGACTGAGAGATCTTCCCCTATCGAGGCGCTGCGCAACTTAGAAATGATCTATCTTCCGCCCGGTGCGGATGGCTCGGTGCTTGAAATCCCGGTGCTGCGCTATGGCCGGACCGGGACCGGCCCGAAAGCCTATTTGCAGGCGGGTCTGCACGCCGATGAGCTGCCGGGAATGTTGGCATTGCATCATCTGGCCGAGCTGCTCGATGAAGCCGCCGCCAAAGGCGAGATCCTA
>JAOXSB010000216.1 GCA_025800345.1 Mangrovicoccus sp. | reverse complement strand
CCCCGGGTTTCATCATGTCCATGGCTGCCGCCCATAGCAGCGGCGCCACCAATCACGATGATTATCTGGCGGGCAATCTGTGCCGCTGCACCGGTTATGCTCCGATCATTCGCGCCGCCGAGGAGGCCGCCGCCCAGCCGGTCCCCCCTTGGCTTGCCAATGAGCCCGCCCTTGGCGAAACGGCCGCGGGCGAAACCGCTACCACAAACGCGCCCCCCGACGCGGCCGCCCCTGCGCCCTCAAGCCTGGATGCTTTTGCCGATTGGTATCTGGCCCATCCAGAGGCGGTGTTGATCGCCGGGGCCACTGATGTGGGGCTTTGGGTCACCAAACAGCTGCGCGAATTAGGCGAGGTGGCTTTTCTCAACACCATCCCCGAACTGCGCCAGATCAGTGAAACGGCCGGGGCGCTGCGGATCGGGGCCATGGCCACACTCAGCGATCTGCAGCCGATTATCGCGCAGCATTACCCCAGCTTTGGCGAATTGATCCGCCGCTATGCCTCGGTCCAGGTGCGCAATGCGGCCACGATTGGCGGCAATATCGCCAATGGCTCGCCCATCGGCGACAGCCCACCTGCGCTGATCGCGCTGAATGCGGTGCTGCATCTGCGCCGCGGCGAAACCCGCCGCTCCCTCGCTTTGGAAGAGTTTTTCATCGATTACGGCAAACAAGACCGCGCCCCGGGCGAGTTTGTCGAGGCCATCACTATCCCAGCCCAAACTGATCGGCTGCGCTGCTACAAACTGTCCAAACGCTTTGACCAAGACATCTCGGCGGTGTGCGGGGCCTTTAACATCACAGTGGAAAACGGCGCGGTCACCGGGGCCCGCATCGCTTTTGGCGGCATGGCAGGCATTCCCAAACGGGCCAAAGCCGTAGAGGCCGCCTTAATCGGCCAAAGCTGGAGCGAAGAGACCATCCGCGCCGCCCTGCCCGCCTTCGCCGAGGATTTCGCGCCCCTCTCTGATATGCGCGCCTCGGCCGATTACCGCTTGCGCAGCGCCCAAAACATGGCCCTGCGCTATTGGTATGAGGATCAAGGCCTGGCAATTTCGGTGTTGGAGGCTGTCCAATGAGCCAAGCTGCTGTTCACAAATCCCTGCCCCATGACGCCGCCCGCCTGCATGTGACCGGCAAGGCGCGCTATATTGATGACATCCCCGTGCCGGGAAATTGCCTGCATCTGGCCTTTGGGCTCAGCGATCAAGCTTGCGGCACGCTCAACGCGTTGGATCTGGACGCCGTGCGCGCCGCCCCAGGGGTTGTGGCTGTGCTCAGCGCCAGCGATCTTGAACGCTCCGCCGATTGCTCTCCTTCTGCCCATGACGAGCCGCTTTTGGCCGAAGACCGCGTGCATTACATGGGCCAACAGCTTTTTGTGGTGGCGGCGACATCCCATTTGGCAGCGCGCAAAGCTGCCCGCTTGGGCAAGGCGGACATCACCCCCAGCCCTGCGCTGCTCACCATCGACGAGGCCCTAGCCGCCGATAGCCGGTTTGAAGACGGCCCGCGCATCTATGGGCGCGGCGATCCGGAAAGCGCCATCGCTGCCGCCCCGCATCAGATTGACGGGCGCTTCGAGATGGGCGGGCAAGAACATTTCTACCTGGAAAGCCAAGCGGCCCTAGCTCTGCCCCAGGAAAACGGGGATATGCTGGTGCATAGCTCGACCCAGCATCCCAGCGAGATCCAGCATAAAGTCGCCCATGCTCTGGGCCTGCCCATGCATGGGGTGCGGGTGGAAACCCGCCGCATGGGGGGCGGATTTGGTGGCAAAGAAAGCCAAGGCAACGCCCTGGCCATTGCCTGCGCGCTGATCGCGCAACGCACCGGGCGGCCCGCGAAAATGTATTACGACCGGGATGATGATATGATCATCACCGGCAAACGCCATGATTTTCGCATCGATTACCAAGCGGGCTTTGACGATGCAGGCCGGATCACCGGCATCGCATTCACGCAATATGCGCGATGCGGCTGGGCGATGGATCTCTCGCTGCCGGTGGCCGATCGCGCCATGCTCCATGCGGATAATGCCTATTTCCTGCCCGATGTGCGCATCACCTCGCACCGGCTGAAAACCAATACCCAAAGCGCCACCGCCTTTCGCGGCTTTGGCGGCCCTCAGGGCATGGTGGGAATCGAAAAGGTGATGGATCATATCGCCCATCACCTGGGGGCTGATCCTCTCGCAGTGCGCCGGTCCAATTACTATGATGCGGCCAAACCCGCCGCCCCCCAGCCTGGGCGCGGCACGCCTTATGGGGCGACCCACTCCCCCAGTCCCCCAGCGGCGCGCAATCTAACCCCTTACGGCATGGAGGTTGAGGATTTCATCCTTCATGAACTCACCGACAAGCTCAGCCACGATTGCGATTACGAAAAAAGGCGGGAAGAGATTGCCGCATGGAATGCGCAAAACCCGGTGCTGAAACGGGGCATCGCGCTGTCGCCGGTGAAATTCGGCATTTCCTTCACCCTGACCCATCTCAACCAGGCCGGCGCGCTGGTGCATGTGTATCAAGACGGCTCGGTACATATGAACCATGGGGGCACGGAAATGGGCCAAGGCCTGTTCCAGAAAGTCGCCCAGGTCGCCGCCAGTCGCTTTGGCATCCCGCTGGAGCGGGTGAAAATCACCGCCACGGACACCGCCAAAGTGCCCAATACCTCGGCCACGGCGGCCTCTTCGGGCTCGGATCTAAACGGTATGGCCGTGGCCGCGGCTTGCGACACGATCCGCGCCCGGATGGCAGAATATTGGGCCGAGCAGCATCAATGCAGCCCCGAGGATATCCGCTTTGAAGGCGGTCAGGTTCATGCGGGGGCGGCCAGTTACAGTTTCGATGAGCTGGCCAATCAATGCTATCTCGCGCGGGTCAGCCTGAGCGCCACAGGGTTTTACAAAACCCCGAAAGTCGCCTGGGATCGCATCGCAGGCACCGGGCGGCCTTTTTACTATTTTTCCTATGGGGCTTCCTGCACCGAAGTGATGCTAGATACACTGACCGGGGAAAACCGCATCCTGCGCACCGATATCTTGCATGATTGCGGCAATTCTCTGAACCCGGCCCTAGATCGCGGCCAGATCGAGGGCGCTTATGTGCAAGGCGCGGGCTGGCTGACCATGGAAGAACTGGTTTGGGACGATGCGGGACGGCTGCGCACCCATGCCCCATCAACCTATAAGATCCCGGCATGCTCGGATCGCCCGCCGGTCTTTAATGTAGGGCTTTGGGATGGGGCCAATCGCGAAGATACGATCTATCGCTCCAAAGCGGTGGGCGAGCCGCCTTTCATGCTGGGCATTTCCAATTTCCTGGCGCTGTCCGATGCGGTGGCCGCTTGCGGGCCAGACTATCACGCCCTCAACGCCCCGGCCACGCCGGAACGGCTGCTTTGGGCCATTGACCGCGCCCGCGGGACAGCCGCCTCATGAGCCTGGATCTGCGTCAGCTTGAGCAGATCATCGCCCAGCACGGGCCGGTGATCCGGGTGGTGGTGGCCGAAACCCGCGGCTCCACCCCGCGCGAGACGGGGGCATCGATGCTGGTTTGGGCAAATAGCCAAGCTGGCACCATTGGTGGCGGCGCGCTGGAACTTGCCGCCGCCCAGGCCGCTCGCGCGCAGCTTGCCCAAGGCGCTCAGGCCCGTGTCAGCCGCCATCCGCTGGGCCCGGATCTGGGCCAATGCTGCGGCGGGGCGGTGAGCTTGGTGAGCGAGCATTGGGATGCGGCCAAGCTGCAAACCCTGGGCACATCGCCATTCTACAGCCGCCGTATATCGGGCGAGGCCGAGCCGCCTCTGGCCCTGCGCGCGGCCCTAAAATCCGCCCGCAATCAAGGCACGGGTTTGCCCTTGCATTTCAGCAATGGCTGGCTGGCCGAGCCCATCGCCCAGCCCCAGCGTCAGATTTGGATCCATGGGGCGGGCCATGTGGGCCGGGCCCTGGTGGCGATCCTCGCCCCCCTGCCCGATCTGGCGATCACCTGGGTCGATACCGGGCGGGCGCGGTTTCCCGAAAACGTCCCCCAGGACGTCACCATGCTGCCCGCCGCCGATCCCGCCCGGCTCATCGCCCATGCCCCTGCCATGGCCGAGCATTTCGTTATGACCTATTCCCATGCGCTGGATTTATCCCTATGCGATCAGCTTTTGCGCCACGGATTTCGCCGGGCCGGGCTGATCGGGTCGGCCACGAAATGGGCCCGGTTTCAAAGCCGCCTCAACGCTTTGGGCCATGCGCCGCATCGCATCGCTCGCATCACCTGCCCCATTGGCGATCCGCGCCTGGGCAAAGCCCCACAACATATCGCCATTGGCGTGGCCCAGCAGATCTTGGCCCAGGGCATGCCCTGCCCGGCCACAGACAGCGCGCCGGGTGCCGCCTCCGACCGAT
>JAOXSB010000068.1 GCA_025800345.1 Mangrovicoccus sp. | reverse complement strand
TTCTTTATGGAAAACCCTTCGCTGTCTGGCCGCGGCTCGGCTGGGGCCGAAGATGTGCCCCGGCTTGCCAAAAGGCCGCTGGCACCGCGCCTTGCCGCCAGTTGACCTAACCCCGCCGCCCCGTCAAAATGCCCAAAAAATGGGACGCTTGAGAATGATGGACGGAGCCCCAGAAGGATCTGCTGAGGATTGGGATCTATTCGCCCGGCCCCTTTTTGAAGACCCCACCGCACGACGCTTGGCCCGTGTGGGGGTGGTTGATATCGGCTCCAACTCCATCCGTTTGGTGATCTTTGACGGGGCAGCGCGCTCACCGGCTTATTTCTACAATGAAAAAGTGCTCTGCGGGCTTGGCGCAGGCATGGCCGAAACTGGCCAGCTCAACCCCAAAGGCAAGGCCCGCGCCCTGACGACGCTTGCCCGGTTTCAAGCCCTGGCCGAAGGGTTTCAAATCACCCCGCTGATCGCCGTGGCCACCGCCGCCATGCGCGAGGCTGAAGATGGCCCAGAATTTCGCGCCCAGATCGAGCGCGAGATCGGCATGAAGATTTTCGTGGTCCAAGGGGATGATGAGGCCCGGCTATCGGCCCAAGGCGTGTTGCTAGGCTGGCCTAATGCTTCGGGCATGGTTTGCGATATTGGCGGCTCTTCGCTGGAATTCGCCGCGCTCAAAGACGGCAAAGTGGGTCATGGGGCCACTGCCCCGCTCGGCCCGCTGAAACTCAAAGGCGTTGAGCTTAGCCAAAGCGCGCTGCGCAAACATATCGATGCTGAAACCGAAAAACTGGCCAGCCAATTCGAAGATCCGGGCAAACGGCTTTATCTGGTGGGCGGGTCTTGGCGCGCCATAGCCAAGATCGATATGGCCCGGCGCAATTACCCGCTCAATGTGCTCCATGAATACCGCATGCCCACCGCCGATCTGCGGCGCACGCTGAAATGGATTGGCGACACTGATGTGAGCGCCTTGCGGCAATTGACCAATATCGGGTCCGAACGCATGGGCCTGGTGCACACAGCCGCGCAAGTGCTTGATTCGGTGCTGCGCAAACTGCGCCCGAGCGAGGTGTTTATTTCCAGCTACGGGCTGCGCGAGGGGCTGCTATGGGAACAAATGCCCGATGAGCTGCGCCAGCGCGACCCGCTGATCGAATCATGCCGCTTTGCCGAGGCCAAAGACGCCCGCGTGCCCGGTTTTGGAAAAATTCTTTATCGTTTCGTCAAACCACTTTTCGCCCGGGCGCCGAAATCGCGCCTGCGCATCATCAAAGCGGCTTGTCTGCTTCATGATGTGACCTGGCGCGCCCATCCCGATTACCGGGCCGAGGTGTGTTTTGATTATGCCACCCGCGCCAATTTGGGCGGGCTTAGCCATTCAGAGCGGATCTTTCTCGGGTTGGCCTTGTTGCACCGCTATAAAAACAACCGCGCCGGGCGCTTTGGCTCTTTGATGACAGTGATCAATGAAGCGCAGCAAAAAGAGGCCGAAATCCTGGGCAAAGCCATGCGGTTCGGGGCCATGTTCAGCGCCCAGCGGCCCGAAGATATGGGCAGCCTGCGCTGGCATCCAGGGCGCAAATTGCTGGTGCTGAGCATCGCGCCCGAGGCCGAGGCGCTTTATGGCGAGGTCACGCAATCACGCTTTGCCTCCCTGGGGAAAACCTTGGGCGCTGAAACCAAGGTAGAGCTGCTGCCGGGGGCTTGAAACCCGCCCCCGAAGCGCGGCTTTAGGCTTTGCCTTTGGCACAGCCCGGCAAATCCCCCCGCGCACTGGCCCCTGGGGCTTTGATCCGGCTCATCGCCCAATTCGGCCCGGCCAAAAACGGCTTGAGAAACGGGTTGTCATTGACCTTTTTCTTAAAGGTTTCGAAAGACATCACATCATCAATGCGCCGGTCCAAAAAGCGCCATGTGCGTTGATGATCGGGGCTGTCATCGCCCAGCCAATAAAGCACCGTGGCCGAATAGACCCCCGACAGCGTGGCGCGTTTGGTGTACCAATTCACATCTTCCGAACGGTCCCCAAGATCGCTCCAGATCCGGTCGACAGTGCCCCATAGCGCCCGCGCCCCATCAGGGGCATATTGCGGCAGCGCAAATAGCGTGGCGCCCCGGCGCACGGCTTCTTTGTCTTCCACCACTTCAAGGCGCAATTGCACCGCGCGGGTGATCTTGTCGCGAAATTTCATTTCAGAGAGATCTTCCTCGGCCAGGCGCGCCACCATGAGATCATCGCCCCGCTGATGATAGGCCACAGCCAGATCCACCGCCCCGCGCGGACATACCGCTTGCGCCAAAGCCGGATCGATCCCGCTATCGGAAATCGCCGCGTTAAAGCTGATATCGCTCCACCCATCAAAAGGCACATGGATCAGCGCCGCATCCAATAGGCGATCCAAAAGTTCGGATTTTGCCTTATTTTTCTCTGCCATAAAGACTTCCTCGATCGCTGCGGGGCCAAAGCGGCCCCTATGCTGGACAAGCTAGGGGCGCTTTGCTATAGGGCCACTTCCTGCAAGAAACTGCAACTCTAACCCGAAAGGTGGTGACACCCATATGCAGGTCAGCGTTCGCGACAACAATGTCGATCAAGCTCTCCGTGCTCTGAAGAAAAAACTTCAGCGCGAAGGCGTTTTCCGTGAGATGAAGCTTAAGCAACATTTCGAGAAACCGTCTGAAAAGAAGGCTCGTGAAAAGGCAGAAGCGATCCGGCGGGCTCGTAAGCTCGCACGCAAGAAAGCCCAGCGTGAAGGCCTTCTCTGAGCGGTCGATCCGCGAACCATGGTGGCAGTTTGGCCGCTTCTTGACGCCCCCGCCCGCGCGGGGGTTTGTCGTTTCTAGGGCCCAGTTCTGAGGCCCAGCTCTAAAGCCCGGTGGGTTCATTACCTGTGTATTTCCGCGCTTTTTCCCGGCATTTTCCGGATAGCTTGTGCTTTTGCGCGCAGAGCCTTCTTCATAACAGCACAAAGCGGCAGGTTTCATTTCGCACCATCTCGCTTATCTCGGGGGAAGCTTTGAAAGGATGCCCCGATGACGCCCCCCGCCCTTACCGATTTCCCGATCACTGCCCGTTGGCCCGCCCAAGATCCTTCGGTCTTGCAGCTTTATTCTTTCCCCACCCCCAATGGGGTGAAAATCTCCATCGCGCTGGAAGAATTGGGGCTGGCTTATGAGGCCCATAAAGTCACCCTGGCCGAGGCGGATGTGAAAAGCGATGCGTTCCTATCGCTGAACCCGAATAACAAAATCCCGGCGATCATTGATCCTGACGGGCCCGATGGCGCCCCCATCGGCCTGTTCGAATCCGGGGCGATCTTGATCTATCTGGCGGAGAAGACCGGCAAGCTTTTTGGCGAAACCCAAAGCCAGCGCTATGAGATTCTGAAATGGGTGATGTTCCAGATGGGCGGGCTTGGCCCGATGTTTGGCCAGCTTGGGTTCTTCTATAAATTCGCAGGCGCTGAGATCGAAGACCCGCGCCCGCGCGAGCGCTATATCAATGAAGCCAAGCGCTTGCTGAGCGTTCTTAATGGTCAACTTGAGGGCAAAGAGTGGATCGCTGGGGAGTTCTCCATCGCCGATATTGCCATTGCTCCCTGGTTGCGGGGCTTGGATCTATATGGTGCCCATGAGGTTGTGGGCTGGAGCGATTACCCCAATGTCATCGCCTATCTAGAGCGGTTCCTAGCCCGCCCGGCGGTGCAGCGCGGCTTGAACATCCCCGCCCGCGACTAAACACGATATTCAAAAGGGCCGCGCCTGATCCCAGACGCGGCCCTTAGTCTTTACCTATCAGCGGCGCCCTTACTGGGCTGCTTTTGCCGCCAAAGCCGCGGGCGCGTCCAAGCGGATACGCGCGTTTTTCGGATCATGGGGGCAATCTTCGACCACAGTGGCGGTCCAGAGCTTGTTGAACATCTTCACCTGAAGCTCGGTGCCCGGCGCGGTCATATCCGGGGCCACATAGCCCATGCCGATGGATTTGCCGAAAACCTGCGACCAGCCGCCCGAGGTCAAGCGCCCAACCCGGCGATCCCCCGCATACAGCACCTCGCGCCCCCAAGGATCTGCATCCTCTGGCCCGTCGATCAGCAGGGTTACGCAAGACGACCGGATGCCGGTTTTCTCCATAGCGGCTTTGCCCCGGAAATCCTTGTCCAGATCCACAAAGCGGTTCAGCCCAGCCTCAAGAGGGGTCGCATCCCGGCCCAATTCAGTGCCAAAGGCGCGATAGCTTTTCTCCTGACGCAGCCAGTTTTGCGCCCGCGCGCCCACCGGAGACAGGCCAAATTCGGCCCCTGCTTCCATCAGCTTGTCCCAAAGACGGTTCTGCATCTCGATCGGGTGGTGCAATTCCCAGCCAAGCTCGCCGGTATAGGCCACGCGCAGCGCCCGCACGGGCACCATGTCCAGCTCGATATCCCGCGCCGAAAGCCAGGGGAAACGCTTGTTGCCCAGCACGGTTTCAGGATCGGCATCGCGCACCAGCTTTTGCAAAATATCCCGCGAGGCAGGCCCGGCGATGGCAAAGACACCCCAAGAGCTGGTCACATCATAGATGCTGCAATAGCCGAATTCTTCGGCGCGGCTTTCATAGGCTTTGCGCAGCCAATCGCCATCATAATCGCACCAGGCCCCGGCAGAGATCAGATAGAAGCGATCTGCGGCCAAACGCACGATGGTATATTCACTGCGCACAGTGCCCGCATCTGACAGCGCATAGGTCAGGTTCAAACGCCCTTCTTTGGGCAGTTTGTTGCAAGTGACCCAATCCAGGAACGCCTCGGCGCCGGGCCCTTCGACCATATGCTTGGCAAAGGCGCTGGCATCGATCAGGCCCGCGCGCTCGCGGATCGCCTCGGCCTCGGCCTGGGCATATTGCCACCAACCGCCACGGCGGAAGCTGCGGCTGTCGTGATCGAACCCTTCGGGCGCATCTTTCGGCCCGTAGTAATTGGGACGTTCCCAGCCGCCGACTTGACCAAATTGCGCGCCCAGTTCCTTTTGCCGATCATAAGCAGGCGAGGTACGCAGGGGGCGGCAATCTTCACGCTCTTCATCAGGGTGATGCAGCACGAAGACATGGGAATAGGATTCCTCATTCTTGCGGCAGGCATATTCCGTGGTCATCCAGCGCCCGTAACGGCCTGGATCCAGGCTGGCCATATCGATCTCGGCCTCGCCTTGGGTGATCATCTGCGCCAGATAGTTCCCCGCCCCGCCCGCGGCGGTGATGCCAAAGCTGAACCCTTCGGCCAGCCACATATTGCGCAGCCCTGGGGCCTCGCCGATCAGCGGGTTGCCATCGGGCGTGTAGCAGATCGGGCCGTTAAAATCATCTTTGAGACCCACGGTTTCCGAGCTCGGGATCCGGTGGATCATGGACATATATTCCTGCTCGATCCGCTCCAGATCCAGCGGGAAAAGATCGGCCCGGAAACTGTCAGGCACCGCATAGGGGAAGCGCGCGGGCGCGCCTTCTTCATAAGGGCCCAAGATCCAGCCGCCGCGTTCTTCGCGCACATACCATTTGGCATCGGCATCCCGCAGCACCGGATGCTCTGGATTGTTCTTGCGCCATTCCACCAGAGCCGGGTCGGGCTCGGTCACGATGAACTGATGCTCTACTGGGATGGCGGGGATTTTGATGCCCAGCAATTTCGCCGTGCGCTGTGCGTGATTGCCCGTGGCCGTGACCACATGTTCGGCGGTGATCTCGAATTTCTCCTCACCCGGCAGCAGCGAATTGCCCCGCTCTATCATCCGGGTGCATGACACCACCCATTCCGAGCCGGTCCAGCGATAGCCATCCACTTGGATTTTGCGCTCGATCCGCACCCCGAAATTCCGCGCGCCCTTGGCCATGGCCTGGGTCACATCGGCTGGGTTGATATAGCCATCGGTGGGATGCAGGATCGCGCCTTTCAGATCCTGGGTATTGACCAGTGGGTAACGCTCTTTGATCTGAGCCGGGCTGAGCCATTCATAAGGTACACCGCAGGTTTCAGCGGTGGAGGCATAGAGCATATATTCATCCATACGCTCTTGGGTTTGCGCCATGCGCAGATTGCCCACCACGGAAAAGCCCGGGTTCAGACCGGTTTCCGCCTCTAGGCCTTTATAGAATTTGATCGAGTAGTCATGGATATGCGTGGTGGCATAGCTCATGTTGAAATAGGGCAGCAGCCCGGCGGCGTGCCAGGTGGAACCGCTGGTCAGCTCGTCGCGTTCCACCAGCATGGTGTCCCAACCCGCTTTCCCCAAATGATAGGCGATTGAGGCCCCAACGGCGCCACCGCCAACAACCAGGGCGCGGACATGTGTCTTGATGGCGCTTGTCATGGCTCTACTCCAAAGAAAGATTTTCCCCACAATGGCGCGGAAAACCCAATCGGGCCAAGCCCTGGCGACGCCGAAATGCTTGAAAACGACATCAGCGCAAATGCGTGCAAACAAGCGCGAATATGACCCGCAAAAACAAAAGCCTGACCCAAGCGCGAAAGAGATCGAGATCGCATCGGAGTATCCGCAGTCTGTGAGCCAAGCCACCCTAACGGCAGCCAAGCGCACATTCCAAACTCACTTCACTTCTCGAAAGCCCGGTCTTGTTTCGCGACAGGCCGGGTTTTTCGATGGGCGGCCAAGGCAATTTCCCTGGCGCAAACCCGCAAAAGCTTGACCCAAGGGAAAAAGAGATCTGTCAAAGCATGGGTTAGATCAGATGTATCAACACGGCGAGACAAACCCAGGGAGGCACGCCATAGGATCCGGATTTCAAAACACTTCAAACCACTTCTAAAAAGCCCGGTACTGCACATCATACAGGCCGGGTTTTTTCATGGGCGGCAAAAATTTTAGCCAAGTGCTGGCCCCCGCTGCTCAGAGCTTTTATCGAAAGCCTATGGCAC
>JAOXSB010000206.1 GCA_025800345.1 Mangrovicoccus sp. | reverse complement strand
CAAATCAAGGCTTTGTCCTGTTTTGAGATCGCCAAAGGCCTTGCTTTGCACAAACCGCTCTAACGCGCCGCGGGTCAGCCGGTTCACGCGCCGGGCGGTTTGGTCCAGCTTTGCGGTATCGGGCACAAACACCACGACCCGACCCGAGGCCTGGGCAATCGCGTCAAGGTCAATTTCGGTGAATTCAATCGCCAGGGGGCTTGTCATCGCTTTGGATCTCGCTGCTCTGTTTGAGGGAAATCTAGTGACGCGCAGCGCCATTGACCAGAGACCAGTTTCCGCCCCGCGAAGAATCCTGTAGCTAAGGAGCAAAGAACGAAACCGCAGGCACGACGTGGGCAGATTTGATCGATATATCCTAGGCAGGCTGCTGCTGGGTTTTGGCTTTTTCGCCCTGGTGCTTGTGGGGGTCTATTGGATCAACCGGGCCGTCGTGCTGCTGGAACGCTATCTGTCCCAAGGGCAAGGCGGGCAATTGGTGCTAGAGGTTACCTTGCTCAGCCTGCCCAGCATTATCCAGCTTGTTACCCCAATCGCCGCCTTCATCGCGGTGATCTACACCACCAACCGGCTGTATTCAGACAGTGAATTGGTGGTGGCGCAAACCGCAGGCTTTGGCGCCTTCCGCCTCGCCCGGCCCTATTTGGTGTTCGGGCTGATCGTGGCGGTGATGATCTCAATCCTGGCCCATGCCATCGTGCCGCTCAGCATGGTGCGCTTCAATGACATTCGCGCCAAATTGGCCGAAGCGATTTCCTCGCGCTTGTTGGAACCCGGTAGTTTTCAAGAACCGACCAAAGGCATCACGGTTTATGTGCGCGAAGTGGATGCCGATGGGCGTATGCGCAATGTGTTGATCGATGATCGGCGCGATCCGGAACGCTTTGTCACCTATACCGCCCAAGAAGCGTTTTTGATCCAAGGGCAATCGGGCCCCCAAGTGTTGATGTTTGACGGTATGGCGCAATCGCTGAACCCGCAAACCAATGTGCTGGGCACCACGCTTTACCAAGAGGTGAATGTCGCATTAGACAATATGGCCGGGGGGCCGACCATTCGCTTGCTCGATCACCGAGAATTGCCCACTCATATCCTGTTTAACCCGCCCGAAGAGGTTCTTTATTGGAGCCAAAGGGATCGGGTCTGGCTGGCCACCGAAGGCCATATCCGTTTCGCCCAAGCCGCGCTGGTAATCCCCACTTGCATTCTTGGCCTGGCTTGTTTGCTTTCAGCGCGCTTCACCCGCTTTGGGCTTTGGCGGCAAATCTTGATGGCCTGTGTTTTGATGATTTTGCTCAAATTGGCGGAGAACGCGGCCATTGATCTGGGCAAGCGCAATGGCGCTTTATGGCCCGTGATCTATGGGCCGACGGCGCTGTGCACGGCGATCACCATCTTGTTGTTACACGTCTCTAACCGCGCCATGCGCCGCAAAACGCCCAAAACACTGGCCCGCACCCCCGGCGAGGCCGCGTCATGATTTTAGATCTCTATTTCGCGCGCCGGTTTTTGATCACCTTTTTGGGCATCCTCTTGGGCTTTGTCGCTTTTATGTGGCTGGTCGAGATGCTGGAGCATATCCGCCGCTTTGAGGGCGATGATATTGGGCTGCCGCAACTTTCCTATCTGGCGGTGCTGCACATCCCCCAAGTGCTGTATGAGGTCACGATCCTGGTCATTTTGCTGGCCACCTTATTGATGTTTGTCACCCTGGCACGCACCAGCGAATTGGTGATCACCCGCGCCACAGGGCGCTCGGCCATGCGCAGTTTAATGGCCCCGCTGATCACATCGTTTTTGATCGGACTCGCGGCTTTGCTGATCATGAACCCGCTCGTGGCAGCCACTTCAAAGCTCTATGAGCGTGAAATCAATGCTTTGCGCGGCGAAGAACGGGTGGTTTCGGTGGGCAGTGATGGGCTTTGGCTGCGCCAAGGGGCGGCCATGCGCCAAACCGCGATCCATGCGGATAGCTCTAACCTGGATGGCACTGTGCTTTATGGCGTCAGCTTTTACGGCTTTGACGGGCAATCCAACCCAACCTTTCGCATCGAGGCAGAACAAGCAGAGCTGCGCCCCGAAGGTTGGTATCTGAGCCGGGCGAAAAAATGGGATTTTTCCGGGATCGAGAATCCCGAGATCGAAGCGGAAGACCTGGCGCATCTGGTGCTGCCCTCTAGCCTGACCCGCGATCAGATCCGCGACAGTTTCGGCACGCCCTCCTCGATCCCGATCTGGGATCTGCCCGGCTTTATCGCCCGGCTTGAAACCTCCGGCTTTTCCGCGCGCGCCCATCGTGTGTGGTTCCAGTCGGAATTGGCCCGCCCGCTGAGCTTCGTGGCCATGGTGCTGATCGGGGCGGTCTTTACCCTGCGCCATACCCGTTTTGGCCGCACAGGCTTGATGGTTCTGGGGGCGGTTCTGGCGGGGTTTTTGCTCTATTTCGTCACCAGCCTCACCCATGTGATGGGCGAAAATGGACAGGTGCCCATTGCCCTGGCCGTCTGGAGCCCACCCATCGCCGCGATCTTGCTGGCTTTGAGCCTTCTTTTGCATCTGGAGGACGGATGAGCCCCCTATTGCGCATTCTTGCCGCCATGACCTGCCTGATACTCGTGAGCTTTCCGGCCCAGGCGCAAACCACCGATGAGCCCCCCACTGCCCTGGTGGCGGATAAGGTCACCTTTGCCAATGACGACACACTGATTGCCGAGGGCAATGTGCAGGTATTCTCCGAAGGGCGCGAGCTTCAGGCCAGCAAGCTGATCTATAACGCCACCGAGGAAAGCCTGGATATTGAAGGGCCGATCTTGCTGCGCGATGGGCCCGATGCCATCGTTTTGGCCGATGCCGCCCAATTGGATACCGAGCTGGAAACCGGCATTCTTACCTCCGCGCGGGTGCTTGTAGAGCAACGTTTGCAGATCACTGGGGCGCAGCTTGAACGGCGCAGCGGCGGCTATAATGATTTTCGCCGGGTGGTGGCCACCAGTTGCGAGATCTGCAAACCAGGCCAGCCGCCTTTGTGGAAAGTTCAAGCCCGCCGAGTGATCCAGGACGAAAACGCCCAGCGGATCTATTTCTATGATGCGGTGTTCCGGATCTATGATTTGCCGGTGTTTTACCTGCCGGTCATGCGCATTCCCGACCCATCCGTGCGGCGCGCCACTGGGTTTTTGCTGCCAAGCTTTCGCTCTAGCTCGGTCTTGGGCAATGGCATTCGCGTGCCCTATTTCATCACTCTTGGGCCATCGGCGGATGTGACCTTGGCCCCTTATATCACCGATGGCAATTCTCGTTCCATTGAGGCACGCTATCGCCAAGCCTTTCGCAGCGGCGGGATCATCGCCACCGGCGCTCTGTCACGCGATGACATCAAGCCAGACGAGACCCGCGGGTATCTTTTCGCACAGGGGCAATTCAAGCTGCCACGAGATTTCACGCTTGAGCTGGATTATGAATACACCTCAGATCGGACCTATTTGCGCGATTATGATTTCTCAAGCAAAGACGTGCTGGACAGCGCGATCAGCGCCTATCGCATCCGCAATGACGAGCTGATCGACATTTCCCTCACCGATTACGAAAGCCTGCGCGAAGCGGATCAAGACAATCAGCTCTCGCGCCTTGCCGAGTTGGATTATCGCCGGGAATGGCAGCCCGATGGCGTCGGTGGGTTGCTCGGTTTTAACCTATTGGGCCAAGCGCGGCTGCGCGATGCGAGCGAAGAGATCATCGCACCCAATGTTGACCAATTGCGCGGCACCCTGGATTGGCGGCGCGATTGGACCATGGGGCCAGGGCTGCGCCTGGGCACCGAGGCCGAGCTTAATCTCGATTACCGGCGCATCACGGGCGATCCGCGATATCCAGAACATCAGGCCGCCTTTACCCCAACTTTTGCCGCGGATCTGCATTGGCCATTGATGGCCCAGGGCGAGCGCCCGCAAGTGCGTTATCTGCTTGAACCCGTGGCCCAAGTGCTTTGGACCCGGCCCGATACTTTGGACGGGCCCAACCAAGACAGCACCGCGATCTCACTGGACACGGGCAATCTGTTCGCCCTGAACCGTTTTCCGGGGCTTGATCGCTATGAAACTGGCTGGCGCAGCAATCTGGCCATGCGTTGGGCACGGCTTCACCCTTCGGGCGTTAGCCTTGGTCTGACCATGGGGCGGGTGCTGCGCTTTGAAGAAAGCTTAGATCTGAACGATTTTGCGGTGCTGGATGGGGATGCGTCCGACTGGCTCACTCAGGTGGATATTGATTTCCGCAACCGGTTACGGTTCCGCAATTTGCTGCTGTTCAATGATGATGGGGATCCGTCGCTTAACGAGGCCCGCGCCACATGGGCCAGCACGGGCGTGAACCTCACCGCCGCCTATGTCTGGCAGCAACAAGAAACCAGCGGCTTGCTCGAGAGCGATTTGTCGGAACTGGCCTTTCTCGGCGGGTTCGGCGTGACCCAAAACCTCTCAGCGACCTTTGATCTACGCCATGATTTTATCCTGGATCGCACCAATCGCTTGGATCTGGGCCTGGCCTATGAGAACGAGTGCATCCGGGTTGATCTCACCGCAAAACGCCGCTTTACAAGCAATGCGGGCGATGAGACGGAAATCACCTATGGGCTCCAGGTTCAGCTTGCGGGATTTGGAACAGAGATCGGGCGCAACCGGGCGCGCCGCGTCTGCACATCACGAGGATGATTAGGATGACACGAGGCATGGTAAAGGCCGTTTTCCAGCACCTGAAGCAACAGCTGGTGATGGGGAGTGTTCTTTTTTGCCTGGGCGCAGCCCCTGCCACAGCGCAAGATCTGTTCGCGCCCGTGGCCTTTGTCGATAACGCCGTGGTGACGGAATTCGAGCTGCAGCAGCGCGAGCTTTTGCTCAAAGCGCTGCGCTCGCCTGCGGTGACCCGCGCCAGCACGCTGGACGAGTTGATCAATGAACGGCTGCAATTGGCCGCAGCCGCAGGCGCGGGCATTGTGCCCAGCCAAGATGAGATTGATTTCGCGTTAGAAAGCTTTGCAGGGCGCGCGGGCCTGGGGCCTGACGAGTTCTTATTCGCGATCCAGGATGCCGGGATCGATCCCGAGACCATGCGCGATTATTTGCGCGCTCAATTGTCTTGGAGCGGTCTGGTCCAAGCCCGTTTTGCCGCCCGCGCACGGGTTGGCGAGGAAGAGATCGACCGCGCCTTGGCGCTCTCTTCGGGCACCGGCAGCGCCAGGATTTTGGTCTCTGAAGTTGTGCTTCCCATGACCCCTCAGGAAGCTGTTCTTAGCCAACGGCGCGCTGAAGAAATCCAGCGCATCACCAGCTTTGCCGAATTTGAAGACGCTGCAAGGCAATATTCCATCGGTCCTAGCAGCATCAATGGGGGCAAGCTTGATTGGCTGCCGGTCTCGGCATTGCCGCCCACTGTGGGCCCGCTCTTTTTGACCATGCGTCCAGGCGAAGTGACCGCGCCGGTGCCGCTCGAAGGCTCCATCGCGCTGTTCCAGTTGCGGCAATTGCAAGATGTGGCCCCGCCACCGTCGAAAAACGTCCAGATCGATTACGCGAAACTGCGCCTGCCGACGGGCAGCAGCCCCGCTGCGGAAATCGCCCGGCTCAAACCACAGGTGGATGATTGCAACGGTTTCTTCGGCGAGAATCCTAATGCCGCCGAAGGCCAA
>JAOXSB010000202.1 GCA_025800345.1 Mangrovicoccus sp. | reverse complement strand
CCCAATAGGCCGAAGCGGTGCGCACGGCCTCAATATCGATCCCGGTATCGCGCGGGGTTTGCCGCAGGGCTTCCACAATCGAGCCCATGCAGGGCTGCGAGGTTGCGCCCGAAAACGCATCCATCGCCGCATCCACCGCATCGGCCCCGGCCGCCGCCGCGGCCAGAACCGTGGCACCGGAAATCCCCGATGTGTCATGGGTGTGGAAATGCAGCGGCAGGCCGACCTCTTCTTTCAAGGCTTTGACCAGCACCGTGGCAGAGGCAGGTTTGAGCAGTCCGGCCATATCTTTCAGGCCCAGAATATGCGCCCCAGCCGCGCGCAGCTCTTTGCCCATATCCACATAATATTTCAGGTCATATTTGGCGCGCTCGGGGTCGAGCACATCGCCAGTATAGCAAATCGTGCCCTCAAGGATACGCCCGGTTTCCAGCACCGCATCCATGGAAACGCGCATGTTTTCCACCCAGTTCAGACTGTCGAACACCCGGAACACATCCACCCCGGTTTCCGCGGCCTGTTTGACAAAGCTTTGCACCACATTGTCGGGATAGGTGGTGTAGCCGACCCCATTTGCCCCGCGCAGCAGCATTTGCAGCAGCAGATTGGGCATGGCCGCGCGCAGATCCCGCAAGCGCTGCCAGGGGCATTCTTGCAAGAACCGATAGGCCACATCAAAGGTCGCGCCGCCCCAGCATTCCACGCTGAAAAGCTGCGGCAGATGGGCGGCGTAAAACGGTGCGATGCGGATCATATCGATCGAGCGCATCCGCGTGGCCAAAAGCGACTGATGCCCGTCGCGCATGGTGGTGTCGGTCATCAAGACTTGCGGCTGCGCCGCCAGCCAATCGGCCACCGCTTGCGGGCCTTTGCGCTCGAGCAGGGTTTTGCTGCCCTCTGCGCCCGCCTCGATTGCCAAAGGTGGGCGCGGGCTGCGGGCATTGGCCGGCGGGGCCGGGCGATCCAGGGTTTCGGGATGCCCGTTCACCGTAATATCGGCCACATAGGTCAAAAGCCGCGTGGCCCGGTCCTGGCGCGGGCTGAATTGGAACAGCTCTGGCGTCGTGTCGATGAATTTGGTGCTGTATTCGTAATTCAGGAATGTGGGGTGCTTCAGCAGGTTTTCCACAAAGGCAATATTGGTGCTGACACCGCGAATGCGAAATTCTCGCAAGGCTCGATCCATCCGGGCGATGGCGGCCTCGGGTGTGGGGGCCCAGGCGGTGATTTTTTCCAGCAAACTGTCATAATAGCGGGTGATCACTGCCCCGGAATAGGCGGTGCCCCCATCCAGGCGAATGCCCATCCCCGTGGCTCCGCGATAGGCGGTGATGCGCCCGTAATCGGGGATGAAATTGTTTTGTGGATCTTCTGTGGTCACCCGGCATTGCACCGCATGCCCGTCAAGCTTCACATCATATTGGCTGGCCACCCCGGTGGCCATGGTCAGGCTTTTGCCTTCGGCGATCAGGATTTGGGCGCGCACAATGTCGATGCCGGTGACCTCTTCGGTCACTGTGTGTTCCACCTGAATACGCGGGTTCACTTCGATGAAGTAAAACTCGCCGCTTTCCATATCCATGAGGAATTCGACCGTGCCAGCGCATTCATAATTCACATGGGCGCAGATCTTTTTGCCCAGCCCGCAAAGATGTTCGCGCTGGGTTGGCGAAAGATAAGGGGCGGGCGCCCGTTCTACGACCTTTTGATTGCGCCGCTGGACCGAGCAATCGCGCTCATAAAGGTGGTAAATCTCTCCGTGCTGGTCGCCCAGGATTTGCACTTCCACATGGCGGGCGCGGGTGATCATCTTTTCCAGATACCCCTCGCCATTGCCAAAGGCGGCTTCAGCCTCCCGGCGGCCTTCGGCGATTTTCTCGGCCAGCTCTTCGGGCCCGTTGATCGGGCGCATGCCGCGCCCGCCGCCGCCCCAGGACGCTTTGAGCATCAGCGGATAGCCAATCTCGGCCGCTTCGGCGGCGATCGCTTCCATATCATCGCCCAACACTTCGGTGGCTGGGATTACTGGCACGCCTGCCTCAATGGCCACGCGCCGGGCGCTGGCTTTGTCGCCCAAGGCGCGCATGGTTTCCGCCCGCGGCCCGATAAAGGTGATGCCCGCTGCATCGCAAGCATCCACCAGGGCGGGGTTTTCCGAGAGCAGCCCATAGCCTGGATGGATCGCATCCGCGCCCGATGCTTTTGCCACGCGGATAATCTCGTCAATGGAGAGATAGGCCGCCACCGGCCCCAGGCCCTCGCCGATCTTATAGGCTTCATCGGCTTTAAAACGGTGCAGGCCAAGCTTGTCCTCTTCGGCATAGACCGCCACCGTGCGTTTGCCCATTTCATTGGCTGCGCGCATGACGCGAATCGCAATCTCGCCCCGGTTTGCGATGAGGATTTTCTCGAACTCAGACATCATTCAGCTTCCTTACCAATGAACAGCCAAGGCCCTGGGAAGAGGCTTTCCTAGGATCATCCAAAAAACCCCCATAACCCCGCCTTATTATCCACCTATAACGACATCTCATAAAAATGTTAGCGTTAACGGCTTTGCGGCGATGGTGACATGAGACCGAAGGCGTCTTGAGGTTAGCAGAGAAATTGCCTTGGGGCAGAGGGAATGGGTTTTCACGCTCGCGGCGGGGCCGGGATAGATCTGAATGCGGATCCAGGCGGCAAGGTGCTGATAATATTGGCGCATAGGGTGTGGCGCGGAATTTGCGCGAACATTTCCTGAACAAACTTTTCATCCGGGCGGCGCTGGCCTAGAGTCCGCCCATGAGCAGTATCGACGATTTCGACGCCTTTGATGCCCCGCCCGCCGCGCCGGGATTGGCAGCCCGCGCCATGGCCGCGCGCCCAGCCCCCTATTTGGATGGGCTGAACCCTGAACAGCGCGCTGCGGTCGAACAATTGGACGGCCCGGTATTGATGCTGGCCGGGGCGGGAACGGGCAAAACCCGCGCTTTGACCGCGCGGATTGCCCATTTGCTCCATAGCGGCACGGCCCGGCCCAACGAGATCCTGGCGGTCACCTTTACCAATAAAGCGGCCCGCGAGATGAAAGATCGCGTGGGGGCGCAATTGGGCGGTGTGGTTGAAGGCGTGCCATGGCTGGGCACTTTTCATGCGATCTGTGTGAAAATGCTGCGCCGCCATGCAGAGCTGGTGGGGCTGAAATCGAGCTTTTCGATCCTAGACACGGATGATCAGATCCGGCTGCTCAAGCAGCTTATTCAGGCGGCCAATATTGATGTGAAACGCTGGCCGCCGCGGCAGCTCTCCGGCCTCATTGATGGCTGGAAAAACCGCGCCCTGCGTCCCGAGGCCGTGCCGGTGGCTGAGGCCTCAGCCTTTAACAATCGCGGGGTGGAGCTTTACGCCCAGTATCAAGCCCGGCTGGTCGAGCTTAACGCGGTGGATTTTGGCGATTTGCTGCTGCATATGCTCACGATCTTTCAAACCCATGAAGACGTGCTGACCCAATATCAACGCTGGCTGCGCTATATTCTGGTGGACGAGTATCAAGATACTAATATTGCTCAATATATGTGGTTGCGCCTGCTGGCGGCGGGGCATCGCAATATCTGTTGCGTCGGCGATGATGACCAATCCATCTATGGGTGGCGCGGGGCCGAGGTGGGCAATATTTTGCGCTTTGAGAAGGATTTCCCCGGCGCCCATGTGGTGCGGCTGGAACAGAATTACCGCAGCACGGGCCATATTTTGGCGGCGGCCTCGGCGGTGATCGCAGGCAATGAAAGCCGTTTGGGCAAAACGCTTTGGACCGATGAGGGAGAGGGCGAAAAGCTGCGTTTAATCGGCCATTGGGATGGCGAGGAAGAGGCCCGCTGGATCGGCGAAGAGATCGAAGCCATGCAGCAAGGCACCCGCGGGCTTGACCCTGTGGGGCTGGATCAAATGGCGATCTTGGTGCGGGCTTCGCATCAGATGCGCGCCTTTGAAGACCGGTTCTTGACCATTGGTCTGCCCTATCGCGTCATCGGCGGGCCGCGGTTTTACGAGCGCATGGAGATCCGCGATGCCATGGCCTATTTCCGCCTGGCGGTAAGCCCGTCTGATGATTTGGCCTTTGAGCGGATCGTGAACACACCCAAACGCGGGCTGGGGGATAAGGCGCAGCAAAAAATTCAGATGGCGGCGCGGGCCGCGGGGCTGCCTTTGCTCGAGGGCGCGCGGGCATTGGTGCAATCGGGCGGTATCACGGGAAAGGGCAAGGCCGAGCTGACCCGATTGGTGGCGCTGGTAGATGCCTGGCATGAAGAGCTGCGCGATCCTGCCCATGACCATATAGATCTGGCTGGGCGCATTTTGGATGATAGCGGTTACACGGGCATGTGGCAGGCCGATAAAACGCCCGAAGCCCCTGGACGGCTGGAAAACCTGAAGGAATTGCTCAAAGCGCTGGAAGAATTCGAGAATCTGCAAGGGTTTTTAGAACATGTGGCGCTGATCATGGACAATGCCAGCGAGGATCAGGGCGCCAAAGTCTCCATCATGACGCTGCATGCGGCGAAGGGGTTGGAATTTCCTGCGGTCTTCCTGCCTGGTTGGGAAGACGGGTTGTTTCCCTCGCAACGCTCCATGGATGAAACGGGTCTGGCGGGGCTCGAAGAAGAACGGCGGCTGGCCTATGTGGGCATCACTCGGGCCGAGCGGATTTGCACCGTGTCTTTCGCGGCCAATCGCCGGGTGTTTGGGCAATGGCAAGCGGCGCTGCCATCGCGGTTTATCGACGAGTTGCCCGAGGCCCATGTGGAGGTGTTAACCCCGCCGGGGCTTTATGGCTCTGGCGGCGGTGCGGGCCCATCGGCGATGGGCTCGGGGCTGGAAAGCGCCGCGGCTTCGGCCAATGTTTACAACTCGCCAGGATGGAAGCGCTTGCAATCGCGCCAGGGCGAACGCGGTCTGAACCAGCCGCGAGAAAGCCGCGCCCCGGTGATCGATACGGCAGCGGTGGCGCGCTTCACCATGGGCGAGCGGGTATTTCACCAGAAATTCGGATACGGTGCGGTGATTGGGATGGAGGGCGACAAGCTCGAGATCGCTTTTGAAAAAGCTGGCGTAAAACATGTGGTGGCGCGGTTTGTCACCAATGCAGATCGCGCCGAGGATCCGCCATTTTAAGGCGCGCGCGCTTTTACAGATCCCATCATAAGATTTCTTCTTTCCCCTGCGACATTTTTGCAGACGGGGCGATGCGACTCGGTTAACGTTCTCAAAGGGGTATTGGGGATGTGGCTTTGAATGTCTTGATAATTGAAGATGATCCGAATCTGCGCCGGTTGTGGCGCAGTGCTTTGTGCAGGCTTGGCTATGAGGTGGACGAGGTCGCGGCGCTGGCGGCCGCACAGCAAGCCATAGATCGGCGCCGTTATGATATCGTGCTGCTTGATCTGTATTTGGCCCAAGAGCGCGGCCTTAGTTTTATATCTCAAACAGTTTCAGCGCAGCCCGATTGCGATGTGCTGATTCTCGCGGGCAGCGCTTTGCCCTGTGAGTCGGAGTTTTTTGCAGCGTCTCCTGCGGTGCGCGCGGTGCTGCGCAAGCCGGTTGATGTGGAGGATTTGGTATTTGCTTGCAAAAATACGGTCTACCGCCCGCCCGGTCGTTTAGGGGTGACCATCGGCTAAGGCGCATTTGCGCATTCATGGACCAGCCTAGCGCGAAAATCTACGTTAACCGCAGGGTCGGCAGGGTTTTGGTTGTCGCTGTTTAAGCGCTCTATTGTCTTGTTCTGAAAGAAAAAAGGCGGCGACACCAGGGAGGAGGAGGGTGTCGCCGCCAGAAGCAGAAAACCCAGGGAGGAGGAGGGGCTTTCTGTCCGTTTCGCTGTTTCCAGCGATCTATGTGCGAGGCTGCAAGCGGTGCCGTTTGGCAGTTCCGCGAGCCCATCGCGAATTCATGAATACGTTATGCCGATTATTCTGCACCTGCACAATCCTGAAAAGCCGCAATGCTGCTATGCAGAAAATGCAAGGGCGGCAGATCAGTTGAGCCCCGCCAATTTTTCGTATGATCAGCATTATTTGCCTAAAATTGGGTAAATTACCCTGTCCGTGCCGGTGTTTTCTGTCGAATCGTGGGGTTTTGCGAAAACGCCTAATTGCAGTGGGAATGCTGGGAACTGGCTGGTCCGGGCTTGGGAATTCCTGGGCCAGCGGGGGCGCGGTGGTGATTCCCGCTAAAATTGTTTCAGTTTCTTTGTGCTGGATTTTGCGGCCGCCACAAAATATGGTGTCTGTGTCTATAAAATTAGCGTGTGCTGGAAAATTCCCATCAATTCCCCAAAAATCCCTTGAGTGACATGAAGTGCCGGGGTATCCCTAAGCACACGATGAGGTGATCAGCGCGAAAGCGCGAAAATAAAAAAATAGCAGGTTCATACAGGCAATCGCTTTCATCCGAACAAAAGATCGCACGCGACCGCTCGTCCCCCTTGGCGGTACGCAGAGCGGCACCCGCAGAGGGACTAGGACGGCGGATCGAGCGGTAGCAGCGGCTTGATCCGCCGTTTCCCGTTTCAGGGCACGGCATAAACAAAGGCGAGCAGGGCAAGATAGTGGCACGTCCATTCAGAGGCGAAAGCACCCAGAAGGTGGATGGAAAGGGTCGGGTTTCGATTCCCGCCTCCTTCCGCCGCGTGCTTGCCGCGGGCGACCCTAATTGCGGCGATGGCGATCCGGCCGAAATGGTCATTGTTTATGGGGACCATCGCCGGAAATTTCTCGAATGCTATACGATTGAAGCGATCGCCGAGGTGGAAGCGCGTATCGCAAAGATGCCCCGCGGCTCCAGCGCCCGCCGTTATATGGAAAAGATGTTCACCGGGTTGGTTTGGGAAACCAGTGTGGATGGTACGGGCCGCTTGGTGCTGCCGAAAAAGCTGCGCGATAAAATCGGCATTGGCCCAGACACGGATGCGTTTTTCATCGCGTCTGGGGATCGGTTCCAGATTTGGCACCCCGAGACCTATGAGGCCGAAGAAGAAGGCTATGAAGAGGAGATCGACGCGCTCTTGCCCGAGGGGGAAGATCCGCTCGTTTTGCTCTATGATGGCCCAGAGGCGGTTTAGATCATGGTGCCCGCTGCAGAGCATAACGATCTTTCCACCGGCTCTGATCCTGCCCCGCATATTCCGGTATTGCTGCGCCCGATTCTAGAGGCAGTGGCCCCAGTGCAGGGGGATTGGGTGGATGCCACATTCGGCGCAGGGGGCTATAGCCGGGGGCTGCTGGCCGCTGGCGCGGATCATGTCGCCGGGATCGACCGCGATCCTTTGGCCGCTGGCATTGCCAAAACCCTGAGCGATGAGGCGCAGGGACGGTTTTCCTTTGTGCAGACGCCCTTTTCCGCCATGGCAGATGCTCTGGACGTGCCCCAAGATGGGGTGGTGTTCGATCTGGGCGTGTCGTCGATGCAATTGGATCAGGCCGAGCGCGGCTTTTCCTTTTTGCAGGACGGGCCGCTGGATATGCGTATGGAACAGGCAGGGGCAAGCGCCGAGGATCTGGTCAATGGTGCACCAGAGGGCGAATTGGCCGATATTCTCTATCAATATGGTGAAGAGCGCGCCTCGCGCCGGATTGCACGGGCGATTGTTGCGGCCCGGGCCGAGGCGCCGATCACCCGCACCTTGCAGTTGGCCGAGATTGTCAGCGGCTGCTTGCCCCGTCCGAAACCAGGTCAAAGCCACCCGGCAACGCGCAGTTTTCAGGCGCTGCGCATCGCGGTGAATGACGAATTTGGCGAGATTGTTGCCGGGCTGGAAGCGGCCGAAGCATTGCTGCGTCCTGGTGGTTGGCTCGCGGTGGTGACCTTCCATTCCCTTGAAGACCGGATCGTTAAGCGGTTTTTGCAAGCGCGCTCTGGCACCAGCGGCCGGGGCAATCGCTATGCCCCAGAGATCAAGGAAACCCCGGCGGCCTTTCATTTAGAGCGTCGCCGCAGCATTGCCGCCGATGAAAGCGAATTGGCTGCCAATCCCCGTGCCCGCTCGGCCCGGTTGCGTTTGGCACGGCGCAGTGATGCCCCGGCAGGGCGCGCCCCGCGCGATGGGCTGGGCCTGCCGCGTCTGACACAGGAGATGCTGCGATGAAGACCTTTTTGGGTTTGCTGATCGGCTGTGTCGTCTTGCTCACGGGGTTTTGGGCGTATCAGGAAAATTACCGCACCCGTCAGACCATTTCGGATCTGCGCAGCTTGCAGCGGGAAATCGGTGCCTTGCGCGGCGAGCTTGCGGTGCTCGAAGTGGAATGGGCCTATCTCAACCGGCCCGAACGGTTGCGAGCTTTGGCGGATCTGAATTTCGAGACGCTACAATTGATCCCCATGCGGCCCGAACATTTCGGGGTGATCGATCAGATCGCCTTTGCGCCGCAATTGCCCATGCCCGAAGAGGGCGAGGGGTTTGAAGGGCTGCTGGATCCAGCCGAATTGCTCGATCCGCAGCTTTTGCCCGCCGGATATGAGGGCGGACCATTGATCGATATGGCGGATGTTGTTGCGCCAGAGCCAGTGCCTGACGCGCAAGATGGGCAGTTTCCATGAGTGACCCGATGTTTTCCGATCCCAATGCTCCAAAAGCGCCTGAACCGCGGCGGCCGTTGCGGCCTTTGGCAGCGATTTTGCGGGCGCGTGAACGGGGCGAAAACCCTGATCTGATCGAGAAAGAAAACCTGCATGCGCGCCATGAACGTATGCGCGATGCGGCCCAGGGGCGGGCGGAAAGCCGTTTGCTTGTTCTAGGGCTGTTCTTTGTTTTGGCCTTTGGCACGGTGGCTGTGCGCATGGGCAGCTTGGCCAGCGCCCCACCGGCCGAGCCGCGCTTGGCTAGCGGCGCTGTGATCTCGGGCAGCCGCGCTGATATCACCGATCGCGAAGGCCGGGTGTTGGCGACGAATTTGGAAACCCGCGCGCTTTACGCCCATCCCCATGAGATGGTGGATATCCCCCGAGCGGCCCGGGAATTGGCGCGAATTTTCCCTGAGATGGACCAGGAGCGGGTGGAAAAGCGTCTGCTGAGCGGGCGCAAATTCATCTGGCTGCGCAAAACGCTTTCGCCTGAACAAGTGCAAATGGTCCATGAGGTTGGCGAGCCGGGCTTGCTTTTTGCCGCCCGTCAGATGCGGGTTTATCCCAACGGGCCTTTGGCGGCGCATATTCTGGGCGGCGCCAGCTTTGGGGATGAAGGCGTGCGCGCCGCCGAGGTGATCGGCGTTGCCGGGGTCGAGCGTGCCTTTGATGGGCAATTGCGCGATCCCAAACATACGGGCAAGCCTTTGGCGCTGTCGATTGACGTCAAGGTGCAGGCGACGATGCGCGAAGTGCTTGCTGGCGGCATGACTATGTTCGACGCCAAAGGCGCCAGCGCGGTGATTATGGATGTGCATACGGGCGAGATCCTGGCCATGTCCTCACTGCCCGATTTTGACCCCAATGATCGCCCGCCTTTGCCCAGCAGCGGCGATCAGGCCGACAGCCCGTTGTTTAACCGGGCGGTGCAAGGGGTATATGAGCTGGGCTCGGTGTTCAAAATCTTTGCCATGGCGCAAGCGCTGGAAGAGCGGCTTTTGCTGCCGCAAACCATGGTGAACACCACGCAGCCGCTCACTTGGGGCAAATTCCGCATTCGCGATTTCAAGGATTACGGGCCGCAGCTGAGCGCTGTGGATGTGATCGTCAAAAGCTCTAATACCGGCACGGCGCGAGTGGCCCAGCTGATCGGCGCGCAGCGTCAGAAAGCGTTTTTGGGCGATCTCGGGTTTCTTGAAGCCACCCCGGTAGAGCTGTTCGAAGCCCCTTCGGGCCGTCCGCTATTGCCGAAAAAATGGGGCGAGATCCAAACCATGACCATTTCTTATGGTCACGGGCTTTCCACCAGTCCGTTGCATTTGGCGGCAGGCTATGCCTCGCTGCTCAATGGCGGCACGAAGGTGACGCCGACATTGCTGAAACAAAGCGGGCGGCAATTGGGGCCGCGGGTGGTCTCGCAAGAAACCTCCCATGCGGCGCGGGATATGTTGCGCCAAGTGGTGGTTCGCGGCACCGCGACCTTTGGCGAAGTGCCCGGCTATGGGGTTGGCGGCAAGACCGGCACCGCAGATAAGCCCAAGCCCAATGGCGGTTATTATAAGAAAAAAGTGCTGGCGACTTTTGCCTCGGTCTATCCCGCCCATGACCCAAAATATGCGGTGGTGGTGACCTTGGATGAGGGCAAAACTAAGATCTTGGGCAAAGAACGGCGTACTGCGGGTTGGATCGCGGTGCCCGTGGCTGCGGAATTGATCCGCCGGACTGCGCCGCTTTTGGGAGTGCGCCCCGAGATTGAACCCGAGGTCGCGACTGAGCTAGTACAGGCGCGCAGATAAATCTGAGACGCGAGGCGCAGGGATGGCAGGCGAGACAGCGGCGGTGAAATCCCTGTCCGAAATTGGGTTGCATGACAATGCGGGCAGCGGGGTCATGGTCACGGGGTTGACTGTGGACAGCCGCGCGGTGCGCGACGGGATGCTTTTTGCGGCTTTGCCTGGATCCGCGGTGCATGGGGCGCGTTTCGCGACCAAAGCCCAAGCCGCGGGCGCGGCAGCGATCCTCACCGATCCGGCAGGCGCTGCGATCTTGCGCGATGAGGGCGCGGTGAGCGTTCCGGTGATCGTCACCGAGGATGCGCGCCAGGCCCTGTCTTTTGCGGCAGCGCTGTGGTTCGGGGGCCAGCCAGAAACCTGCGTTGCGGTGACGGGCACCAATGGCAAAACCTCTGTGGCCACCTTTGCGCGCCAGATCTGGTCGGATCTGGGCTATGCGGCGGCCAATTTGGGCACCACCGGGATCGAAGGGGCTTATGCCGCGCCTTCGGGCCATACCACGCCCGAGCCGGTGACTTTGCACCGTCATTTGGCGGCGATGGCCGAGGCGGGCGTGACGCGCTTGGCCATGGAAGCCTCGTCCCATGGGCTCGATCAGCGCCGCTTGGATGGGGTGCGCTTGGCCGCAGCGGGCTTTACCAATTTCACCCAGGATCATTTGGATTATCACGGCAGTTTCGAAGCTTATTTCGAGGCCAAGGCCGGTCTGTTTTCCCGGCTTTTGACCGAAGATGGCGTGGCCGTGATCAATATGGATGATCCCAAAGGCGCGGCTATGGCCGAGATCGCCACCGCCCGTGGCCAAGAGGTGATGGGGCTGGGCCGCGGTGAGGATTGCGCTTTGCGTATCACTGGGCAGCGCTATGACGCCACGGGGCAGGATCTGCGCTTTGCCTGGCAAGGGCGGCCTCGCTTAGCGCGGCTGAACCTGATCGGTGGGTTCCAAGCCAGCAATGTGTTGATGGCCGCCGGGTTGGTGATTGCGGCAGGCGAGGATCCCGATGCGGTGTTTTCCGTGCTGCCTCATCTCAGCGGCGTGCGCGGGCGCATGCAGCTTGCGGCAACGCGGGCCAATGGGGCCAGCGTGTTTGTAGATTACGCCCATACCCCGGATGCGGTGGCCACGGCGCTGCGCGCTCTGCGCCCGCATGTTTTGGGGCGGCTTATAGCGGTGCTGGGCGCGGGCGGGGATCGCGATCAAAGCAAACGGCCTTTGATGGGCCAGGCGGCAGCAGAGCAAGCCGATTTGGTGATCGTCACCGATGACAATCCCCGTTCGGAAGACCCTGCTGTGATCCGCGCCATGGTGCGCCAAGGCTGCCCCGAGGCGTTGGATGTGGGCGATCGCGCCGAGGCGATCTTGCGCGGGGTGGATTTGCTAGACCCCGGAGACGCTTTGCTCATCGCTGGCAAAGGTCATGAAACCGGGCAGGTTATCGGCAGTGATGTGCTGCCCTTTGATGATGTGGAACAGGCCAGCGTTGCGGTGGCCGCATTGGATGGAGCCATGCCATGACCGCCCGCCCGCTTTGGACCGCATCTGAGGCCGCTGCCGCCACCGGGGGGCAGGCTAAGGGCGATTGGGCGGTGACGGGCCTGTCCATCGATACCCGAACGATCCAGCCTGGCGAGATGTTCATCGCCCTAACCGACCGCCGGGACGGGCATGATTTCGTTGCCGATGCCCTGGCCAAAGGCGCCTCGGCGGCCTTGGTCAGCCAGGTGCCCGACGGGCTGGGTCCGGATGCGCCGCTGCTGATTGTCGATGACGTGCTGCAAGGGCTCGAAGCGATGGCCCGCGCCCGGCGGGAACAGACCCGCGCGAGATTGCTTGCCATCACCGGCTCGGTCGGCAAAACCTCTGCCAAAGAAATGGCCCGCGCCGCCCTGGCCCCGCAAGGTCTGGTTCATGCGGCTGAGAAAAGCTTTAACAATCATTGGGGCGTGCCTTTGACCTTGGCGCGCTGCCCGGTTGAGGCGGATTTCGC
>JAOXSB010000190.1 GCA_025800345.1 Mangrovicoccus sp. | reverse complement strand
ACTTTCGCCAACCCATCGCTGATCTGATCAAGCCGGTTTTGCCCGCGCCGCCCCACCCAAAGCGCCGCGAGCGCAGTGGCCAGCAGCGTGCCCAAAAGCGAGGTGATCATGCCCCCCGATAGAATATCGCGCAGCTCTTCTTGGCGCTCCACATCCTCGCGCAAAACAATCTGGCCATACGCGCTTTGCCGCCGCAATACCCGCAGCGCAGGGGCGTCTTCGCCTTCGGGATCATAGGTGAAAAACCCCTCGGGCCCGGCGCTGTTTTGCAGGGCAATGCTCTGCCCGGGCAGGGCCATGGGCAGATCCTCGCCCGCCTCAAGCGCCGCAACCGCCTGGCTCATTTGCTCGGTCAAACGGGCATCTACCGCAATCATCATCTCGCGATAGACCAGCCAATAAGTGCCGCCCCAGGCCAAGGTGGAGAACAGCGCAAACACCGCCAGCAGCCCCAAAGCGTGACGCACCGAACTCAGGCGCAAAAACGCCCTAAGCGGGGTCAAAAACATATCCTGCGCCCCGGATGGTGCGGATCAGCCGGTCGCCAAAGGGTTTCTCGATCTTGCCCCGCAACCGGCTGATATGGGTTTCCACCACGCTGGTGGTGGGATCGAAATTCATATCCCAAACCCGCTCCAGCAACATGGTTTTGGTCTGCACCCGCCCATTTGAGCGCAAAAACGCCTCTAGCAGCAGGAATTCCTTGGGGTTGAGATCGATAGTCTTCCCCTGGCGGGTGCA
>JAOXSB010000188.1 GCA_025800345.1 Mangrovicoccus sp. | reverse complement strand
CGGACCCCGCGCGGCGAGGATATTATGGCAGCTTGCGGGCAGCTCAAATCCGCCAGCGAACGGGCGCGCAATGCCCGCCGGGCAAAAGCGGCTAGCTAAGCAGCGCCAAAACCCCCGAAGCCAGGGCCGGGGCCAGCAGGGTTAGGATCTGCACCACCCAACCCTTGGCGTTTTGCTGCATCATTTCATGCATTCCGCCGCCGCGGCTGCCCGCCAGATATAGAATGTCCAGCTTGCGCTCGGTGCAGCCGGTCAGCGCTTGTAATTTCTGCTCGCTGTGCTCGTGCGCTTTGAGCGTCTCTAGGCTCTGTCTCTGGGGCGGTGCTTGCCGTGGCGCCGGAGGCAGGGCGAAGGGATAAATCCTGCTGCGGCGCAAAAGATGCAGGGATATTTTCCCGGGCGGTGCCGGCGCTGTCGGAGCAGGTTTTTGCGCATCTAGGATCTGCGCAGCTTCCAAATAGGGCCGGATGCGGATCATGGGCAGCGCATAAATCACCCCCAGGCAAAGGCTGGCGCTCACGGCGATGCTGGTCAGCAAGGTCAGCACGCCCGCATGGCGCAGGGCGGCGCTGGCCTCATCGGGGTTGCCGGTTTGGGTGAGCAGATCGAGCCCCAAAAACACGGCCACCACCGCCACCACCAAAGTGATCGCCGCCAAGCGGCCCACATCTTCGATGATTTCCGCCACCGCGCTTGGGGTAAACCGCGGATGCACTGGCAAGGGGGTGGGGGATCCGGGCCCCAGATCGGATGCGAGCCCTGCCCAAAGCCCAAGTTTCGAGGGCTGGCCCGAAACGCTTAAAGGGTTCCGAGCGGACGTGGTTTCCAGGATCTGCCATTTGCGCGCATTCAGAGCGCTGCGAAAAGCGCGGGCGCGCAGCACATTGGGGTAATGGCCCGCGGCGCTATGGGTCAGAAAACCGGCCATGCTCAATTGGACCACCAGCATCACCATTGCATAGATCAAAAGCCAGGTGCCAAGCCCCGTGGCCAGATCTGGATGAAAGGCCAGCGCCCAAATGCCAAAGGCGCTCAAGCTGGCCTCAGCTGCGACGCTGCCTGCCAAAAGCGCCAGCGAGAGCAGCAAGAAGGGCGCGAAAAGCAAGGCGGGGGGATGGGCATAGCGCGCGTTGGATGTGCGCAAGGGCGCGCCTGCCAGGGGCAGGGCCAAGCCACTGAGAAGATACCAGATGAGCCCTAGCGGCCATAGATCCGAGCCGCAGAACTGCATAGCGATCAAAGGTCCAGCGGCGATCAGCGCCATCACCCAAACCTGGGCATTGTCGCGAAACAGCGCCTGAGGATGGGGGCTTCGTGGATCGCCGGGCGCAATCGTGGCCAGCCAATGGCGCCGGGCCGCCCGGGTCTGGGCCAGGGTTGCGGCGGTGATGAAGACCGCGGCAAAGCCCAGGCCCGCAGCATGGAGCATTCGGGCATTGGCCGCGTTTGGGCTGGGCTCTCGCGGCTTTTGCAGCCCTGTTTGGGGCGCGGTTTCGGTGTTCTGTGCCAGCCAATCTGCCAGGCTCTGGCGGGCCAGGATTTCTGAGGCATCGCAAGTATCGCGAGAGCAGCTTTGCCCCAGGATCTCTTCCGCTTCGGCGGTTATTTGCGCGGCGAATGGGGGTGGGGCCTGTGGCGGCAAGGGCGCGCTGCGCGCCCAAGGGGGCTGCGCCGCGCCACTGGCCCAATGCAATGCCATGGGTGCGAGGATCGGCACGCAAGCCAGCGCCGTGATCAAGGCCAGATGCAGCAGAAAGACACCGCCCTTGGATCGGCTGGGCGGGGTCATGGTCTTGCGGATCAGATCAACGGTTTCGCGCATAGCTGGGCCTTGCGACGCGGCTTTGTGAACACGCCCCGCAGCCACAGCTTAACGCAAGGTCATGGGCTGCGTCGAGCCCAGCCGAGCCTGTCGCCGCCAAGCCCGGCGCGCAGGTTTAATCGGCCACCAACATATAGCCCGCGCCGCGCACGGTTTGCAGATAGCGCGGCTGTTTCGGATCGGTTTCGATCTTGCGGCGCAGCCGGGTGATTTGCACATCCACCGCCCGTTCTTGGGCTTGGCCTTTGTCGCGGCCCAGATCTTCCACCAGGCGGGCCCGGCTTAGGGCCTCGCCGGTATTGGCGGAAAAGATTCGCATCAGCTGGCTTTCCGTGGCGGTCAGGCGGATCAGATCCTCGCCTTGCCACATCTCGCCGCGCTCCACATCATAGCGGATCGGGCCCAGTTGCAGCATTTTCAGCGGCGTATCTTCCGGGGCAGGGGGCACCCGGCGCAGCACAGCATTGATCCGCAGCAGCAATTCCTTGGGCTCAAAGGGCTTGGCCAGGTAATCATCGGCCCCTGCTTCAAGCCCGCGAATGCGATCCGCGGTCTCGCCCTTCGCGGTGAGCAGCAAAATCGGGGTGGCAATATCTTCGCGCAGATCTTGGGTCAGGGAAATGCCATCCTCGCCGGGCATCATGACATCCAGCACGATCATGTCGAATTCCAACCCGCCCAGCAGTCGCCGCGCTTGGGCCGCATCCCGCGCAGCACTGACCAAAAACCCGTTCCGCATGAGAAATTTCTGCAAAAGGGTGCGAATCCGGTCGTCATCATCCACGATAAGCAAATGCGCATCGGGAATGTCAGGGGTCATTAATTCTGCTTCAGCCATGGAAATGCGCCCGTAGATCTGGGTCCATAATTTCTTCGAGAACTTTACGAAAGCCTTTCACAGCCTCGGGCCCGGCGGCGCGGTACGCTTTGCGCATGCGTCGTCTTTGGGCCTCGGACAGACGCCGTTCCAGCAACAGCCCTTGTTCGGTCAAATGCAAATTCCGCTCGCGCTTGTCGCGTTTGCCCACGCGGCTATCCACCAGCCCATCTTCGATCAAAGTGCGCAACACACGGTTCAATGATTGCTTGGTAACCCCCAAAATAGAGAGCAGATTATTCACCGTAGTGCCAGGGCTGCGCTGGATGAAATGCAAGGCGCGGTGATGGGCGCGCCCATAAGCATATTCTGCCAGCAACCGGTCAGGATCGGCGGTAAACCCCCGATATGCAAAGAACATCGCTTCGATCCCTTTGCTGAGCTGTTCATCGGTGAGGAACAGTAAACTTTCCCCATCGCTATTGCCTCCAGCTCTCCCATCGGCCATGTGCGTCTCCCTTTTCTCCCGCTTGAAACAGTTTACGTCAGTGTTGTTGACTTTCCAAGGGCGGACTGTTAGCTCCCTCGGGAATTCGCGCAATAATCCGTCCGATACGGACCTATTTGCGCAATTTTCCAAAATCGAAACGCTGCTTGTAGAGGGGATTTACCATGGCCGGCGGGTATGATGATCGCGACGGAATGATCTGGCTGGATGGGGCTTTGGTGCCCTGGCGCGAGGCGCAGGTCCATGTCCTGACCCATGCGATGCATTACGCGTCTTCGGTTTTCGAAGGCGAGCGCGCCTATGGTGGCAAGATTTTCAAATCGGTGGAACATTCCGAACGGCTGCTGAAATCCGGCGAGCTCACCGATATTGAGATTCCCTGGAGCGTCGCGCAAATCGAGGCCGCGAAATCCGAGGTCATGGCCGCCAACGGGCTGTCAGATGCCTATGTGCGCGTGGTGGCCTGGCGCGGTTCGGGCGAGGATATGGGTGTCGCCTCGCAGCGCAACCCGGTGCGCATGGCCGCAGCAGCTTGGGAATGGGGCGCGTATTACGGCGATGCCAAAACCAAAGGCGCCAAACTGGATATTTCCAAATGGAAACGCCCCAGCCCGGAAACCATCCCCTGCCATGCCAAGGCTGCAGGGCTTTATATGATCTGCACCATGTCCAAACATGCGGCCGAGGCCAAAGGCTGTTCGGATGCGATGATGTTTGACTATCGCGGCTATGTGGCCGAGGCGACTGGGGCCAATATCTTCTTCGTCAAAGACGGCGAAGTGCACACGCCCCTGCCTGATTGTTTCCTGAACGGCATCACCCGTCAGACTGTGGTTGCCATGTTGAAAGAGCGCGGGGTCACCGTGCATGAGCGCCATATCATGCCCGAAGAGCTTGAAGGCTTTGAGCAATGCTGGCTGACCGGCACCGCCGCTGAGGTCACGCCAGTGGGTCAGATTGGCGATTACAACTTCGAAGTGGGGGCCATGGCCCGCGATATCTCGGAGTCCTACGAGCGTTTGGTACGGGCGTAAGGTTTTCGGTGGGGGCCTGATTGGGCCCCTGCCTTGGATCAATCACGCCTGTTGATGGCGCTCCATTTTGGTAAAGCGGCGCAGCATCTCGGAAGAGGCATTGCGCGCTTGCCGGAATGGGGCTGTATGGGCTGGGTTCAAGGGCTTGCGTCGGGCCAATTTGGTAAAGGCTGCCAATTGGCCCCGCGTATTTGGGCGGGCTTTGTCCATAATATGGCGCTGCATCAGTTTTCCTCCCGAATTGTTTAGGCGTGAATACTAGCAGCGGCGGTGATTCCGGCCAAGCCTTTCAAGAATTGGTTAATCGCGCGGCGGCCCATTTCCCGGCTTCAGCCAAGGTTGGGTCCGGTTCGCTGGCAAGGGTTTGGGCGATGGGCAACAAGCCTGTGATCCCTGAATTGCCAATGGCATAGGCCACATTGCGCAAGAACCGATCCCGGCCGATCCGTTTGATGGGGGAGCCTGCGAATTTGGCGCGAAACGCCGCATCATCCAATTGCGCCAGATCCGCCAGGGCCGGGGCATCCAGATCATCGCGCGCGTGATAGCGCAGCTCTTGGGCGGTCTGGGCGAATTTGTTCCAGGGACAAGCGGCCAGGCAATCATCGCAGCCATAGATGCGATTGCCCAAAGCCGGGCGCAAATCCGGGTCAATCGGTCCTTTATGCTCGATCGTCAGATAGGAAATGCAGCGCCGCGCATCCAGCTGATAGGGCGCGGGGAAAGCATCGGTGGGACAGGCCTGCAAGCAGGCCCGGCAAGAGCCGCAATGATCCTCTTCGGGCGGGTCCACAGGCATGTCCGCGGTGGTAAATATCGAGCCAAGAAAGACCCAATTGCCGATGCCGCGGCCCAGCAGATTGGTATGCTTGCCTTGCCAGCCCAGCCCGGCGGCGGCGGCCAGGGGCTTTTCCATCACCGGGGCAGTGTCCACAAACACTTTGATCTGGGTCTCTGGCCCGGCCTGTTCGATCAGCCACCGGCCCAGGCGTTTGAGCCGTTTCTTGACCAGGTCATGATAATCCTTGCCCCGGGCATAAACGCTGATCCCGCCAAGCTCGGGCTGGTTCAGATGGGCCAGGGGGTTCACCTGAGGCGTGTAGGATTCCGCGAGCATCACCACGGAACGCGCCTGGGGCCACAGCGCTGCGGGATCGCCGCGCCATCCCATCCGCTCGGCCATCCAGCCCATTTGCCCGTGATATCCCAGTTCGACAAATTGGCTTAGGCGGGCGGGGGCGTCAGGGATGGCATCGGGGCGGCAAATCCCCATGGTGGTAAAGCCCACCGCGCGGGCCTCGGCGGCCAGGGCGGCTTTGAGCGCGGCGCTCATGCCCAGGCCGGATCAGAAATCCAGATCAGCATAATGGGGCGCGGGCAAAAAGCCCGAGACCTGATCGGCCAGCAGCGCGCGAAAAGCCGGGCGGCTTTTGATCTTTGCATACCAATCTTTGACCACCGCAGAGCGGTCCCAATCCACATCCGAGGTATAATCCAGACAAGACAGCTGCGCCGCAGCGGCGAAATCGGCCAGGCTCATTTCATCCCCGCCCAGCCAGCGGCGGTGATCGAGCAAATGGGTCATGTAATCGAGATGAAATTTGACCCGCTGCACCCCGGATTTCACATTGCGGCTGTCGGGATAGCCCTCGCCCGTGAGCTTTTTATTCACCCGCTCGCCCAGAATCATCAGCGTGACTTCATGGTAGAACGCATCATCGAACCAGCCGATTAGCCGCCGGATCTCGGCCCGGTCCTTGGGCTCGCGCGGCATCAAAGACGGGGTGGGATACACCTCTTCAAGATATTCGCAGATCGCCGCGCTTTCGCTAAGGATGAGCCCATCGATTTTCAGAACCGGCACTTTGCCCAAAGGGTTGCGGCGTAGGAAATCGGCATCGCGTTCCCAATAGCGCTCTTCCACCAGATCCACTTCGAGCTTTTTCTCGGCCAGGGTCAGGCGGACTTTGCGGCAATAGGGCGATAGGGGCACATGATAAAGCTGAGGCATCATCGCGGGTTGGAACCTTTCAAAAAGGGCTGGGTTCTGTCTTGCCGTGCTCGGGCGCGCGGATCAACCGCTGAAACACTCTGCCCGCCCGTCCCGACGGATGGTTTCGGCCCCATCGCGGATGGCATTGGCGCGGCGCTGCACGAAATCGGACGGATTGGCAGCAGAGCGGCCCTTGGGATCGGGCAAAATAGCGGCCAGCCGCGCGGCCTGGCTTGCGCTTAGATCCGCGGCATCCACCCCAAAATAATGCTGGGCGGCGGCCTGAACGCCGAACACGCCTTCGTCAAACTCGATCACATTAAGATAGACATGCAAAATGCGCCGCTTGGTCCAGACCAGTTCCAGCAGTGGGGTCAGGGCCGCTTCCAAGGCTTTGCGCGGCCAAGACCGCCCCTGCCAGAGATAGAGATTTTTCACGGTCTGTTGGGAAATGGTGGAGCCGCCCCGGCGCAGGCCGCCGTCGATGGCTTGGCGCAGGGCGATGATATCAAAGCCCCAATGCTGGCAATAGCCCGCATCCTCGGCGGCCACTGCGGCGCGCTGCATGACCGGAGCGATCCCGTCCATGCCAACCCAGTCATATTGGATCTGCCCCAGGCGCAGGCGCTCGGAAATCTGATAGGGGGTGGCGGGCACAGGCAGCAGCGCAAAGGCGGTAATGGCCAGGGCCACCAGCCCCGCAAGGGCCCAAAGCGCCCGGCGAGACATCCGGCGCCAATCACGCGGCGTGGGCGGGGACGGTTTTGATGGGGTCGGTTTGGATGGGGCCGTTTTAGACGGAGGTGGCGCGGCCGATTTCTTGGCCGCACGCTTTTTTTTGGGGCTCGAGCCAGATGGTTTTTTCTTCGCCATGGCCCGGCGCTCTGGCTTATTGCCCGCTCATACGGCGCTTGCGCATGGCCAAAAGGCGCAGGCGCAAGGCGTTGAGCTTGATAAAGCCAGCGGCGTCTTTTTGATCATAAGCGCCTGCATCATCCTCAAAGGTGACGTGCTCTTCGGAGTAAAGCGAGGCCTCGGACCAGCGGCCCACGGTGCGCGCAGAGCCTTTATAGAGCTTGAGCCGCACCGTGCCGGTCACATGCTCTTGGCTTTTATCGATGGCTGCTTGCAGCATCTCGCGCTCGGGGCTGAACCAAAAACCGTTATAGATCAGCTCGGCATAGCGCGGCATCAGCTCGTCCTTGAGATGCGCTGCCCCGCGATCCAGGGTGATTTGCTCGATCCCGCGATGGGCCTCTAGCAACAGCGTGCCGCCGGGGGTCTCGTAGATCCCGCGGGATTTCATGCCCACAAAGCGCCCTTCGACCAGATCAAGTCGCCCGCAGCCATGTTTGCCGCCCAGCTCATTGAGCTTGGTCAGGATCGTTGCCGGGCTCATGGCCTCGCCATTGATCGAGACCGCATCGCCGCGCTCAAACCCGATTTCCACATATTCCGGGGTATCCGGCGCGTCTTCGGGATGGGTGGTGCGCTGATAGACGTAATCGGGCGCGTCCACGGCGGGATCTTCCAGCACTTTGCCCTCGGAGGAGGTGTGCAGAAGATTGGCATCCACGCTGAACGGGGCTTCGCCGCGCTTGTCCTTGGCGATGGGGATTTGATGGGCTTCGGCAAATTCCAGCAGTTTGGTGCGGCTGGACAATTCCCATTCCCGCCAAGGGGCGATCACTTTGATATCGGGGTTCAGCGCATAGGCTGACAGCTCGAAGCGCACCTGGTCATTGCCTTTGCCCGTGGCCCCATGGGCCACCGCATCGGCACCCGTGGCCTCGGCGATCTCGATCAAACGCTGCGAGATCAGGGGCCGGGCAATGGATGTGCCCAGCAGATAGAGCCCTTCATAGACCGCATTGGCGCGGAACATCGGGAAGACGAAATCGCGCACGAAGTCTTCGCGCAGATCCTCGATATAAATATTCTCGGGCTTGATCCCCAAAAGCTCGGCCTTGTGCCGCGCGGGTTCCAGCTCTTCGCCTTGACCCAGATCGGCGGTGAAGGTCACCACCTCGCAGTTATACTCGGCCTGCAGCCATTTCAGGATAATCGAGGTATCGAGCCCACCAGAATAGGCAAGAACGACCTTTTTCGGCGCAGTCATCGCGGGTTCCTCTTCATGAGACGGGCGCGAAATAGCCGAGCCCCGCCCTAGGGGCAAGCGGGGCAGGGGCAAAACCCGGCGCGCGGGTGCATTTAAGCCGCTAAATCAGGAATTCTGATAGCATCGCGTTCTCGGTGATGTCCTGATAGGTGAACCCGCCCGCTTTGAGCCGGCCAAAGAGGGTTGTGAAATTCTCGGGCCGGGCGGTTTCGATCCCGATCAAGACCGAGCCGAAATTGCGCGCGGATTTCTTGAGATACTCAAACCGGGCGATATCGTCTTCGGGGCCGAGCATGGATAGGAATTCTTTCAATGCGCCGGGCCGCTGGGGCAGGCGCAGGATGAGGTATTTCTTCACGCCTGAGAATCGCTGGGCCCGTTCTTTCACCTCGGGCAAGCGCTCGAAATCGAAATTGCCCCCCGACGTGACACAAACCACGGTTTTGCCCGTAATCTCTGGGGCCAGATCCGCCAGCGCATCCACCGCCAGCGCGCCTGCGGGCTCTAGCACGATGCCTTCGATATTGAGCATTTCAATCAACGTAGCGCAGATCCGATCTTCGGGCGCGGCCAGCACATGATCAGGGTCTGTGTCTTTGAGCGCTTGCCAGTTGAGATCCCCGATCCGGGCCACTGCGGCCCCATCGACGAAATTATCCACATGCTCCAAGGTGACAGGTTCCCGGGCCGTCAGCGCGGCTTTGAGGCTGGTGCCACCGGCAGGCTCCACCAGGCGCAATTGCGTGTTCGGCGCGCTCTCGGCCAAATAGTGCCGGGTGCCTGCCGAGAGGCCGCCGCCGCCCACGGGCAGCACGATCATATCCGGGGCCGTGCCCAGCTGATCAAGGATTTCCACGCTGACCGAGGCTTGGCCTTCGATCACATCTGCATCGTCAAACGGGGCCAGAAAATGCCCGCCGACC
>JAOXSB010000185.1 GCA_025800345.1 Mangrovicoccus sp. | reverse complement strand
CGCAAAAATGATCCAAGTCTAAACCTGCCCCGTATCCCTCCCATTGCAGCCGCGATGAGAGGGACGGGCATGAGAAAACCGATCGCATTGGCATTGGGCCTGGGGCTCGGCTTTGCCCATATCCCCATGGCCCAAGCCTTTACTCAGATCGAGCGGGCCGAGGAATTCGTGGCGGCGATTTCCGGTAAAGACCTCACCCGCACAGGGATTCGCTTGATCGTCAGCCCCGAAGGCCAGATCACCGGCCGCGCCTTTGGCCGCAAAGTCACCGGCGATTGGCGCTGGCAAGATGGGTATTTTTGCCGGGATCTAAACTGGGGCGCGCAGGATTTGGGGTATAATTGCCAAATGGTGCAGCAAAATGGCAGCGCCTTGCGCTTTACCTCTGATCGCGGGGCCGGGGCCTATGCGGATCTATGGCTGAAATAACCGGCGCAAAGCCGCGCGATTAGAAATCGATCGCGATGCCTTTTTTCTCCCAATCGCCATAGCGCACGGGCTCTGGCCCATCGCGCCCACCCAGCTCTGGGGCAAGATCTAACGCTTTGGCTTTGCGGCGGCGTTCTTCGGCCTCGGCCAAGGCGCGCTGTGCGGCAGGCGGCAAATGCGAGATGTCCCGCGGCGCGGTTTCCGCCTCGGGTTTGGGATCTGTCGCATCATCTTGCATCGCCTGGCTCCTTGTCCTGACCTGCCTGACAAGATACGGCTCTGCCCTTGCATGACAAGAGCATGACCAAGGGGATGGGACC
>JAOXSB010000179.1 GCA_025800345.1 Mangrovicoccus sp. | reverse complement strand
CAAATCATCACCCTGCGCGGGGTGATGGAAGAGCCGCGGAAAATCTATGGCGGGGAAGAGCTAGAAGATTTCATGGTAGATCTGGCGCGCTATCTCACCAGCGACGCCATTCGCGGTTGGCTGTTCAGCAATGACATCTCGCGCAAACCGCTGGCCTATGTGGTTACTCGGCTCGATTTCACCCCCACCACCAATGATGAAAGCGGCCGGATCTTCATTGAGCTGAAAGCCAATGCCAAAGGCACGCTGGTCACCAAGATGATCCGCATCATGGCGGGAGATATCGAAGAGCGCTCCTTGGGCGAAGTCTTGCTGCAAAAAGGCTATCTGAAGGAAACCCCCGAGCTGATGGCCGCCTATGAGAGCACAGCGCAGCGCTATTTTGATTGGCGCGGGCGCTATGGCGAGCAATTCGCAGCCCAAGGCCGGGCCTTTTATGCGGAAGATCCCAATGCCACCCGCCGCGATACGGATTGGGCGCGTAAGGATATGGTGGTGCTTTCCGCTTCGGGGGGCAAAGCGCGGCTGGTGAATGATGAAAGCATCCTCACCGAACGGGCGTTGTCCTTGGATGTGCCCGGCGAGCTATTCGCCGCCTATCTGCGCCGGGCGGGCAAAAGCAATGAATATGATTTCGAGGATGAGATCCGGGCCGTGGCCGAGACCATCCCCGAGCATCTATTCACCGAAGTCCCCGTGCATGCTTATGTGCTGATGTTCCATCTGGATCTGCATCATTATGTTTGGGTGCATGTGGAGGATATGCAGCCCTATGCCTATCAGCCCGCGCTGAAGGGCAAATTGGTGCTGCCGCCCGAGCAAACCGATCTGATCGACATCCTCACCGCCGAGATGGATGTGTTGATGGATGACATTGTCGAGGGCAAATCAGGCGGCACCACAGTGCTATGTGCTGGCCCGCCCGGCGTCGGCAAGACCCTGACCGCCGAGGTTTACTCCGAGATCATCCGCCGCCCGCTTTACCGGGTGCATTCGGGTCAGCTTGGCTTGAATGTGGCCCAGATGGAAGCATCGCTCAAAGACGTGCTGACCCGTGCCCAGCGTTGGGGCGCGGTGATGCTGATCGACGAGGCCGATGTGTATATCAAACGGCGCAATGACGACATGACCATGAACGCGGTGGTGGGCGTGTTCCTAAGAGTGCTGGAATATTTCAACGGGCTGCTTTTCCTGACCACCAACCGGGTCGATGATATTGATGAAGCAATCATTTCTCGCTGTATCGCCCTGATCCGTTATCATCCGCCCGATTTTGAGAGCCGCGAGCGGATTTGGGAGGTCATGGTGGAACAATTTGGCCTGAAAGTGCCCGATGGCACGATCCCGGAACTTGCCGCGATTTTCCCCGATGCCAGCGGGCGCGATATCAAAGGCCTGGCCAAGCTGACGGCAAAATACTGCAATCAGAAATCCCTGCCCCCGGATGCCGAAGCGTTCAAACGCTGCTCAATTTTCCGAGGCATGGATATGGCCAAGCCAGACCCGCACCCGATCCCCCTGAGCAAAGCCTTATAACTGCATCCAAGGGGGCGCTCAGCCCCCTTGGCGTTTGGCATCAATCCGCGCCAGAAGATCTTGGTATTCCGGGGTGCCCGTGGCGGTGTAGTGGAAATTCTTGAACAGGCCCGTGAGCTCGGTGAAGAAATCGCGCGCCTCGGTTTTTGTCTCGAATTCAAAGCTTTGATCGATGATCTCGGCCACTCGTTTGAACACCAGCATTTGCCGCTCTAGCGGCACGCTGGCATCCACATCGTCAAAAGCGTCTTGCTGAAGATAAACCATGTCCAAAAACAGCGCTTTTTGATAGATGATGAAATCCTCGATGGTCACGCCTTCTTCGCCGGTGACCTGCATCATCTGATCAATCTGCTCGCCTTTTTCCAAAATGGAATGCAGCGCTGTGACCTTGCCCACCCAGCCGGGTTCCACATTGGCATCATACCAGTTCTGCATCTGGTTAAGATAGCGCGACCAGGACATGAGTGGATCCACCGCCGGATAAAACCGCTTATAGGCGCGATCCGCTGAAAGCCCGAGAAAACACTTCACAGTAGAAAGCGTTGATTGGGTCACTGGCTCGTCAAAATTGCCCCCTGCCGGGGAAACCGTGCCAATCAGGGTCAGGCTGCCGCGATCACCATCATTGCATTCGATCATGCCAGCGCGCTCATACAGCCCTTTGATCGAGCTTTGCAGATAAGCGGGAAAGCCTTCTTCGCCGGGGATCTCTTCCAAACGACCCGAGGTTTCGCGCATCGCCTGCGCCCAGCGAGAGGTACTATCTGCGATCAGCAACACATCCAGCCCCATCTGGCGATAATATTCCCCCAAGGTGATGCCGGTGAAAATCGAGGCCTCCCGCGCGGCCACGGGCATGGAGGACGTATTGCAAATGATGATCGTGCGATCCATCAAACTGCCGCCCGATGTGGGATCGGTCATCTCGGGAAATTCGCGAATGGTTTCCACCACTTCGCCGGCCCGCTCACCGCAAGCCACAACGATCACAATATCCACCTGCGCATTGCGGGCGATCAGGTTCTGCAGCACGGTTTTACCCGCGCCAAAGGGGCCGGGAATACAGGCAGTGCCGCCGCGCGCGATGGGAAAGAATGTATCGATCAAACGCTGCGAGGTCAGCACCGGCTCATCGGGGAAAAGCCGCCGCGTGGTGGCTTTCTTTAGCAAAGCTGCGGGCAAGGCCCGGCGCACAGGCCATTTCTGAGACAAGCGAATGCTGCGCTCCGCCCCGCTGCCATCATCGAGCCGCGCCACCGCATCATGCACCCGAGCAGAGCCTTTTTGGATCCAAGCGATTTTATAGCGCCCGCTCCAGCCAAAAGGCACCATGATCTTATGCTGAAACCGCCCCTCGGGCACCGTGCCCAGCACATCGCCCGGCCGCACCTCATCCCCCAGTTTCACATTGGGGGTAAAGCTCCATTTTTTATTCTCATCGAGCGGCGGCACATAGGCCCCGCGCGGCAAGAAGGTGCCATAAGCAGCGGCCAAATTTTCCAGCGGCGCCTGCAACCCGTCATAGACCTGGCCGAGCAGCCCAGGGCCAAGCTCGACCGAAAGCAATTCGCCGCTTTGCTCGACCGGATCACCCACAGCGACCCCGCCAGTGCTTTCATAAACCTGAGCATCGGCAACGGCGCCGCGCACCCGCAAGATCTCGGCCTTCAGCCGCTCTTGCCGCCCCCCTTCGCCCAAGCGCGAGGGCAAAATATAGACCACTTCGTTTTTTACCAAAGTGGCGGGCACACCATCAGCGTCGGGCTGGGCCTCGATTTGAACCAGATCATCTTGCACGCTGATGATACGCGCTGTGACGGGCGCATCCATTTCGGCATTCTCCGGGGTCGGCGCGGTTGTAACAGCCATCAGGAGACTCCTTGCAAATCAATATCGGCGAAATCGCCAAGGGCCTCTTGGGCCAAGGTTTCAAATCGCCGGGCCGCCGCGCGGGCATCGCTTTGGGCCCAGCGGTCGAAAATATCCCACCGCAGCACATAGATCACCACAGCTTCGAAATCGAAATGATGCTTGGCCCCATGGCGCTGTAATTGGCGATGGGTGACATCCAGCATATGACGCTCAAGCCCGAGGGGATCGCGCTTTTCAAGCAGCGCGAGCGCCTCTTTCAGCCATGGCAGACGGGTTTCAAGCTTGAAGCCAGGATCAGACCAATTGGCGCGAATATGGGGGATCAGCCGGCTTTGCGCCCAAGGCGCGGCAGGGGCGCTTTGCCCATCCCGGCGCATGCGCAGCGCCGCAATCACCGCACGCAGATCCATGCGTTCCTGCACGATCTCTTGCAGCGTCGCGCTTTGCAACCCATCCAGCGCAGCTTTGCTGCGCGCCCGCGCGACAGCGCTGTCATCGCTCATCTCGTAATTGGTCCAGCTCATAAGCTTTTCGATCACCGCCAAACACGCGCGATCAGCGGGGCTTAGCGCCGCCAAGCGCCGCTCGAGCCGCAACCGCGACAGGGGCGGCTGTTTGGCCCGAAACAACCGCTCGGGGCTGGGCAGGCTGGAGACCAGCGCGATATAGGCGTCGGGATCAGACATTGCTTATTTGATCACGCCTTCCATCACCGCCCGGAAACGGGGCTGAAGATGCTGCATGATCAGCGCGGCGATGGCCTCTTCCGAGAGATCCAGCTCCAAATCCTTGCCCTTCACACGGGCGCGGATCCCGCCTTGCAAATCATCGGCAGCATGCAGTTCCACCCCATCTTCGAGCATGGATTTATTGAGCCCCAGTACGAATTTGGTCAGCTGGCCTGATTGGATCTCTTCGGGATTTTCAGCGATGGCCGCTGGCCCCACGATCTCGGCAGGCAAGATCACATCGACCCCGTCGCCCCCATCAGCAGCCGCGCGGGCCCGGCCCACGAGCTCTAGCACCATTTGCTTGAGCATCTCTGGATCATTGGCCTCGGTGCGCACCATGCGCCGTACATCCAACGCAAATTGGGTCATCAGCCGCGATTTCATGGTCAAAATCGCATCCCGCATGGCAGTGTTCAGGGCCTCTTCTCCGGCCGCGCGATAGTTATCGGCGGATTTGCGGGTCTCGGCAAGGTATTTCTCGCCCTCAGCCTTGGCCGCGGCAATGATCTGAGCCGCTTCGGCCTTGGCCGCCGCTGTGATCTTATCGGCCTCGGCCAGACCTGCAGCCACCCCATCATCGCGCAGCTTGGCAATCAGCGTGTCCACGCCCCGCGATACAGCCTCTGCGCCGCTCATCACGCAATCCCCGCGCTGATCACCAGTGCAAAAACAAAGGCAAACACGCCAAAGCCTTCGATGATGGCCGCAGGGGCCAGGGACAAACCAAAGATCTCAGGTTTTTCCTTGGCCGCATTGATGGCCGAGGCCACAGCGCGCCCTTGCCAAACCCCGCAATAGTAAAGCGCGATCCCCGAGAGGATCCCCACGCCAAACAGGCCACCGGCATTTTCCGGCGTCACCTCACGGTTCAGCGTGAACATGATCACAATGCCGTAAATCACAAAGGTCGATGGGAAGGCCGACAGCCCCACATAGCGGCCATACCCCCCGTCAATCTCTGTCATGGCGCCAATACTTGCTTGACCCGCGATAGAGCACCCGATGGCGCTGGCCGCAGCGCCCAAAGCCATGGGCGCAAAAATGCCAAGCCACCCAAGAGCGAGAACCAGTTCGTTCATTCCTGAACCTCCTTACGGGTCAGCGGTCGAAAGGCTTCGCCTTCCTCGGGCAACCCCCATTTAAAAAACTCGATGTAATTGAGACGCAGCCCATGGACGACGCCGCTCATCATCCCCAGGGCGAAATTGAGCACATGGCCCACCAAAAAGATCAGCAGCCCAAACAGCAAACCGATCCCGGGCACTGCTTCGATGACTTGCATGGCCAATTGATTGAAAGTCAGCGCAAGGGAGGCCGAGGCCAAACCAAGCGCGAAAAGCCGCATATAGCTGAGGATATCACCAAAAGCGCCCATCACCCCGGTCAGGGCTTTCAGCCCATCCAGCGCCCGCCAAAGCCAATCAAGCGGTGTCTCAATGGGTCTTTCGCTGCTGAACACCGCCACCGCACCCAGCCCAGCAAACAGCAAAGCCCAGCCAAGCAGCCCCCAGAACCCGTCCTGGCCGCTGAGCCAAAGCAACAGCCCACCCAGGATTGCGCCAATCCAACCCAATTGCGCCTTGGCTGATCTTTGGCCACGTATGACCCAAGCATTCATGGCGATGGCAAAGATGATATGCGCCGCCCCGATAAGGATCGACAGGCGCATCATCACATCAAAATTATTCAGATCGAGAAAGGCAATGCGCGCCAAAAGGCCCCCTTCGGGCGGGGCCGCGCCGAAATAGCTGCCCACGATCACCCCATAGGCAATGGTGGACCCGGCAATGATCAATCCCAATCGCCGCCAAGCGATGGCATGGGAGGAGCCGCCAAGTTTCTTCCAACTGAGCAGCAGCCCAAGCAAAATCACCAGACCATAACCCGCATCGGCGACAATCATCGCAAAGAACACCGCAAAAGAGGCGATGATCAAGATCGTTGGATCCCAGCCGCGATAATTCGGCACTTGATAGAACATCGCCAGATCAACGCCTGCAGCCTCTTTTTCTGGCTGCTCTAGCAATGTGGGCGGAGTTTCATGCCAGTCAGGGGCTTGGGTGATCATGGCCAGGCCCTGATCATCGGCCAGTTGCTCTAGCGCGGGGATGTGATCTTCGGGCACCCAGCCACGCAATGCAAACACCGCTGTGTCATCACGGGTCTGCGCCAAAGCATATTGCAGCTCCGCCTGAGTTTCAGCCTCTGACATTCGCGCCCGAAACAAGCGCAAAAACCGGGTCAGCGCCACGCGTTCGGCCTGAAGCTCTTCCAGCGCGAGCTCCGCCTCTTCCAGCTCTTCGAGCAAACGCGAGCGGGATTTAGCGCCAAGATGCACCCGCGGCACCGGCAATAGATCGCTGGGCGGCTCCTCGCGCGAGACCAGCCCCACATAAAGATGCCGCCCATCCTGAGCAAAAACCTCCCAGGGCAGATCAAGGGTCTCAAGTGCGGCGCGTTCTTTCGCCGGCAGCTCGTAAAACCACAGGCTATTGCCCCCAAGAACCGCCCTATCGGGAAAAACCAACTCGCCCCAAGGCTCTAGGGTTTTGATCCGCGCATCGAGAAAATCGCGCCGGTCGAGCGCTTCGCGCAGCTCTTGTTTCAGATCGAGCACTTTTTCCACGAAAGGCTCGGTTTCAAAGCCTGGATCGCGCGAGATCTGGCGGCGTTTGCCTTCGACCTCGGCCAAAAACCGCAAGGCTTTATAGGCATCCTCGGCCGCGCGGGTCGGGGCTTGTTCAGGCTCCGCAGCCTCAAGCGAGATCGGCAATAGATGCACACAGCCCAAAGCCTGCAAACGCGCCAAAATATCAGCTTTCTGGGCAATCGGCCCAGCAAGGGTAAGCTTTTTCAGCGGGGCAATGCTCATGCGCTGGCCCTTTTCTTTTTGGCGATCTTCGAGCGCACCACCGCGGCCATTTCCTCGTCATTGAGATAGATGGCGATCTTTTTGATATTGGCCTTGGCATTGGGGATCAGCACTTTGTCGAACAGGTTGATCCGCTGGGTAATGGTGGTCACCGCATCATCCAGGATTGCCACGCGATCTTGGGCAATTTTCACCCGCAGCCGGGCCCGCAGCATATCTTGCAAAAGCCGCGCCACATCATCGGCCCAATGGGGTTTGGCCATGGGGGAATAGGGCGCGATCTCCACCTCGATCCGGTCCAGCACCGGCAATTTCGTGCCCACCACATTCTCTAGCCCGGTGTGATAATCGGTCAGACGCACGAGCCCCTCTAGGCTAACCCCCTCATTGGCCAACATGGGCAGGTTTTGCCCCACTTCAGCGGCCAAGGCTTTCACCTGCGCCCGCAATTGGGCGGTTTCGGCCTGCGCTTTGGCACGCTCCCCCATCAATTGCTGACGCTTAAGATCCAGTGAGGGCAAGAACCGCTCATAGGATTTCAACTGCGCGCGCTCTCGCGCCAGCGAGGATTTATTCAGCTGCAACCGGGCCATTGGCATCCTTGGGATAGTATTTATCCACCAGCGCTTGTTTCATCAAAAGCTGCTCGGGGCGGAAGCATTCCGCCAATGTCGCCCAAGCCAGATCCAGCGCCTCTTCCAGCGGAAGCGAAACCTCAATATCCATGAAGCGCGCGCGGAACAGCGCGCCGAATTTCAGCACCTTATGGTCATAATCCGACAGCTCAAACGCCATGGCCTGTTTCTGCGCAGCATCACGAGATTCCGAATAAAACCGGATCATCGTGTTCATGATCTGGCCGTGATCCTCGCGGGTGACCTTGCCGATCACATTCTGCTTGAGCCGCGATAGGCTGCCAAACGGGTCAATCACCCCATTATGCAGGTAAAGCTGACCCTCGGTGATATAGCCGGTATTGTCCGGCACCGGATGGGTCACATCATCGCCAGGCATGGTGGTCACCGTCAGGATAGTGACCGAGCCGCCTTTGGCATAATCGCAAGCTTTCTCATAGCGCCGGGCAAGCTGGGAATAAAGATCGCCCATATAACCCCGGTTTGAAGGCACCCGTTCTTGGCTGATCCCCACTTCTTTCATGGCATCGGCATAAGCGGTCATGTCGGTGAGCAGCACCAAAACACGTTTGCCTTCTTCCACGGCGAATTTCTCGGCCACCGCCAGCGCCATATCTGGCACCAAGAGCCGTTCCACCAGCGGATCAGAGGCTTGGTTGACGAACATCACCGCCCGCGAGAACACGCCCGCATCCTCGAAACTTTGCCGGAAAGTGTGGTAATCGTCAAAGATCAGGCCAAGCCCGCCAAACACCACAATATCCGCATCCGCTTGAATGCCGATGCGGGCCAAAAACGGGTTATAGGGCTCGCCCGATACGGAAAAGATCGGGATCTTTTGGCTTTCCACCAGGGAGTTGAAAATATCGATCATCGGCACATCGGTGCGGATCATCTTTTTCGGCACGGTGCGCTCGGCGGGGTTCACAGAAGGCCCGCCAATGTCAAAGCGCGGTTCTGAGGACAGATCCGGCCCCCCATCAATGGGCGTGCCCGCCCCATCAAACACACGGCCCAGAATATTGTCGGAATAAGGCGTTTGCATGGGATGGCCCAGAAAGGTCGCTTTGGCCTGGGTGGAGATCCCTTTGGTGCCGGAAAACACCTGAAGCGTGACCTCATTGCGATCAATATGGATCACCTGAGCGAGGGGTTTTTCCCCATCTTCGGCTTCGATCACCGCCAGATCACCAAACCGAACAACCGTTTGCGCGCTGTCTTCGCTGGGAACGTAAATCTTAATCGTATCCCCGACAATTTCGAGAACGCGCGCGTATTTCACAAGCTCACGCAACATAAGGCCATTCCAAAAAACTCAAATCCATATGCAACACCGCGATCTGGGCCGAATACACGCCAGGCGATCAGGTCACTGGAGCGAGTCACATTACGCCTTATTGTGACGCAAATCTGTGACGGTACCGAGAAGTTTCTCGAGACTGTGCAAAAATTTCCGTTTTTTTTAACCATTCACGAATGTCGCGATCGGAATAGATGGGGTCGCCAGCCACCCGGCAAGAAAATCTTGACAGAGGGGATGACAAAAAATAGTCATCACTACTTATGTTGGTGGCAGCGGTTGGATTGCAAACATGGCGCGCATGATCTTGATGGCAGGCATAGCTGCAATTGCAGCGATTGGCGGGATTATTTTCTGGTCCCAAACCGGTCCGGCTGAACATGTGCCTGCGCCAACAGCGGCGCAGATCAGCTATGCCGATGAGGCCATGCCCAGCGATGCCGCGCTTGCCGCGATTTATGATCGCTCTTGCCGCGCTTGCCACGCATTAGAAGGGTTCGGCGCGCCCCTCACCGGCCATAGCGCTGATTGGCAAGCCCGGCTTGACGCGCGCGGCGGCATGCAAGCGCTGCTGATCTCGGCCCGCGATGGTTATCAAGACATGCCCGCCAAGGGGCTGTGCAATGATTGCAGCGATGCGCAATTCCTACAGCTTATCGAATTCATGATCGAAGAGGTTTCCTGATGGCTCTGTCTCGTCGCACCGCCCTGAAAGCTGGTCTTGGCACCGCTGCGCTTGCCGCCATTCCAGGTGTTCCTTACGCCAATTGGGCCTTAAAAGACAGAAGCCGCCCGGATTTCACCGCCGCGCCCGCGCCAAAATCAGCGCTGCATTGGGCAAACTGGTCCGGCATTGCCGATTGCAACCCCGAGCGGATTTTCGTGCCCAAAGCCGAAGAAGATCTGGCCGGTTTCATGGCTGAGACCCAAGGCGAGATCCGTCCTGTGGGCAGCGGACATTCCTTTTCCGCCGTGGTCCCAACCGAGCAAAACATCGTGGATATCAGCGGGTTTTCTGGGGTGATCGACACCGACCCCGACGCCCAAACCGCGCGGATCTGGGCCGGCACTCGGCTGCGCCAGGGCGCGCGAAGCTTTGCCAGCCAGGGGCTGGGCATGCAGAATATGCCCGATGTGGATGTGCAAAGCTTTGCCGGGGCCTTTGCCACCGCCACCCATGGCACGGGCGCAAGCCTGGCCGCGCTGCATGATCATGTGATCGGCCTGCGCATGATCACCCCCGGCGGCGAGGTGATTGAAGCCCGCCAAGACAGCAATTCCGATCTGCTCCAAGCGGCCAAAGTCTCGCTTGGGGCCATGGGCATCATCACCGCCTATGATCTGCAATTGCGCGAGAATTTCAGCCTCAAACGCCAAGTGATTGGCCGCCCCGGCGCGGATATTCTCGACAGCGCCGAAGAAATGTTCGCCGCCCATCGCAATTACGAATTCTACTATCTGCCCAATTCACCAACCTCGGCCGAGATCCTTCACGATCCTTATGATGGCGCGCCGTTTAGCACCGCCCCCGATGACAGCACCGAGATCCTAGATGCCCTGCGCGCGTTGCGCACCCATTTGGGATGGGCCCCGTTTCTGCGCGATATGGTGATCTCAAACTTCTTCCCCAAAGGCGTGATCGAAGAAGCCGGTGGCGAATATTGGCGGCTTTTATCCACCGCGCGCAGCATCAAATTCAACGAGATGGAATATCACATCCCCGCAGAAGATGGGATGAAAGCCCTGCGCGAGATCACCGCGGTTCTGGACAGCGATCCCAACCAGTATTTCCCGGTTGAAGTGCGCATGACAGCCCAAGATGACGCTTGGCTGAGCCCGTTCAATGACGGCCCGCGCCTGTCCATTGCTGTGCATGCGGCGGTGGATGAGCCCTATGATCATTTCTTCACCGCCCTTGAGCCGATCTTTCGCAAATATGGCGGCAGACCCCATTGGGGCAAATTGCACTCGCTCACCGCGCAAGATTTCGCAGCGCTCTACCCCCGATTTGAAGATTTCCGCACCCTGCAGCGGGAACACGACCCCAAGGGTCAGATGCTGAACCCCCATTTGCGGGGCATCTTTTCAGAGCTTGACGCGAGCTAAGGGCCAGGAGATCGCAAAATGACGGTGTTCATGATTGCTGTATTGCTGCTTCTGCCCCTGCTGCTGATCCTGGCATGCCAAAACATGAGCGCGCTCGACCGGATCGGCGTGGTACCTTTGACCTTTGGCATCGGGTTTTTGATCGCTGGGGGGCTGAGCTTGCTCGGGCTGCAAGAAACCCAATCCATCCGCGAGATACAGACCACCATCGCAGAGGTCGCGGTGGCCCTAGCCCTGCCACTGATCATTTTTTCCACCAGCTTGAAAACCGCGCTCAAGGAATCCCGCGGGGCCTTGGGCGGGATGTTATTGGCCATGGGGGCTGTCTGCCTGGCCAGTTTCACCATGGCTTTGGTCTTTTCCGGACAGATCGCCAATCTGTGGCAAGTGGCGGGCATGGCGGTGGGGGCTTATACTGGCAGCGGGGTCAATTTGGGCGCGGTGAAAACGGCGCTTAACGCCCCTGAGGATCTGTTTCTGACCATGGTCACCTATGACATCGTGTTCTCGGCGCTGTTCATGCTGGTGATCCTGACCTTGGGCAAATCCCTGGCCGCGAAATTCCTGCGCCCCTATGTCTATTCCGGCGCGGCCGCCTCAGACGAGGATGCGCATATGCGCCATTTGGCGGAAGAAAGCGCCCAGGGCTATGGTATTTTGGCGCAAAAACAGGGGCTTTTTGGCTCGCTGGCTGCCTTTCTGGCCGCAGCCGCCGTGGTGGCCGCCGCTTTGGCCATTGCCAGCCTGGCCCCGGAGAACCTGTCATCCACGATGACCATTTTGGCGATCACGGGCCTTGCGGCCCTGGCCTCGCTGATCCCGGCTTTGCACAAGATCCGCACCAGTTTTCACCTGGGCATGTATTTCATTTTGATCTTTTGCCTGGCCAGCGCCACCACTTTGGATTTTGCGATTTTCACCCGCATTGATTGGGCGCTTGGAGCCTATTTCATCACGATCTTGCTTGGGGCGATGGTGCTATTGGCCCTGATCTGCCGCTGGCTGGATATTGACCGCGACACCTATCTGATCGTCGCGGGGGCCTCGATCATGTCGGTTCCCTTTATCCCGGTGATCGCCGGGGCGCTGAAAAACCGCGAGATCGTGATGCCCGGCATCGCCGTGGCCATCATTGGCTATGTGCTGGGCAATTACCTTGGGGTGCTGGTGGCCCATGCGGTCAAGCTCTCTGTTGGGGCGTAAACCATGGCCAGCCCCTATTATATCAGCGCCCGTGCCCTGGACATGCTGCAAACCCTTTCCGAAGAGCTTGGGCAAAACTTCTATGTGGAGGCCGTGGCTGAGGGCTATGATATCAATCTTTTTGGCGGCGCGCTCGATCGCGTGGATTACCTGAGCTATTGCGACCTGCTGGAGAAATGCGCCGAGAAATGGAACGAGCCGGAATTGGGCCGCATCATGGCTCAACGGCAATCGCTCGAATTGCTGGGCTATCTCTCCTTGGTGCCACAATTGGGCCTGAGCCTACGGGACACGATCGAGATCATCACCCAGAGCTTTGACATCTATACCAATGCCCTGGTGCTGTCTTTGGCGGAAGGCGACGGGCATTGCGCCACGCTGAGCTTTAGCTTTTTGCCAAGCCAAGGGGTCGGATTGCAAGAAAAGCTCTCAAGCCTGTTCTATCTGCTGCATATCCACGAAAGCCTTTTGGGATCACGCGAACACGTGATCGAATTGCACTGCCCTGATCGCGCCTGCCTGTCTTCGCTAAAAAGCTTGAGCCTGCCGATCAATCACGATGCCCCCTGTTTTGGCTATGCCTTTGATGCGGAAATCCTAGATCGCAAAATCGGCGTGAATGACCCGGCCCAAGCCAAGCCGGTGATCGACATGCTGGGAAAACTGCGGGCCAGCGCGGGCGTTTCTACCGCCGAGCAAGTCTCCCGGCAGATCTGGCAGCATGCGGAATTCTCTGATGTGGAGATCGGGCGGATTTCCCGGCAATTGGGGCTGGAGCCACGCAGCTTGCAACGGCGTTTGGCCAATGAATGCACCAGTTTCAGCAAGCTGTTTGATTGCGCCCGGCGGGACCGGGCCATGCATTTGCTGGAACATTCCACCATGTCCTTGAACAGCATCGCCGATTGCTTAGGCTTTAGCGAGCAAAGCACCCTGTCCCGCGCGGTCAAACGCTGGACCGGGCGTTCGCCCAAAGACCTGCGCCGCTAACCCCGCGCTCTGGCGCCAAAGAACAGGGTTCTTATGTTCCGCACAGATCACAGTGGCCCCCGCCAAAGCTATTTTCTAGCGCTGCAAAAGGCGCTGCAAACCGCCGGGATCAGCGCCCCTTGCCTGGTGCTCGACCGTCAGATTTTGCTGCAAAATATTGCGCAGTTGAAAGCGGATCTGCCCGCGAGCCTGGCGCTGCGCATCGTGGCAAAATCCTTGCCCGTGCCTGAAATTTTGACGCTGGTGCGCCAAGAGTTGAACAGTCATCGCTTTATGACCTTCAACGGCGCGATGCTGCACCAAGTGGCGGCGCTGGACCCCAAAGCCGATCAGCTATTGGGAAAACCTCTGCCGGTGGCGGCGGCAGCACGGTTTTTCGATACGGCCACCCCGCAAGCGCAGGCGGGGCAAATCCATTGGCTCATCGACAGCACCGAACGTTTGCAAGCCTATAACGCTTTGGCTGAGGCCCGCGGTGAGGTGCTGAATATCGCGCTGGAATTGGATGTGGGGCTGCATCGCGGGGGCTTTGCCCCTGGCCCGGATCTGGCCGCCGCGCTGCACCATATCACGGACGCGCCGCTGCTGCGCTTGAGCGGGTTTATGGGCTATGAAGCGCATCTGGCCAAAGCCCCCACCGCGTTTGGCTGGCGCGATAAAGCGCACGCCAAGGCCATGGGGCTTTATGATGCGGCCCTGAAAATGACCCAAGAAATCACCGGCATCGCGCCCCAGGATCTGGCGGTGCGCAACACCGCGGGCAGCCCCACATTCCGGCTGTATCAAGACAACCAGATCGCCAATGAGCTCGCGGTGGGCTCAGCTTTGGTCAAACCGACGGATTTCGACACGGATCTGCTGAGCGCCTATCGCCCGGCGCTGTTTATCGCCAGCCCGGCGCTGAAGGTGCTGCCGCAGGTGCAAATCCCGATCCTAGAGCCGCTGGACCCGCTGCGCCGGGCGCTAAACCCCAATCTCGCGCGGGGGATTTTCATCCATGGAGGCTATTGGAAAGCCCTGCCGGTTGACCCCCCCGGACTTGCCTATAACGGGCTTTACGGGCGTTCATCGAACCAAGAGCTGCTCACGGGCGGGGCCGCCACCCAGATAGCGCCAGATGAGTTTGTTTTCCTGCGCCCAACACAAAGTGAAGCAGTGTTGCTGCAATTTGGCGATATCGTCATATATGATGGAAAGACTATCTATGACAGGTGGTCCCCGTTTTCCACATCGGCATGAGGCAATGACCGTAATCGAAACCGATCTACAACGTCGCAAGGACCCCAAACAATCCCGCGGGCAGAAAACCATTCGCCTGATCCTGGCAGCGGCGGCAGAGCTTTTGGAAGAGGTCGGTTTTGAACGGCTGTCCACCAATCTGGTCTGCAAGAAAGCCGGGCTAACCCCGCCGGCGCTTTATCGCTATTTCCCTAATAAATACGCGATTATGACCGAGCTTGGCGAAGAGCTGATGGAATCGCAAAATAGCGGGCTGCGCTTGCTTTACGGGCAATCGCTTGACGGCGCGGATCTTGAAGACACCATCTATCAATCGCTCAAGCAGCAATTGGAACTGACCGAGGAAATCACCGGCGGGCGCTGGATCTTGCGGGCGCTGCACGCCACCCCGGCCCTATGTGATGTGCGCACCCGCTCGCATGATTTGATCGCCGAAGAAGTCACCAAAGTGCTACTAGAGCAATTTCCCGGCAGCCAGGCTGAGCCATTGCTGCAAACCATGCGGCTCAGCATAGAGCTGGGCTATTCGGTGATCGAATATGCGCTGGACGTGCCCAATGCGAACCGCGAAGCGATCTTGCGTGAAACCGCCGGGTTGATCGCGTGGAACATCAAACGGGTCGCCACTGCCTAGGCCACTTGGCCTTGGCGTTTGATCTTGCCCGGTGGATGCCCATAGCGTCTGGAAAAGGCCCGCACAAAGCTTGAGGGTTCGGAATAGCCCGTGCGCCACGCCACCGCCGCAACCGTGAGCCCGGTGGTTTTAAGCAGCTCATAGGCGATAGAAAGCCGCGCCTCGGTGTAAAGATCGCGAAAACTGGTGCCCTCTTGGGCCAAACGTCGGCGCAACGTGCGCTCGGACACATGCAAACCCGCCGCAACCTGAGCGATACTGGGCGGGGTGCCAACTTGGGCCAGATAGGCATCGCGCACTTTTTCCGCCCAGGGCGTTTGACTTTGCGCCTCGCTGCGCAAAGTCGCCCGGCATTGATCCAGACAATATTCCAAGGCTTTGGGGTCCGAGGTCGGCAAAGGCATGTCGAGCAGCTCTTCGCGCATGACAAACCCATCCACATCGCAGCCCAATGCCACCTTGATGCCCAACATCTCTTTGATGGCTTTTTCGAATTCAGGATCGGTGATCGTGGTTTTGAAATAATACTGAGACACCGCGAGCATGGGCAGGATCTGCTCGCGGAAATTCGTCAAAACGGTGATATGGCGCTCTAGGATAAAACCTTTGGCGGCGCTGGACAGCCCGCTTGTATCAAAGCTCACCAAAGGCGGGCTTTGGCTTTCATCAATACCAAGCCGGGCAATGACAAAAGACAGGTTGGCGTAGTCAATTGCCGTTTGAATCCCCGCGCGTAAGGTCGGGCTGCTGAGGATCGCATAGCCCCAAATGCCGAACACTTCGGGCCGGTAGCGGCGGCCAATTTCGACCCCCAGCCCAGAGCGTTTGGGCGCATAACGCAAGAAATTCTCGATCGCGCGCACCTCGTCACTGATCGTGACCGTGGTGCCGGCCGCATAAAGCTCAAAAAGCTTGACCCCCATCCCCTCAAGGCATTGCCCTGGCTGCACGCCATAATCCGGCGCGGCTTCGCATAAGATGCGAATACTGGCCGGCGAGCGTGGTTGGTTTGGGTCTTGCATCGCAAAATCATCGGTGGATTGGCCGAAAATGTCAATACAATGGCCCAAACTGTCATCGGCATTTCAAATGCCCTTCGCCATGTTTTGCATGGGAGGACGACATGCGATCTATTATTGCTATCCAAGAAGGTCAGATCTCGCTGGAGCAGATCAAAGAACTCGAAGCCGTCGTGCGCCGCAACTATGCGCAATTCATCGGCCCAGAGAAACTGACCATCATTTGGAACATTGCTGCCAAGCAACATACCATCACCGACCGGAGATGGTCGCGGTCATCCACAGTGACGCTCGAAGTACCCGATGGATTCGACAAAGAAACCCGCGAGCGCTTTCTCACCACGCTGGAAGGCGAATGGCGCCAGGTTACAGGCCAGCATCCTGATCAGCTTTCCGTAGGGGCCTTTGATCAATCGCGCTACTCGGCGATCCTCAAAGCCAATCTCACCCGGTTTTCCACCTATGGCAAAATCAGCTATCTGACCAAGCTTTTGACCCGCGCGTTTCTATCGAGAATGCGCCATGGGGTGATGATCACCCAGTTTAATCAGTAAGGGAGGGCCTTGATGCCACTTTATACGCTTGCTTCGAAGAAACCCTTTCCCGAACAGACCCGTTTCGACATTGCCCAGGTTATCACTGATGTGCATTGCGGCTTGACCGGCGCGCCCACTGAATTTGTGAATGTGGTCTTCATGACCGGCTATCATATGCGCCGCGGCACCACGCTGGGGGTGAATGGCAATCTGCGCGTGGGCGGGGATCGCACCGCTGATCTTTATGACCGTTTGCACAAGCAAATGCACGAAGGTGTCGCGAAGGCAGCCTCGCTTGAATTACCCCAGGTCTTGCTGACATTGATTGGTGTAGAGCCCCATTGGGTCGTAGAAGGTGGAATGATCTTGCCGCCGCCTGGCGAAGAGGACGATTGGCTTGACCGCAAAAACGCCCTTCACGCGTCGATAGGCATCGCGCAACTCGCATAAGGATATGGCGGACCTAAGGCCGCCCACCAAATTTTGGAGTAACATCATGGCTGCCCCGCATCTGAAGATTGCCGAAGAAAACGCGCCCGATCTCGAGGCTCTGTTGCTGGCCCAGAAAAAGGCCTGCCTTGCCGATCCCTATCCTAGCCATGCCAAACGGATCGAACGTTTGGACAAGTTGCATAACGCTCTGCTCGACAATCGCGCGCGCATCATCGCCGCGATCAGCCAAGATTTCTCCAACCGTGCTCCGGCCGAAACCGAATTGGCCGAGATTATGACCTTGCTGGATGGCATCGGCTATTACCGCAAGCGTCTGAAAAAGCTGATGAAGCCGCAAAACCGTCATGTGCCTTTGACGGTCATGCCCGCCAGCGTGCAGGTACAATATCAGCCTCTGGGCGTGATCGGCATCGTGGTGCCCTGGAATTTCCCGATCTTCCTGGCGCTCTCGCCGCTGGTTGGAGCCTTGGCAGCGGGCAACCGGGCCATGCTGAAATCATCGGAATTTGCACCAGCCACGGGCGATCTGCTCAAAGAGATCATCGCCTCGCTTTATGACGAGGACGAGGTAACCGTGGTCACTGGCGGGGTGGAAGTGGCCACCGCCTTTACCGCCCTGCCCTTTGATCATCTGGTCTTTACCGGATCCACCCAAGTGGGCCGGATCGTGATGAAAGCCGCAGCAGAAAACCTTACGCCGGTTACGCTGGAACTGGGCGGCAAATCCCCGGCCATCGTGCATGATGACTTCCCCATGGAAGAAGCCGCCGCGCGCATCGCCTTTGGCAAATGCTTCAATGCGGGCCAGATCTGCGTAGCGCCCGACTATGTCCTGTGTCCCCGCGGCAAAGTCGAAGCCTTTGCCAGCGCCTATGCCGCAATCGTCGCCAAACGCTATCCAGAGTTGCGCGACAACAAGGATTACACCGCCATTATCACAGAGCGCCAAAAAGCGCGGCTTGAGGCGGTGTTGCTGGATGCAAAAGAAAAAGGCGCAGAAATTCGCCCGATCAACCCCAAATCCGAAGATCTCAGCGGCACACGCAAAATGCCCATGACAATGGTTCTTGGGGCGAGCGATGACATGTTGGTGCTGCAAGACGAGATCTTTGGCCCGATCCTGCCCATAGTTCCCTATGACACGCTGGACGAGGCCATCGCCTATGTGAACGGTCGCGACCGGCCCTTGGCACTCTATTATTTCGATTGGAACAAGGACCGCGCCGGCGAGATGACCAAGCGCACCCATTCCGGCGGGGTCTGCATCAATGACACCGTGAGCCATGTTGGGGCTGATGATATTCCCTTCGGCGGCATCGGCCCATCGGGCATGGGCCATTACCACGGCAAAGAAGGCTTCCTGAACTTCTCCAAAGCCAAAGGCGTTGTGCGCAAAGGCAAGATTGATGCGGCCAGTTTCGTAGCACCGCCCTGGGATAATTTCATGTTCAGAAGCTTGAAAACCATCCAAGGGCTGCGGTTCCGCCGGCGGAAAATCAAACCGGCCAAGTAACCACCCCAGAAAATTGCTGGACTGAGAAACCGGCGGGGGCCCGAGCACGGGCCTTCGCGGAAAGCGGAAGCCCTTTAAAGCGTTTTGACATTAACCTGAGGCATATCCGGCAGCCTTGAAGTAGTTCCAGCATTCTTGGGGCGCGTAGAGATCGCAGATTTCTGTGAGAGCCTGGAACATGTCAGTGAAGGTTCGTGCGCCGATCCTGCGCAGGTGCGCTTTGAGTTTTGAGAACGCCATCTCGATCGGGTTGAGGTCGGGGCTTTATGGAGGAAGGAACAGGAACCAGCATCCTGCATTAGGCATGGCTCTGGCGGCTTCAGAGTTCTTGTGAGTGGCGAGGTTGTCCAGAATAACGATCGTGCCGGGGTCCAGTTCCGGCGCCAGCACTTTTTCGACATTTGCCGCGAAGGCGGGGCCATCCATTGCGCCCTTGATGACCCAGGGTGCAATCAGCGCGTTGGTGTCGAGGCTCGCGATGAAGGTCTGTGTGCCCCAGGACCCAAAGGGCGCATCCATGACCAGCCGCGTGCCCCGCTGTGACCACCCTCGCTGGCGGGGCAGGTTGGTTTTGACAGAGGTTTCGTCAATGAAGACAACGCGATCGGGTCGGGCCGAGATCGCTGGCAGGCGGTGTTTGAACCAATGGTCGCGCTGCTTTCTTACCTTTGCACGGCGTCGCTCGGTCGCGACCAATGTCTTTTTTTATAGGTAAACCCGAGTTTGCGCAGGAACCGGCCAATCGCATCCGGGTGCGCCTGAACACCGGTCGCATCTGCAAGCGCACAGGCCAGTTCCGGCATGGTCATATCGCCGTCCTGATCAATCAATTCGAGCAGAAGGGCGCGATGCGGGTCAAGCTTGCCCTTGCCGCGAGGGCGGCCCTGAGGCGCAGCTCTGGCCTGTCCCGTGCGCCGGACCGCAAGACCCCACCGCGCTCCGGTAGCGGTTGAAAGCTTCAGACGCAACGCAGCCGCGCGCCCGCTTAACCCTTCCTCAATCAACTTCTGAAACCGCGCCCGCAGCGCATCCGGCAAAGGTGCTGACATGATCCATCCTCTCAAACAGGATGAATCACCAATCAACACTCATGGGAATCCCTCACGATTCAGGTTAAAGGTCGGGTGCTTTAACCGGCCGGTTCAAATCGCCCGGCCAAGCGCAGAGGTTTCTGGCCGACCATGACCAGATAAACGTCATCTTCTGTCCCCGCCGCTATCGGCTCTCCGCCAAATCCGACCGTCACACCCGCTCTGACGCCTTCGACCTTTGGAAAGGATATACCACCGAGATGACCGCCTGACCGCCAAAATTAAAGCAACTCGCAGACTGACGAAAACAAGTTGGCAATGCCATCCCGCCAGATGGGCCTGTCCTCAGCTAACGGATAAGTTTGTGACAGAACCATCTGTTGACCCCTCGCGTCGTCTGATGCCAGTCTTGGGGCATTTGAGAGGAGATTTCCGATGCGGCCTAAGAAAACTAAAGGATGGAATGGCTATCTCGATTGGGCCGCGGAATTGACTGGGGCCCATATGGCTTTGGGCAAAGCCGCCAAAGGTGCATCGCCCAAGGTATCGGATGCGCCGCTTTGGGAGCCAATCTTTGTGCGCTCGAAGGGCCGGGCGATCTCCACCGAGGCGTTTTTCGACGCTGCCGCTGCCACAAAGGGCATTCGTTTTGATCCGTTCGAGCGGGATTATAATCTTTGGGCGCGGGCCCCGGGCCAGCCGGTGGAGGCATTTTTGTATCGCCGTTACCGGCGCAAGAAGAAAACCCCGTTTGAAAAGAGCTTTAAGGTTTTGGCGGCAGGGGCTTTGGTGACGGCTGCGGGCCAGCCCGTTGCGGCCGCCACGCCATTGGCACGGGCGGAGGCGCCAGATCATGGGCCGGCCCCGATCGCCGCTGCGGTGATTGATGATGGGATTGGCTTTCTCAATGGGCGGTTCCGAGCGGCGCCACAGCAAACCCGTTTTGTGGCTTTTTGGGTCCAGGCATTGGCCCGGCGCCAGGGCGCATCACAGATGCAAATCGGGCAGGTTTTGGAGCAGGAGCAGATCCAAGAAATGCTGTGCCAGACCCGCATTGAAAGCGAAGAGGAAAGCTATAGCCATTTGGCGGGGCAGATCTATGGCCCGGGCACGCGGCATAGTTTGCGCCATGTGAATAGCCACGGCACGCCGATCATGGATCTGACCGCGGGGGCGGATCTGAGCGATCCTGAGCAGGCCGATATGCGCGATGTGCCCTTGCTTGGGGTGCAGCTTCCGCCGCAATCCTTTGATGACACCTCTGGCACGCGGCTTCAGACCCATTTCCTTCAGGCCCTGCGCTGGTTGCTATATACCACATTCGCCCATGACAAACTGGCCGAGCGTTTGGTGATTAATGCCAGCCTTGGCATTGTGGCCGGGCCGAAAAATGGCCGGTCTTTCCTAGAACAGCAGATCGCCCGAGAGCTTGACCGGCTGCCCGGAGCGGTGGATTTGCTCATGCCCTTTGGCAGCGCTTATGAGGATAATTTGATCGCCCGGCGCTGTCTTGAGCCAGATCAGGCGGCGGCGTTTGATTTGCGATTGGCCTTTGATGATCGCACGCCGAGTTTTGTGGAACTGCGTCTGGAGGATGACGGGCAAGATCTCGAAACCCTGGAAGTGACGCTGACCGCGCCCGATGGCGGTCGCTACACCGCCCAAGTGCCCGCAGGCAAACATGTGTCTTTCAAGCGCCAAGACAAAAGCCTTATGGCGCGGCTCTATCATATCGGGGCGCGCAAAATCTGGGATGGGCGGGCTGAGCCTGCTTATCTGACCCTTGCCTTTGCCCCCACGGTGGGGTTCTCGCCCAAGGATCTGACGGCCCCGGCCGGGCGTTGGGATGTGTCGGTGAAAAATACCGGCGGGGCGGCGGTTGCTTTGAGCATTCAAGTGCAGCGCGATGATGCGGTCTATAGGCGGCAAATCGGGGCGCGACAGGCGCGGCTTGATCACCCAAATGCCCATGATTGGAACCCGCACTGGCGGGATTTTTCCGCGTTGGGCACCGCAGGGCCGATCACCCATCACGGCAGCCAATCCGCCTATGCCAGCGTGCCCCATGACCAGTTTCACAGCGCGGGCGGGGCGCTGGTGCGCCCTGGGGAAGTTGAGGCTGGTGATGATATTCGCCCGGCCAGCTACGCGGCGGCAGGAGGGGATTGGACCGCGGCGCCCGCGCCCAGTGCCAGCGCGCTGTCGGAAACCCATACCTCGGAATTTGGATTGCGCGCCGCTGGGCTTTTTTCCGCGAGCACCACCCGGCTTTCGGGCAGCAGCACGGCGTCGGCCAGCTTGAGCCGCGATCGGATCACCGCGCTGGCCAAGGGCACGCCGCCCCATAGCTATGTCGATCGGTTGGGCGGTGCCACCGTGCTTGATACTCCGGCGCGGCGGGATCGCCCTTAGGGCCGGAGCAAGGGCGATGGTGCCAGGTTTATAATTTCGCGCGCTCCATCTCTTGAATGGCGCGGCTCCAGATTGCGCGCAACAGCGGGTCGCGATTTGCGGCGTCTTGCACCACAAAGGCGCGGGTCTGATCCGGTTTGAACAAGCCTAGCAGTGTCTTTGTGCTCATATCCGCGTCTTCTGAGGCTCCGCCACCGGAGGGCACCCGCAGCGTATAGGTGCCGGTCTCTGTGGCCCCGCCCAGATAATTCACCAATGCCTCGCCCAGCGAGATGCCAATCGCCGCTCCAGCGATGCCATCATGGGGAAAATGCACCCCGGCGATGGCGCGGTTATCGGCGATCCGCATGGCCACACGCAACAAGACTTGTTCAGGGCTGTCGGGGACCGCGCTGGCGTTCATCATGGAAAAAACCCCGGCGCCCGCCGGGGCCATTTTCCCGTCTTTGTCCAGTTTCGGCAAATGGTAGAGCAGCCCGGCCAAAACCGTGGCCAGGGCAAAGGATTCCGTGCCATGGCCCGAGGGCCAGCTGCCATGGGTCGGGGTGGCGATCATTGGCATCACGCGGCTTGAAAACTCTGCCGGTCTGGGCACGTCGAAATGAAATTTGAGGGGGAATTCGATATAACCGCAGAGCCGGACCACCGCTTCGAGCAACTCTAAGATCCAAGTGGAGCGCACGGGATCGAGTTGCAGCACCGAGGCAAAGAAGGATGTGATATCCTCTAGCTGAACCTCGATCTCGTCGAACCGGTCGTCGCGCAGATCCGCCAGGCTTGCCAGTTTGGCCAATTGTTCGCGGAAAAAGGTGGTGTTGGGGCAGTTCAATGTCACCAGTGATCCGGCGCTGCCCGCTGCGCCGCCGGGATCGGGCGCGAGTTCAGAGCTGATCACACGGCCTTGGGCGGCCCCCATTGGCTCTGGGCGAAAGCGATAAAACAGCCGGTCATCAATCACCACTTCTCGGGGGATCTCGGCCAGGGCTTTCAGCCGCTGGAATTCATCTCCAATCTGTAGCGGCGCAACCGCGTCTGCGGTCCCTGGCCAATATGGTAAGATCCCTTCGCGGGTGCTGAGCAACGCGGCGCTGAGGCCGAATTCTTCGAATACAGTATCGCCCCGACCAGCGCGGCCAGCGCGCCCCGCACGTCCGGCCCGACCCGCCCGGCCTGCACGCCCAGCTCTTCCAGCTCGTCCCGCCATAACATTCTCCCAAAAATAAGATTAACTTCGAATATCGGTCTTGCCTAAAATTCTGACAATAAATGCGGTGTCCAAATCAAGCGAATTCAGAGTCGAAATATTTCACCGTGCAAGGACGCTGGCTGGTATTTGCGTTCCAACGGCCCTATGGACTTTGGGGTTTCACTCTTTAGGCTTTAAGGATGGCTGGGTCTTTTCGGATTGCGCTTTTTGGTTCGTTTTCCATCCTCTGCCCGCAGGGGAGGGATATCACCCCCCGTGGGGTGAATGCCCGTGCTGTTCTGGCTTTGATTGCGGCGGCCCCGGAAATGCGCCGTGGGCGGCGCTGGTTGGAATCCAAATTATGGAGCGATCGCACGCAGGAGCGGGCCAGCCGCAGTCTGCGTCAAGCGCTCAGCGATATTCGAGATCAACTGGGCTTTCATGCGGATCTGCTCGGCGCTGATCGGGCCGATGTGTGGCTGGATACGGCGCGGGTGGAAACCGATCTGGACCCTGGGTGCAGCTTTCGCCAGGCGGGGCGGGATTTTCTTGAAGGCTTTGATGTTCGCGACGATAGTTTTGAGGATTGGCTGCGGGATATGCGCCAGCAGCACCCAGTGGAGCATCTGGCCGCGCCCCTGCCCAAAGCCAAAAGCGACAGCC
>JAOXSB010000164.1 GCA_025800345.1 Mangrovicoccus sp. | reverse complement strand
TCTGTTTATGGGCTTGCCGCTGCGCACGCAACCGCGCCTGAAAACCGCTCTCGCCCATTGAGGCCTGGGCATGGCGGGGGTTATAGCCGGTCGCGCAAACTGTACCAAAGCATCGCCAGCACCAAGAGCGGATGGCGCAGCGCCTGCCCGCCGGGAAAAACAGGGCTTGTCACCTTCGCCATCAGATCAAACCGCTCTGCCTGCCCAGCGATCGCTTCTGCCGCGATTTGCCCCGCCAAGGTTGCCATGGCCACCCCCGCCCCGGAATAACCCGATAGGCTAAGGATATTGCCCGACAGCCGGGCAAAATGGGGCATCCGGTTCATGGTGATCGCCAAACTGCCCCCCCAAGCGTAATCGATCTTTACCCCTTTGAGCTGTGGGAAAATCTGCGCCATCGGTCGGCGCACGGCCCCTGCAATGTCACTGGGAAAGCGGTAGCCATAGCTTTCCGTGCCGCCAAAAAGCAGCCGGCGATCCTCGGAAAACCGGAAATAATTCACCACGAATTTGCTATCGGCCACAGCGCAATTGCCTGCGATCAATGCCTCTTGATCTGCACGATCAAAGGGCGCGGTGGCGATGATGTAATTATTGATGGGCATCACCCGCGCCGCGACCTCTGGCACCAGCCCGCCCAGATAGCCATTGCAGTTCAGCAGCAGGTAATCCGCCTGGATCTGGGCCGCATCGGTATCCACCCGCACCGGGCTGCCCCGATGGATTTC
>JAOXSB010000055.1 GCA_025800345.1 Mangrovicoccus sp. | reverse complement strand
TCACAGTGACCCCAGTGGCGAAACTGCCAAAGGCGTGGCGCAGATCGCGTTGATGGTCGGGCGAGGGGCGAAAGCGCTGCGCTTTCGGCGCGGGGGTCGCGGTCATGGTACCAAAATCTCAATCGTTTTGAACAAGCGGCTGGGGCCACAAATCATATCTTAGCGCAGATCACCAGATATGAGATATGAGGCAAAGCGGCGAAAACTAGGCTTGGCATGGGGGCGCAAAACTGGCCTGCGCATCCGAGTTGCGGGATAGTAAAACCGCATGTGAGGTCACCTGATCTAGGTGAGATGCACTTTAAGAATTTTATGGAAGATTTTGAAAACAAAGCCATTTATATGAAAATGACTTGGTGCCCAGGAGAGGACTCGAACCTCCACGTCCATACGGACACTAGCACCTGAAGCTAGCGCGTCTACCAATTCCGCCACCTGGGCAGGTGTCGTGGGGGGCTGATAAGATTTGCTCGGGGGGGTGTCAACACCGGTTTTGCGGGTTTGTCGTATTCCCTTAACAAAGCTGTGGGTAAGTTGATTTTTCGCTCTGTCCCGTGCTGCCCAACGGAGCCCAACGAAAAAGGGCGCGCCTAAGGCACGCCCCATTTCAAGACTCGCTTTGCGGCATCGGCTTAGAACGGAATGTCATCATCCAGATCGCGCGAGGGTGCGCCAGCCCCTGCAGGGGCGCCGTAATCGCCGCCGCCAGAACTGCCACCATAATCCCCGCCGCCGCTGCTATAGCCGCCCGAGCCGCCGCCAAAGCCGCCACCCCCTGCGCCGCCTTCGCCGCGCCCATCCAGCATGGTCAACTCGCCTTTATAAGGGCGCAGCACCACTTCGGTGGAATAGCGGTCCTGGCCCGATTGATCCTGCCATTTGCGGGTTTCAAGCTGGCCTTCGATATAGACCTTTGAGCCTTTGCGCAGATATTGTTCGGCCACCCGGGCCAGGGGCTCGGAAAAAATCGCCACTGAATGCCATTCAGTGCGTTCGCGATTCTCGCCAGTGTTGCGGTCGCGCCAGCGCTCTGATGTGGCCAGACGCAGATTCACCACCTTGCCGCCATTTTGGAAACTGCGCACTTCCGGGTCGCGTCCCAAATTTCCCACCAAGATGACTTTGTTCACGGACCCAGCCATGTCTCTCTCCGATTGTTCGATTTGGCGCAGCCTAGCCCAGCTTTGCGTGCTCGAAAAGCAACCGCTTGTGGGTAAGCGCCAGCAACGCCGCGATAGGGGTGGATAGGGCGGCGAAAAATCGCTAATGACACCCTTAATGCGAGCGCCGAAACGCTCCGATGGAGGAAGGTCTATGCGGGCATTGAAAGCTGGATTGGTCCTGTCCCTGGCGATGGGGTTTGCTCTGCCGGGCATCGCTGCTTCCCAAGAACGCGAACGGATTTTCCTTAAACAGACCGATTTTCTCGACCGTCGCGGGGCCTCGCAATATTCTTATTCCTCGCGGCTCCAGCCTGATAGCAAATTTGATGGCAAGCTGTTCTTGCCCGGGCAAAGCTCAACCCTGGTGGTGAAATATCGCGGTCAGTATCTGGATATGGCCAAGCAAGCGGCCCGGCGCCATGGGGTGCCCGAAGAGCTGTTCGTTCGCTTGGTACAACAAGAAAGCGCTTGGAACGCCAAGGCCAAAAGCCCCAAAGGCGCCATCGGTCTGGCGCAGCTGATGCCGCAAACCGCGCGCTCCTTGGGGGTCAACCCCCATGATCCCAAGCAAAATCTGGAAGGCGGCGCGCGTTATCTGAAACAGCAATACCGCACTTTCAAAAGCTGGCGCTTGGCTTTGGCGGCTTATAATGCCGGGCCGGGCGCAGTGAAAAAGCACAATGGTGTGCCGCCCTATCGCGAGACCCAGAATTACGTGCGCCGGATCATGGGCACGGGCTAAACGCTTCGTGTTTTAAGCGGCCAGATCAATCCAAACGGGCACATGGTCAGATGGTTTTTCCCGGCCGCGGATCTCGCTATCAATCTGCACCTCTTGCAACAAATCCGCCGCTTGCGGTGTCAGCAGCAAATGATCGATGCGAATCCCATCATTGCGGTTCCATGCCCCCGCTTGGTAATCCCAAAAGCTGAACTGCTCAGGCCCTGGCTGGGGCGGCATATGG
>JAOXSB010000157.1 GCA_025800345.1 Mangrovicoccus sp. | reverse complement strand
GATCGACGAGACCGCCTATATCGATGGCTATAGCTTCGGGAAGTTCTTCGTGAAGATCTTTATGCCCTTGATTGCCTCGGGCATTGGTGTGGTGGCTTTCTTCTGCTTCATGTTCTCTTGGGTGGAATTGCTGCTCAGCCGCACCCTGACCAGCGTCGATGCCAAACCCATCGCCGCTACCATGACCCGCACCGTCGGCGCGGCAGGGGTAGATTGGGGCGTGCTGGCGGCGGCTGGTATCCTCACCATCGTGCCCGGCGCGCTCGTGATCTATTTCGTGCGCAATTACATCGCCAAAGGCTTTGCCATGGGGCGTGTCTGATGAAGGTAGGTGACTTTATTCGTGAAACGTTACTCGAGATCATTCGTGGAGTGGAGGAAGCTGGGGAGCAATCCAGCACCGCGATTGCCCCCTCGAGTATCGATGAAGAAAACACCCGTGAAAAGACGAGCGTGAACTTTGAAATTCAGGTGTTAGTGGACTCAAAAGCAAGCGGGGGCCTTAGGGTACTTCAGTTCGCTGAGGCTAATGCAGAAGCTAACAAGCAGTCATCTCAAAAGGTATCCTTTGAAGTGCCTATTTACTTCGGCACCAAATGGAAACGCGACATCCCAGAGACCTTGATTTTGTCAGAGACGGAGGAATAACGGCCATGGAATGGATGGCTTGGACATGGCCCACGGCGGCGTTTTTCGCCACCATCGCCTGCCTGCTGATCACCTTCACCATTTTGGCGATCAAATTCCCTGAAACCCCGCGGGTGGGTATTTTGCAGATCGAAACCACCCGTGGCGATCGGCTCTTCATCACACTATTGGGCTCGGCCTTCATCAATTTGGCCTGGCTGGGCCTTACTGATTACCCACAACCTTACGCTTTGGGCATTTGTGCCCTTTACGCGGCCGCGGTTTTCCGCTGGGTTTAATGAGCGACCGGGGCGTTAGATCCCGGCGCCCCAAAAGAATAAAAAAAGCACCGGTTCTCAATTAAGGGAGGCTTAAATGAACCGTCTACTCACCTCGACCACGGCGCTCGCGCTGCTGGCCACAACACCCGCATTTGCGGATATGGAGGCCGCGAAAGCGTTCCTCGATTCCGAAATCGGCGATGTCTCTGTGCTTTCTCGCGAAGAGCAAGAAGGCGAAATGCAATGGTTCGTGGATGCGGCCCAGCCCTTCCAAGGCATGGATATCCGCGTGGTTTCCGAAACCATCGCCACCCATGAATATGAATCCAAAGTACTGGCCCCGGCCTTTACGGCGATCACCGGCATTAAGATCACCCATGATCTGATCGGCGAAGGCGATGTGGTTGAAAAGCTGCAAACCCAGATGCAATCGGGCGAAAACATCTATGACGCCTATATCAACGACTCCGATCTGATCGGCACCCATTGGCGCTATCAACAAGCGCGCAATCTGACCGATTGGATGGCGGGCGAAGGCGCAGATGTGACCCTGCCCAGCCTGGATCTGGACGATTTCATCGGCATCCAGTTCACCACCGGCCCTGATGGCAAGCTCTATCAGCTGCCCGATCAGCAATTCGCGAACCTTTATTGGTTCCGCTATGATTGGTTCACCGACGCCAAGAATATGGAAGATTTCAAAGCCGCTTATGGCTATGATCTCGGCGTGCCGGTGAATTGGTCGGCTTATGAAGATATCGCAGAATTTTTCACTGGCCGCGATCTGAGCCACCTGGGTGTCGAAGGCGAAGTCTTTGGCAATATGGATTACGGCAAAAAAGACCCCTCGCTGGGCTGGCGCTACACCGATGCGTGGATGTCCATGGCCGGGATGGGCGATGTGGGCGAGCCCAATGGTCTGCCCGTGGATGAATGGGGCATTCGTGTGAACGAAAACTCCCAGCCTGTGGGCTCTTGTGTTGCCCGCGGCGGCGCCACCAACAGCCCTGCCGGTGTCTATGCGGTGACCAAAGCCATCGAATGGCTGCAAAAATACTCGCCCCCCGCAGCTGCTGGCATGACCTTCTCCGAAGCCGGTCCAGTGCCTGCCCAGGGCAATATCGCCCAGCAGATGTTCTGGTACACCGCTTTCACCGCCGCCATGGTGGGCGATGATGCGGCGGCCGTGCTGGATGATGATGGCAACCCGAAATGGCGCATGGCCCCCTCGCCCCATGGCGCTTATTGGGAAGAAGGCATGAAAATCGGCTATCAGGACGCGGGTTCCTGGACGCTGATGGAATCCACC
>JAOXSB010000140.1 GCA_025800345.1 Mangrovicoccus sp. | reverse complement strand
ACACCCAAAGCCGACATCGCCTTGAGATCGGCCTGAATGCCCGCGCCGCCGCCGCTGTCGGATCCTGCTATGGTCAAGGCAATGGGTGCCACGTCGTTGCTCCATCTATTTTGGGCAACCGGGCATGGAAAACGTCTGTTTGCTTTAGACCGTTCCCTACGCCGGAATTGCCCGGATCAGGTTCGATGGGTTAGCGCTTGCGCCTCTCAGCCCTTTGATCAGGGCACCCCAACGGTTGGCGCGGACAATCTCAGGGCAGTTGGAAAAAATCAAGTCTTATTCGGTTTAGTTTTATAGCCCCAACGGACGTAAAACATGGCACGCTCAGGATTCAGCGAGGCTCTGCCTCGCGCTCCGGGATATTTTCAGCCAGATGAAGTACAGGATCCTCTATTCATCTGGCTAGAAATATCCCGGGGGAGGCGCCCAAGGGGCGACGGGGGCAGAGCCCCCGAAAACACACGGGCCGCCCCTATCGGAACGGCTCGGTTTTTAGTTCTTCATCCCATCCCAAAAGGATTTTACGGATGAGAAAAAGCTTTTTGATTCCGGATGGTTGTCCTCACCCAAATCATCAAACTCACGCAAAAGCTCTTTCTGGCGAGAGGTCAGGTTAACCGGAGTTTC
>JAOXSB010000136.1 GCA_025800345.1 Mangrovicoccus sp. | reverse complement strand
TCGCGGGCTTGCCACATGCCCCAGCGTGACGGGCGTTAAAAACGGGGCATGGTGTGACACGGCGTGAAACAGTAGCGGCTTGGTTGGACAAAAGCTGGGTGCGCAACGGGATCTTAGTGGTGATCCTGGTCAATGCAGTGTTTTTGGGATTGGAAACCTCGACACAGGCGATGGAGGCGGCAGGCGGGTTCATCAAGCTGGTCGATCGCCTATGCTTGAGCGTGTTCGTGCTGGAAATCGCGCTGAAATTCTACGCCCAACGCCTGCGGTTTTTCCGCAATGGCTGGAATATCTTTGATTTCATCATTGTGGGGGTGGCTCTGATCCCCACCGCCCAAGGGCTCAGCGTGTTGCGGGCGCTGCGCATCTTGCGGCTGTTGCGGGTGGTCTCGGTGGCGCCCTCCCTGCGCCGGGTGGTCGAGGGCTTTATCACCGCGCTTCCGGGGATGGGCTCGGTCTTCCTGCTCATGGGGCTGATTTTTTATATTGGCAGCGTCATGGCGACCAAGCTGTTTTCCAGCGCTTTTCCCGATTGGTTCGGCAATCTCGGGCTGTCGGCCTATTCACTGTTCCAGATCATGACCTTGGAAAGTTGGTCCATGGGCATCGTGCGGCCGGTGATGGAGGTCTACCCCCTGGCTTGGATGTTCTTCGTGCCCTTTATCATGATCACCACTTTTGCGGTGGTGAACCTGCTGGTGGGTTTGATCGTGAACTCGATGCAAGAAGCCCATGCGGAAGAAGAGATCCAGCAAACCGAAGCCTATCGCGATGAGGTGCTCGCGCGGCTGCGCAGCATCGAGGCAGAGCTGGAACGGCGGGAGACTAATTCCGACTAGCAAAGAAGTGATTCACCATTTGCAGTAATTTTGTTAGTCACAGATCAACGAAGCAGCGCGGAAAAGACGATGCTCACACGAGGCAAATTAGCAATTCTTCTCTTGGTTTTGGTGCTGGCGGGCTGTGCCGGTGGCAACACCAAATTCAAACCCTATGACGGGCCAGAGGTCACGCAGGTTTTTATCTCGAAAGAGCGGCGCAAGCTGTATCTTTTGCATGAGGAAGAAGTGCTTAAGGAATATAAGGTGGCGTTGGGTTTTGAGCCTGATGGCCATAAAGGCGAATTTGGTGATGGGCGCACGCCAGAGGGGCTGTATTTCATCGACCGGCACAATCCCAACAGCGCTTTTCACCTTTCTCTTGGGATTTCCTACCCAAATTCTAATGATCGGCTGCGTGCGGCGCAGCGTGGAGTGCAGCCTGGCGGGGATATCTTCATCCATGGCCAGCCAAATAACGGTAAGAAATTTGGTAAAGGCCCGGATTGGACCGCAGGCTGCATCGCCGTGAAGAATGATGAGATCGAAGAGATCTTTGCCATGGTGCGCAAAGGCACCCCGATCTACATCAAGCCTTGATTAAGATTTGAGGCATCTCAGGGGCGGCGGCCGCCCCGAGAGGTTAGCTGGCTGGGGCAATACTGCCATAGCCGCCATCGCCCAAAGTGATGGCCCACCAGATCAGCCCATTGCTGTCTTGTTGCCAGCCCACACCCATTTCTTGGGCGACTGGATCAAACAGCTCGGCCCCCCAAGCGCCATCTTGAACCCAAGCGGCCAGGGTTTGTTGTTCGCTCTCGAAAGACTGGGAATAAAGCTCAGTTAGCAAATTGCCGCTATAGCCCGCAGCGCGGACCCGATCATAAGGGGTGGAGCCATTGGCGCCAAAAGGCCAGGCCCGGCGTTGGCGCGACATTTCTCGGGCTTGGGCATTGGCTGCGGCGGAAAGCTGAGCGTTCAACCGCAAGGGGGGTGCCCCGCGGGCCGCGCGCATGGCATTGACCGATTGCAGCATGTTTTGCTGAATGGCTGAGGTGTCGCCTGAGCGGATTTTATAGACGCTTGCGCCCCCTGCGGCGGGTCCGGCGGGATCACATGCCGCCAGGCCAAGCGCGGCGCAGGCGAGAAAAGCAAGTCGGAAGGACATGAATGAGACTTTCGAAAGCTGTTTTCCTGCCTATAGCCTCTGGCTGTGGCAGTTCAAACCCAGGCCAGGCAGATGACAGTTGATTGAATTGCGACTGCGGCCCCTGGGCCATAACTTATGAGTGAAGATTTAGTCCCGCAGGAGAGTGAGACGATGAAAGACGATCTGTCCCGCCGCCGCCTTTTGGCTGGCCTGAGCGCCACCGGCGCGCTGCTCGCGGCCCCCGCGATTGCGCAACAAGCGGAGCTAGCCGAAGAGGCCCCGGAAATTGTTCGGCGTAATATGGCGGGTTTTCGGGCCCATCGCTGGCAAGATTATTTTGATAGTTTGAACAATGGCGCGATCTTAGTGGATACCAAATCCAGGGCGTTGCATTACTGGTCCGAGGATCAGACCGTGTTCAAAGTCTATCCCACCAGCGTGCCTTTAACTGAGGAAATGACCCGGCGCGGGCGCACCAAAATCACCCAAAAAGTGGTTGGGCCAAGCTGGGCTCCGACGCCTTCCATGAAAAAGCGCAACCCTGAATGGCCTGATTTCGTGCCCGCCGGGCCGGATAATCCGCTGGGCACCCATGCGCTTTATCTGTCGTGGAAATATTATCGGATCCACGGCACCCATGATACGCGCAAAATTGGGCGGCAATCCTCAAATGGCTGTGTTGGGCTTTATAATGAGGACATTCAAGAGCTGTTCGATCTCACCCAAGTGGGTACGCAAGTGTTGCTGATCTAAGGGGATCGCGCGATCTGTTGCCAAAATGAGGCGTAAATGCATCACATTGCTCAGTTAGGTGAAGTGCTGTTGCCTTCGATGAAATGCCACGGCAATAGATTTTATACGAGGTACAGTTAAGGGTCGTCCGTGATCCTCACAACACGCGCGGGCGGCAACATCTGGAGGTCACCATGAAGAAACTCGCACTTGCTGCCGTCCTTTCGGTCGCCGCAACCACCGCATTCGCCGGCAACCTGGAAGAGCCGGTTGTTGAGCCTGTCATCGTTGAAGAAGACACCGCAGGCACCGGCGCAGGCTGGATCGTTCTGATCATGCTTGCCGCTCTGGCAGCCGTTGCAGCCGCTGGCTAATTCGACGGTCCCTTGGCGGCTTTGGCCGTTCAAGATCAAAGTTTAAAATGTCCGCGACGATTGCGTTGCGGGCATTTTTATTTGGTGATGCCGTGTTTTAGCGGTCTTGGCCCTAAGGCGCGCGGATCACGCGCCTTGTTTGGCCGCCCAGCCTTGCAAATTGCTGTGGATTACATCGCATAGCGCCGCGATATGGGCCTCATCATCATTGAGGCAGGGAATATAGGTAAAGCTCTCGCCCCCTGCTTCGATAAAGCTGTCTTTGATCTCTTCATTGATCTCTTCCAGCGTTTCGATGCAATCGGCGGAAAAGGCCGGGGCGATTACGGCGATGTTCTTTTTCCCCGCTTCGGCCAGGCGCGCCACCTCTTCCACCGTATAGGGTTGCAGCCATTCTTCCGGGCCAAAGCGGGATTGAAACGTTGTGGTGAGTTGATCGTCAGACCAGCCCAGGCGCTCTTTCAGAAGGCGCGAGGTTTTCTGACATTGGCAATGATAGGGATCGCCTTGCATCAAATAACGCTTGGGCAGCCCGTGATAAGAGGCCACCAATATATCGGGCTTTTGATCCAGCTGCCCATAGGCGCGCTCCACCGATTGGGCGAGGGCTTCAATATAGGCGGGGTTTTCGAAATATGGCGGCACCACCCGCGCCACGGGCTGATAGGTTTCCTTCATCAACGCGCGAAAGAACTGATCATTGGCCGTGGCCGATGTGGCCCCGGCATATTGCGGGTAAAGCGGAAAGAATAGGATCTGGCGGCAGCCTTGTTCTACCATGGCTTTGACTTTGGATTCCGTCGACGGATTGCCGTAGCGCATGCAGAAATCCACCACGACCTGATCGCCATATTGCGCGGCCATTTCGGCTTTGATCTTGGCGGTCTGGTCTTTGGTGATGGTCATCAAGGGCGATTCATTGGCCTCATTGTTCCATATCGAACGATAGGCCTCGCCCGAAGATTTCGGGCGTTTGCTGAGAATCACCAATTGCAGCAGCGGCTGCCAAAGCCAGGGGCTGTAATCAATCACCCGGCGGTCCGAGAGAAATTCGCCCAAATAGCGCCGCATGGACCAATAATCCGTAGCATCTGGCGTGCCAAGATTGGCCAGCAAAATCCCGGTTTTTGGGGCTGGAATGCGGGGGTGATCGCTGGGCATATGGCTGCGATCTGCCTGGCCTATTGGCGTGGTGCTCATGGTTGCCATCCCCGTGTCTTGATCCAGCATTCTTTGCGCCCTTATGCCATCACTCCTGCCTAAATGCCCAGATAAGCGCAGATCAGTTTTCGTCAAATGGGCTGCGGCGTTGCGCCTGGGGGCGGTTTGGGTCAAGCGCTTCGGCCAAAGACTGGCGGGCCGAGCCTGGGCGCAGGGGTTTGGGCTGATCGTCGGACGGGGCCCAGCCGGTTAGGGTGATGATTTCGAATGTGGCCATAAGCTGCCCGTTCTCATCACCAAAACGCTCCGCGTAAAGCTCGGCGGCATGGTGCAATACCCCGCGGGGCAGGGGGCGGCGATCGCGCGCAGCCAGGGCGTTGGTTTCCCCCATGGCCCGCAAATCTCTCAGCAAGGGGTAAAACCCCGGATAATGCACCTGCAAAGGCAGGCTATCGGCCACGGGCATCGCCAGGCCCGCCCGTTGCAGCAAAGCGCCCAAATCGCGGATCTCGCCCATGGGAGCCACGCGCGGTGCGAGCCCGCCGCGCAGGCTGCTTTCCGCCTCGGCTAAGCAGTGGCGCAGCTCAAAAAGGGTGCGCCCGCCAAAGCATAAACACAGCAATAGCCCATCGGGGCGCAGGGCGCGCCGACATTGCACCAATTGCCCCACGGGATCATTGGCCCAATGCAGGCCCATCCCATGCACCACCAGGTCAAACTGCCCTAGCGGAAGGTCCAACTGCTCTTGATCCGTGGTGAAAAACGCGCCGGGAAAAGCTGGGGCCCAGAATTGTGAAAAACCTGTGACAAAAGCCATCTTGCTAAAGGTTCTGTTAACTATCCCAAGTCTTTCCTGGGTCTCGGCAATGGCCGCGTCATGAAGAAAACGGGCAGGTTCGGGCATTGCCAGGGCGCGAGCGCGCTGGTGATCCAGCGCTTTGCGGTCGGTCAGGGGCTGAGTTGGCTTTTGGGGCATTGGGGGCCTCAGGGTCATCGACAGCTTGGAGGATAAGTGATGGTCCGTATGCTGCAAGCGGCTCTGAAAACAGTGTTTCCAGATCAATGCATGCTCTGCGGGCAATTCACAGCCAATGCCAATGGGCTTTGCCCAGGCTGTTGGCGCGACACGCCCTTTTTGCTCAGCCGGGGCTGCGGGGCCTGCGGGGCGCCGCTTTTGGGATCCGAAGGCGGCGCTGGCGAGCAATGTGAGGATTGTCGCGCCACCCCGCGGCCCTGGCGCCGGGGAAGCGCCGTGATGCTGTATGAAGGCAGTGCGCGGAACTTGATCTTAGGTGTGAAACACGGGGACCGTCTGGATTTGTTGCCGCGCCTGGCCGCATGGATGCTGCCCAAAGCCCGGGTGCTTCTCTCGCAGGTCGAGGGCGAGATCGTGGTGCTGCCCATGCCGATCCATTGGCGCCGTTTGCTCAAAAGGCGTCACAATCAAGCGGCGGGTTTGGCGCGGCCTTTGGCCAAGGGGCTGGGGCTGCCCTATCTGCCCGATGCGTTGCAGCGGGTGCGCCCCACTGTGGCGCAAAAGCAAATGGACCCGCAGGCGCGTTTTGATCAGCAAGAAGGCAGTATCAAAGCCCATCCCCGATGGCGGGGCAGGCTTGCTGGGCGCAGCGTGCTTTTGGTCGATGATGTGATGACCTCGGGGGCCAGTCTGACGGCTGCGAGCCAGGCCTGTTTGGCGGGAGGGGCCGAACAGGTTTTCGTGATAGTCTTGGCACGGGCGGTCAAAAGCCCCTAAGTGACGGAAAACCGAGTTTTCTGGAGTGCCATTATGCAACCTGTCGAAATCTACACCTCGCCGCTTTGCGGCTATTGCCATGCGGCCAAGCGCTTGCTGAAGGAAAAAGGCGTGAGCTTTACCGAATTTGATCTCTCGCGCAGTCCGGAAAAGCGCGCGGAAATGCTCAAACGCGCCAATGGTGGCAAAACCGTGCCTCAGATTTTTATCGGCCAAACCCATGTGGGCGGCTGCGATGATCTTTTCGCGCTTGAAAGCTCTGGCAAGCTGGATCCGCTTTTGGCGGCGTAACTTCGATGCTCGCGGGTCTGGTGCAAATGACCTCGAGCGATCAGCCCGAGGAAAATCTTACCAAAGCGCGAGAGGCGCTGCGCCATGCGGCGCGGGGTGGGGCCGATTTGGTTCTGACCCCAGAGGTGACCAATTGCCTGTCCAGCAGCCGCCGTCATCAGCAAGAGGTGCTGCGCCCTGAGGCAGAGGATCTTTGCCTTGCCGGGTTGCGCGATGCGGCGGCAGCGGAAGGGGTTTGGCTGCTGATCGGCTCTTTGGCCCTGAAAACCGATGATCCTGATGGGCGTTTTGCCAATCGCTCTTTCTTGATATCGCCTGATGGGGAGATCGTGGCGCGCTATGACAAGATCCATATGTTCGATGTGGATCTATCGGCCACGGAGCGTTATCGCGAATCCGACGGCTATCGTCGGGGTGATGCGATGGTTTTGGCGCATACCCCTTTTGCCGCACTCGGCATGAGTATCTGTTATGATCTGCGTTTTCCCTATCTTTACCGCGCATTGGCGCAACAAGGTGCCCAAGTTTTAACGGTTCCAGCGGCTTTTGCGCGGGCCACAGGGCGGGGTCATTGGGAAATTTTGTTACGTGCCCGTGCTATTGAGACCGGATGTTTTGTGATGGCGCCTGCACAAACGGGTAATCATCGGGCAATTGCTGGGAAATCTCGCACAACATGGGGACATAGTCTCGCGATATCGCCCTGGGGCGAAGTTTTGCTGGATTTGGGCGATCTGCCCAGTGTTGGATTGGTGAAAGTTGAGCTAGATGATGTTGCGAAAGCGCGATCCAAGGTGCCATCGGTTCGCGCGGATGTCGTAGTTGGAAGTCAGTGATGAGTGATCAGTCTCTCCCCTTGTCGGTGCAAATTGTGTGCGAGCTTTTGTTCGTAAACCATCTTGCGCGGGATAAACTCTCGAAGGTTCTGCCTGATGGTATGGAGCTGTCTCATTTCCTTGTTTTGCTGCATATTGCCAAGCTTGAAGAGGAAACAGGTCCAGCAAAGCTGGCCGAGGCCTTCAATGTGACCCGCGGGGCCATGAGCAACACCCTGTCGCGTTTGGAGCGCCAGAATTTCATTACCGTGCGCCCCGACCCGTTGGACGCGCGGCGCAAATTCATCGGTCTTAGCAAGGTCGGGCGTGATTCGCTTGATCTTGTGTTTGGCGGTATTCGCCCGGCCTTTGACCCGATCCTTGACAGCAAAGAGCCCAATATTCTTGGCAGTTCGCTAGAGCTTTTGGCGGATTTGCGGGTCGGGTTGGAATCGATGCGCGGTTAAGGGGCCGGTTTCACCGCTGCCATGGCGTAATTCACCGAAAGATCTCGGGGCGAGAGCGACCAGTGCTGGGTCAGAGGGTTGAATACCATCCCTTTGCGATCCACCGGGTTGAGCCCCGAGGTTTTGAGCATGTTCTCCACGCTGTTTGGGGCGAGGAATTTGTGCCAATCATGGGTGCCCACGGGCAACCAACGCAGGATATGTTCAGCGCCGACAATCGCCAGGGCAAAAGATTTGGCAGTTTTGTTCAAGGTTGAGACGATCACCAGCCCGCCTGGGGCCAGCAAAGCGGCACACGCATCCAAAAAGCTTTGGGGATCGGCCACATGTTCGATGATCTCCATGGCAAGCACCACGTCAAATTGGGCCCCTTCGTGCACCAGGTCTTCGGCGCTGGTATGGCGATAATCGATCTCAAGCCCGCTTTGCTCCGCATGGCGCTGGGCCACGGGCAGGCTATCGGCAGAGGCATCGGCCCCGGTCACGTTTGCCCCCAGCCGCGCCATTGGCTCTGACAGCAACCCGCCGCCGCAGCCAATATCGAGCAGTTTCAGCCCGTCAAACGGGGCCTGCGACCGCAGGTCGCGATCATGCTCCAGCGCGATTTGACCGGTGATATAATCCAACCGGCAGGGGTTCATTTGGTGCAACGGGCGGAATTTGCCATTGGGATCCCACCATTCTGCGGCCATCGCGTCGAATTTGGCGACTTCTTTTGCATCAATCGTGGCTGCTGAGCACATCGGTATTTCCCTTTTGTTGCCGCATCATATGGTCCGCGGCCCAATGGCATTATATAGTCTGCCCATGGAGCAATTGGCAGGCACGAAAACCGCATCACAGTTTCTCTATCCGCCTTTGGATCCTTTTGACCAGCGGATGCTTGATGTTGGGCAGGGACACCAGATTTATATGGAGCAATGTGGCAATCCCGATGGGATGCCGGTTGTGGTGCTGCATGGCGGCCCTGGCGGGGGCTGTAGCCCGGCCATGCGCCGCTATTTCGACCCCGAAGTCTATCGCATCATCTTGTTTGATCAGCGTGGCTGTGGCCGCTCGCGCCCCCATGCCAGTGTGTTGGAAAACACCACTTGGCATTTGGTCCGCGATATCGAACTGATTCGCGAAACTCTGGGTATTCCCCGTTGGGTGGTATTTGGCGGCAGTTGGGGGGCGACCCTGGCGCTGGTCTATGCGCAGACCCATCCGGACCGGGCGGCCTATCTGGCGCTGCGCGGGGTGTTTTTGATGACCCGGGCCGAACTGGATTGGTTCTATGGCGGCGGGGCCGCGCAGTTTTGGCCCGATATTTGGGCCCGCTTTGCCCGGCAGATCCCTGAAAATGAACAGGGCGATATGATCGCCGCCTATCACAAGCGCTTGTTTTCGGGGAATTTGATGGTCGAGACCCGCTATGCACGGGCATGGGCCTCTTGGGAAAACGCGCTGGCCTCGATTGATAATGACGGGCTGACCGGGGAAAGCCCGGCAGATTACGCCCGCGCCTTTGCCAGGCTCGAAAACCATTATTTTATCCATGGGGGCTTTCTCGAGCGCGATGGGCAGATCCTGCAAGATATGCCCAAGATCGCCGAGATCCCGGGCACGGTGGTGCAGGGGCGCTATGATATGATTTGCCCGCCCCATTCCGCTTGGAACTTGGTCAATGCCTGGCCGCGGGGAGAGCTGAAAATGGTGCCGGCAGCGGGTCATGCTTTGAGCGAGCCGGGTATCAGCGCCGAGCTGGTGCGTGTGACCAACACGTTGCGCCGAAAGCGCCGATTGCTGGGCCTATAAGGCCTCGCGCTCGGTCGCGGATGTGATTCCCCTTGCAAGTGACGCCCGCGCGCCCTATGTGAGCCCCAATAGCGGCGCGCAGGTTTCCTGAGCACCACCGGATAGCTTCGCGGGCCGCTGGCCCGTTTTTTCGTTTTGGAGCGACCCGCGTGTCCGATCTGATTGCTTCTGCCTCCATAGACCGGCGTCTTGCCGAGATCGTTGGCCCTGTCATCGAGGATCTGGGCTATGAATTGGTCCGTGTGCGCCTGATGGGTGGGCAGACCAAGACCCTGCAAATCATGGCTGACAAGCCCAATGGCGGCATCGAGGTGGATGATTGCGCGGCGATTTCCACCGCCGTATCCGCTGTGCTCGATGTCGAAGATCCCCTGGAAGAGGCCTATACGCTGGAAGTGTCCAGCCCTGGGATTGACCGGCCCCTGACGCGGCTGAAGGATTTCGAGCTTTGGCATGGGTATGAAGCCAAGATTGAAACCCGCGATATGATCGATGGGCGCCGCCGCTTTAAGGGCCAATTGGCCGGGGTGGAGGACGACGAAGTTCTGATCACCCTCGCCAATGCAGGGCCTGAGCGTGAGACCATGACCATCGGGTTGAAATTTGACTGGCTCTCCGATGCCAAGCTGGTTTTGACCGATGAGTTGATCGCCGAGATGCTGCGCGCGCGCAAAGCCGCCGCGCCCGATGAAAGCCAATTTGACGAGATCGTCACCGATACTGCGGAAACCGCCCCCCAAGAGGAGGACTAAGCCATGGCCATTACCAGTGCCAACCAGCTGGAATTGTTGCAAACCGCCGAGGCCGTCGCCCGCGAGAAGATGATCGAGCCCGGGCTCGTGATCGAAGCGATGGAAGAGGCGCTCGCGAAAGCGGCCAAGGCCCGTTACGGCGCCGAGATGGATATCCGCGTCAATATCGACCGCAAAACCGGGGTGGCGAGCTTCACCCGCGTGCGCACGGTGGTCGAAGATGAGCTGCTGGAAAATTACCAGGCCGAGCTGACGGTGGAGCAGGCCAAGCAATATATGGAAAACCCCGAAGTGGGCGATACGCTGGTGGATGAGGTTCCGCCGGTAGAGCTCAGCCGGGTGTCGGCGCAATCATCCAAGCAAGTTATTTTGCAGCGGGTGCGCGAAGCCGAGCGCGAGCGCCAATACGAAGAATTCAAAGATCGCGCGGGCACCATCATCAATGGTTTGGTGAAACGCGAAGAATATAGCAATGTCATCGTGGATATTGGCCGCGGTGAAGCTGTGCTGCGCCGCAATGAGAAAATCGGGCGGGAAAGCTATCGCCCCAATGACCGGATCCGGGTGTTCATCAAAGATGTGCGCCGCGAGCCGCGTGGGCCGCAGATTTTCCTTAGCCGTACTGCACCGGAATTCATGGCCGAGCTGTTCAAAATGGAAGTGCCGGAAATCTATGATGGCATCATCGAGATCAAAGCCGTGGCACGCGATCCTGGGTCGCGGGCGAAAATCGCTGTGGTGTCCTATGACAATTCCATCGATCCGGTCGGGGCCTGTGTGGGGATGCGCGGCAGCCGTGTTCAAGCGGTGGTCAACGAGCTCCAGGGCGAAAAGATCGACATTATTCCTTGGAACGAGGATGTGCCGACCTTCTTGGTGAACGCCCTGCAACCGGCGGAAGTGAGCAAAGTGGTGCTGGACGAAGATGCCGAGCGCATCGAAGTTGTGGTGCCCGATGAGCAGCTTTCCCTGGCCATTGGTCGGCGCGGTCAAAACGTGCGTTTGGCCAGCCAATTGACCGGTCTTGATATCGACATCATGACCGAGGCAGATGAAAGCGAGCGTCGCCAGAAGGAATTTGCCGAGCGTACGCGCCTATTTATGGATGCGCTGGATCTGGACGAGTTCTTTGCTCAGTTGCTGGTATCTGAAGGCTTCACCAATCTTGAAGAAGTGGCCTATGTGGAGCTCGAAGAGCTGCTGGTGATTGATGGGGTCGATGCGGCCACCGCCGATGAGCTGCAAGCGCGGGCCCGCGATCACATCGAAGCTGCCCATAAAGCGGCTTTGGAAGAGGCCCGTAAATTGGGTGTCGAAGACGCGTTGGTGGATTTCGATGGTCTCTCGCCGCCTATGATCTTGGCTTTGGCCAAGGATGGGGTGCTCAGCCTGGAAGATTTCGCCACTTGTGCGGATTGGGAATTGGCCGGCGGCTGGACCACTGTGGATGGCAAGCGCGTGAAAGATGACGGCGTGCTGGAGCCCTTCGAAGTGGGTTTGGAAGAGGCCCAGGACATGGTCATGACCGCACGGGTGCAATTGGGCTGGGTGGATCCGGCGGATCTGATCCCGCAGGCGGATGAGGCCGAAGCGGAAGAAGGATCCGAAGAAGAGCTAGGCGAGGCCGCTCCTGAAGAGCCCAGCCTCTAAGCGCGAGAAGGATAAGCGATGACCCGTGGCGGGCGCGCAAAAACCAATGACGCGCCGGAGCGGCGTTGCATTATCACTGGCGAAAGCGGGCCCAAAGCGGGCCTGCTGCGCTTTGTGGTGGCGCCTGATGGTGTTTTGGTGGCCGATTTGCTGGGGCGTTTGCCTGGGCGCGGGATTTGGATCACCTCGAGCCGGGCAGCGTTAGATCAAGCCAGCCGCAAAGGAGCGTTTTCCCGGGCGGCGCGGCAAAAACTCGAGATCCCCGAGGGGCTCGCCGATCAGGTGGAGCAGGCGCTGTCGCGGCGCGTGATCGATTTGATTTCCCTGGCACGCAAGGCTGGGCTTGCGGTTGGGGGCTATGAGAAGGTAAAGGGTTGGCTCGATACCGGACGGGCTGAAATTTTGGTGCAAGCTTGCGATGGATCTGATCGCGGCCGTTCCAAGCTCCGCCCGCCTGCCGGGCCAGAAACACTAATATCCGTGTTGACCGCGTCAGAATTGGGTTTCGCCTTTGGGCGGGAAAATGTGATACACGCAGCGCTTGCGACTGGTGGACTCACAACGCGTGTTGTAGAGGATGCCGCGAGACTCTCAGGTCTACGCGTAGAAATCGACGGAAATCTGTCCGTCGGAAAGGGTAATACAGCTTTATGAGCGACACAGACGGCAAAAAAACACTCGGTCTTCGTGGCGGCTCCCGTTCGGGGCAAGTCAAGCAAAGCTTTAGCCATGGCCGGACCAAAAACGTCGTTGTGGAGACGAAGCGTAAACGCGTGGTCGTGCCCAAAACCGGCTCTGGTAAATCTGGCGGTGCGGCAGGCGGCGATCCTTCGCGGCGTCCTGGCGGCATTAGTGATGCGGAAATGGAGCGCCGTCTAAAGGCGCTGCAAGTCGCCAAAGCCCGCGAGGCGGAAGAAGCCGCCAAACGCGAGGCTGAGGAAAAGCGCCGGGCCGAAGAACGTGCCCGTCGCCGGGCCGAGATCGAGGCCAAAGAGCGCGAAGAAAAAGAGCGCGCAGAGCGGGCCAAGGCCAAAGCCGAAGAAGCCGCCCGCGCCAAGCGCGAGGCCGAAGAAGCGGCCAAACGCGCTGCTGAAGCGAAAAAAGCGGCTGCCGCGCAAAAATCGGTACCACCCCGTGGCGGTGATGCGCCAGTGGCCGACGCTGGGCCTGCCTCTTCCCGCGCGATGCCCACCAAATCGGGCATTCCGACCCCGCGCAAGAAAGACGGCAAGGGCGATGATCGTGACCGTGGCCGCGGCAAAGGTCGCGAAGACGGGCGCCGCACTGGCAAGCTGACCGTGAACCAAGCGCTGTCCGGCGATGGGCGTCAGCGCTCGCTGGCCGCGATGAAGCGGAAGCAAGAGCGCGAACGCCGCAAAGCTATGGGCGGTGCAGAGCAGCGCGAAAAGGTTGTGCGTAAGGTCGAGGTTCCTGAAACCATCGTGGTGCAGGAATTGGCCAACCGTATGGCTGAGCGTGTCGCGGATGTGGTGAAGTCCCTCATGCAGAACGGCATGATGGTCACGCAAAACCAATCGATCGATGCGGATACTGCCGAACTGATCGTCGAAGAATTCGGCCACAAAGTGCAGCGGGTTTCCGATGCGGATGTGGAAGACGTGATCGACTCGGTTGAAGATCGTGACGAGGATCTGAAAGCCCGTCCGCCGGTGATCACGGTCATGGGCCATGTGGACCACGGCAAAACCTCGCTGCTGGATGCGATTCGCAAAGCCAAGGTTGTGGCCGGCGAGGCTGGCGGCATTACTCAGCATATCGGGGCCTATCAGGTGAAAACCGATGATGGCCATTTGCTGAGCTTCTTGGACACGCCGGGCCACGCGGCCTTTACCTCCATGCGTGCACGCGGGGCTCAGGTCACCGATATTGTGGTGCTGGTGGTTGCGGCGGATGACGCGGTGATGCCGCAGACGGTGGAGGCGATCAATCACGCCAAAGCCGCTGGTGTGCCGATGATCGTGGCGATCAACAAAATCGATAAACCCCAGGCCAATGCGGATAAGGTTCGTACCGATTTGCTTCAGCATGAAGTGATCGTGGAGAAAATGTCCGGCGATGTGCTGGATGTTGAAGTCTCTGCCATCAGCGGTCAGGGCTTGGATTCCTTGCTTGAAAACATCGCGCTTCAGGCTGAGATCCTGGATCTGAAGGCCAATCCAGATCGTTCGGCTCAAGGGGCGGTGATCGAAGCGCAGTTGGATGTGGGCCGCGGCCCTGTTGCCACTGTGCTGGTCCAGAACGGGACGCTGAAACAAGGTGATATCTTTGTTGTGGGCGAGCAGTGGGGGAAAGTCCGCGCGCTGATCAATGACAAAGGCGACCGGGTGAAAACCGCTGGGCCGTCTGTGCCGGTCGAGGTGCTGGGCCTGAATGGCACGCCCGAAGCGGGCGATGTGCTCAATGTGGTTGATACCGAGGCGCAGGCCCGGGAGATCGCAGAATATCGCGAACAGCAATCCAAGGATAAGCGCGCCGCTGCTGGGGCCGCTGCCACGCTGGAACAGATGATGGCCAAGGCCAAAGCTGATGCGGATGTGGCCGAGCTGCCGATCTTGGTGAAAGCCGATGTGCAGGGCTCTGCGGAGGCCATCGTTCAGGCGATGGAGAAAATCGGCAATGATGAAGTGCGCGTCCGGGTGCTGCATTCCGGGGTAGGGGCCATCACCGAAAGCGATATCGGTCTGGCCGAGGCCTCTAATGCGCCGGTCTTTGGCTTCAATGTGCGGGCCAATGCCACGGCACGGAACACTGCCAACCAAAAAGGCGTGGAGATCCGGTATTATTCGGTGATCTATGACCTGGTGGATGACGTGAAAGCGGCGGCCTCTGGTCTGCTTAGCGCCGAGGTCCGCGAAAGCTTCATCGGCTATGCGGCGATCAAGCAGGTCTTCAAAGTGTCGGGTATCGGCAAGGTTGCGGGTTGCCTGGTCACCGAAGGCGTGGCGCGTCGCTCTGCTGGGGTGCGGTTGCTGCGTGACAATGTGGTGATCCATGAAGGCACGCTGAAAACGCTCAAGCGTTTCAAGGATGAAGTGTCCGAAGTGCAGTCCGGTCAGGAATGCGGCATGGCCTTTGAGGCCTATGACGATATTCGCGAAGGCGATGTGATCGAGATCTTCGAGCGCGAAGAGGTGGAACGGACCCTGGCCTAATCTGGGCACATCCTATCGCAAAAGATCAAACCCCGGACGCTGGAAAGCGGGCCGGGGTTTTCTTTGTCTGCTCGGAAAGGCTGTAAACCGATCTGGGGGATGGGTGTTGCGCGATGAAAGGATGTGGGTGGGCAAGATCGCTGAGCGCAAAAAAGAAAAGCCACAGGCGTGAACCTGTGGCTTTTCTTTTAGTATGGACCCAGCGCTACGCGGTTTTGCGTGCGACCGGAAACCCCTCGAAGACGCGTTTACCGACACTCACAGCAATTTTGCCGTTCTCGAGTGCGCGAATAAATGTGCCTTGTACTGAGATGCAACTACCCAGCGAGATGGTCTTCAGCATGTTCATCTCCTCCCCAATTGTGAGATCAACTTGTGTAGAACGAATATAGTTAAAAATTCTTCATAAACCACCAACAAAAACATCACAAAACTGTTTTTTAAGCGTTTTTTTTAGGCATTTATGCGGTAAATTTTGGGCAAGCTGCCTTTCCCTAGGGGCAGATTGCCGCATAAATGTTGCCCCGTTAAATCAACTCGCGCAAAAAAGGAATCAGGGGAATATCTGCGGGTGGCATTGGGTAATTGGCAAAATCTTTGGGGCGTACCCAGGCCAGGGTTTGGCCTTCTTTCGGCTGGGGGATGCCCTCCCATTTGCGGCAGACAAAAAGTGGCATCAGCAAGTGGAAATCTTCATAGCTGTGGCTGGCAAAACTGAGCGGCGCCAAACAGGATTGCCATGTGCCAATGCCCAGCTCCTCTTCAAGCTCACGGATCAAGGCTTGTTCCGGGGTTTCGCCGGTCTCGATCTTGCCGCCAGGAAACTCCCATAGCCCAGCCATGGATTTGCCTTCTGGGCGTTGAGCAAGCAGCACGCGGCCATCGCGATCCACCAGGGCCACGGCGGCCACGAGCAAGGTTTTCATGATCGGTAATCCGCGTTGATGCTGATATAGGCATGGGTCAGATCACAGGTCCAAACCCGCGCTTGGCCTGCGCCGAGGCCAAGGGCGACGGTGATCTCGATCTCGGAGCGCTGCATATAGGCGGCGCCATCTTCTTCGCGATATTCGGGCGATACCCAGCCATCTCGGGCCACTTCAATCTCACCAAAACGGATCGACAGCCGATCGCGATCTGCCGCCGCGCCGGATTTGCCAATGGCCATGACGATGCGGCCCCAATTGGGATCCTCGCCTGCGATCGCGGTTTTCACCAATGGCGAGTTGGCAATGGCCATCGCTGCGCGATGGGCATCGGCATCATCTGCGGCACCGGTCACATCAATGGTGATCAGTTTGCTCGCCCCTTCGCCATCACAGACAACCTGGCGGGCAAGATCCTGCATGAGATCGCTCAAGGCCGCAGCAAACCCTTCCATCGCGGAAGGGGCCGCGTCCAGATCCGAGCCGGCTTGGCCGGTGGCGGCCATCAACAGCGTGTCGGATGTGGAGGTGTCGCTATCCACAGTGATGGCGTTAAAGCTGCTGGGCACGCTCTGGGATACCAGGGTTTGCAGCGCGGGCTGCGAGATCCGCGCATCGGTGAACAGGAACACCAGCATGGTGGCCATATCCGGCGCGATCATTCCCGAGCCTTTGGCAAAGCCTGCGATCTGCACCGGCCCGTCCGGGGTGTCCACCTGGCGCACAGCCCCTTTGGGGAAAGTGTCCGTGGTCATGATGGCTGCGGCCGCTGGCGCCCAGGCTTCGGGGCTGAGGGCTGCCTCCAGGCCGCCAAGCGCCGCTGTGATCCGTTCATGGGGCAAGCGCTCGCCAATTACCCCGGTGGAGCAGGTCAAGACCCGCTCTGGCGCAACCCCTGTGGCGGCTGCGGTGGCCGTGACCAATTCCTCAACCGATTGCATGCCGGTGCCGCCGGTAAAGGCATTGGCATTGCCCGCATTGACCAAAAACGCCGCGCCGCCATCCCCATGGGCGGGGCCTGCAAGCTTGGCTTCGATATCCAGCACGGGCGCGGCGCGCGTGGCCGAGCTTGTGGTGACACCGGCCAGCACCGTGCCGGGATCCATCACCGCCAGCATCACATCATCGCGTCCTTGATAGCGCACCCCCGCCGCCGTGGCGGCCAGGCGCAGCCCCGCAATGGGCGGGATCGCAGGGAAACCGCCCGCCGGGGCGAGCGGCGAAACGGGCAACCCTTTGGGTGTGTTTCTGGCCGCCCGTGCGGCGGCCACCTTTTGGCTGCGCCAGCGGCGCAGGGCGCGATTCTGTCGGGTCACGGGATTACTCGGCGAAAAGATCAGGATTGCTCAGGAAAGAGGGATCGACCTCTTCGAGCGTTTTCTGGGTCACAGAGGCGGCGGCCACGGCCTCGTCGATACGGGCCTGGACCGCTTCGGTTTGCACTTTCTCGATCAGCTCGGCTTGCACTTCTTCAAACGCCGGGGGCTCTTGCATGCGGTTTTCATTAAGCTTGATCACATGCCAGCCGAATTGAGTTTGCACCGGATCAGAGATTTGCCCGGGCTCGAGCGCAACCACGGCCTCTTCAAACGGGGGCACCATCATGCCAGGGCCGAACCAGCCAAGCTCGCCGCCATTGGGGCCGGAGGGGCCTGTGGAACGGGCTTTGGCCATCTCAGCAAAATCCTCGCCGCCTTCCAGCAAGGTTTTGATCTCGGCTGCGGCTTCTTCGCTTTCCACCAAAATGTGAGAGGCGTTGAATTCCGGGGTGGGTTCGGCATCTGCATAAGCGGTCTCATAAGCCGCTTGCAGGGCCTCATCGGTGATTGCTGCTTCGCTGATCTCGGCGATGATCACCGAGGCAAAAAGCGCGCGCTCTTCATTCTCGATAATGCGCTTGACCATGGGCGAGGGCTCTTCAAGAGCGGCGGCAAGGGCCGCTTGCTGCACCATTTGATCCAGCAGCCCGGAATAAAGCTGATCATCGGGCAGAGCTTGGTATTGCTGAGGCAATTGGCTGCGCAGCGCAAAAAGATGCCCGGCGGTGATTTCCACATCCCCAACCGTGGCCAAAACCGTGTCTGGGGTCATGGCATCTTCGGCAAAAGCAGGCAGGGCAAGGCCACAAGCGAGACCCAAAGCAATCACAGGGCGCAGAGAAAAGGGCATGAAAAGCTCCAAATTTACCTGCGGCGCTGCGGCTCACAGATCAGGTGACGTTGACACTTGAGAGGACGCCGCTTACATCGCGCATGTCGCGGGACCCGGCCCTCCCGCCGCCTTTTTATGGGGCAGCTCAGGGAGGAGCAAGGCAGTCCCCGCGGTGACAACGGATTGTTGACGCGGAGTTTGAGAGTGCTGGGCCTAGGAACGCTGACCAGGAAAATTATCGGCACCCCGAACGACCGTAAGGTCAAGTCGGTGCGATCGCTGGTGCAAAAGATCAATGCGCTGGAGCCAGAAATCGAAGCGCTGGATGATGCAGGGATTGTGGCCAAAACCCACGAGCTGCAAAAACGCGCTCAAGAGGGCGAAAGCCTTGATGATCTGCTGCCCGAAGCTTTTGCCAATTGCCGCGAAGCGGCGCGGCGGGCGCTTGGGCTGCGGGCCTTTGATACCCAGCTTATCGGTGGGATCTTCCTGCATCGGGGCAATATCGCGGAAATGAAAACCGGCGAGGGCAAGACCCTTGTGGCGACTTTCCCGGCCTATCTGAACGCTTTGACTGGCGAGGGCGTGCATATCGTCACCGTCAATGATTACCTGGCCCGGCGCGATGCCGAATGGATGGGCAAGGTTTACGGGGCGCTTGGTCTGACCTGCGGCGTGGTCTATCCGCAGCAGGCCGAGGAAGAAAAGCGCAAGGCCTATGCGGCCGATATCACCTATGCCACCAATAACGAGCTCGGCTTTGATTATCTGCGCGATAATATGAAATCCGATCTCGATCAAATGATGCAGCGGGGCCATAATTTCGCTGTGGTCGATGAGGTGGACAGTATCTTGATCGACGAGGCCCGCACGCCTTTGATCATTTCCGGCCCGTCCCAGGACCGCTCGGATCTTTATAAGGCTGTGGATGCGTTCATCCCAGAGCTGCCCGAGACCCATTACGAGATCGACGAAAAAACCCGCAATGTCACTTTTAACGATGACGGGAATGAATTTGTCGAACAGCGCTTGGCCGCGGCCGGGCTGCTGCCCGAGGGGCAAACGCTTTATGATCCCGAAAGCACGACGCTGGTGCATCATGTGACCCAAGCGCTGCGGGCCCATAAGCTGTTCCAAAAGGACAAAGACTATATCGTTCGCGATGGTCAGGTGGTGCTGATCGACGAATTTACCGGGCGGATGATGGCGGGGCGGCGGCTCTCGGACGGGCTGCATCAGGCGATTGAGGCCAAAGAAGGCGCAGCGATCCAGCCGGAAAACGTCACTTTGGCCAGCGTGACCTTCCAAAACTATTTCCGCCTTTATAACCGCCTGTCGGGCATGACCGGGACCGCAGCCACCGAGGCTGAAGAATTTGCCGAGATCTACGGACTGGGCGTGGTGGAGATCCCCACCAACCGCCCGGTGGCCCGCGATGACGAGCATGATCAGGTTTATCGCACCGCGCGCGAGAAATTTGACGCGATCGTAGAACAGATCCGCGGTGCCCATGATAAAGGCCAGCCGGTTCTGGTGGGCACCACGTCGATTGAGAAATCGGAATTCTTGGCGGCGCTGCTGGGCAAAGCCGGCATTCCCCATAATGTGCTCAATGCGCGTCAGCACGAGAAAGAGGCCCAGATCGTGGCCGATGCGGGCAAGCTGGGCGCGGTGACCATTGCCACCAATATGGCGGGCCGGGGCACCGATATTCAGCTGGGCGGCAATGTGGAGATGAAGGTTCTGGAGGCCATGGCCGCCGATCCCGAAGCCCATCCTGACGAGCTGCGCGCCCGGATCGAGGCGGAACATGCCGCGGAAAAGGAAAAGGTGCTAGAAGCTGGCGGGCTTTATGTTCTTGCCACCGAGCGCCATGAAAGCCGCCGGATCGACAACCAGCTGCGCGGCCGGTCAGGCCGCCAAGGGGATCCTGGGCGTTCGTCTTTCTTCCTTTCGCTCGAAGATGATCTGATGCGCATCTTTGGCTCTGAGCGTCTTGATAAGATGCTTGGCAAGCTGGGGATGAAAGAGGGCGAGGCGATTGTGCACCCTTGGGTGAATAAATCCCTTGAGAAAGCCCAAGCAAAGGTCGAAGGGCGCAATTTCGATATCCGCAAGCAATTGCTGAAATTCGACGATGTGATGAATGAACAGCGCAAGGTCATCTTTGGCCAGCGCATGGAAATCATGGAGGCCGAAGAGGTCTCGGATATCGTGCAGGATATGCGCCATCAGGTGATCGATGATCTGGTGGCCCAGTTCATGCCGAAAAATTCCTATGCGGATCAGTGGGACACCCAAGGTTTCTATGCGGCTGTGCTGGAACAGCTGGGCATGGATCTGCCGGTGATCGCTTGGGCCGAAGAAGAGGGTGTTGATGATGATGACATCCGCGAGCGGCTTTATAAAGAAGCCGATGAATTCATGGCTAAGAAAGCCGTGGAATTTGGCCCCGAGAATATGCGCAATGTGGAAAAGCAGATGTTGCTGCAAACCATCGACAGCAAATGGCGCGAGCATTTGCTGCGGCTGGAGCATTTGCGCTCGGTGGTGGGGTTCCGCGGCTATGCGCAGCGCGATCCGCTGAATGAATATAAAAACGAGAGCTTCCAATTGTTCGAAGGCTTGCTGGACGGGCTGCGCAGCGAAGTGACCGAGAAGCTGGCGCTGATCCGCCCGTTGAGCAAAGAAGAACAAGAGGCCATGGTGCGTCAGCTCATGGCGCAGCAGCAAATGGCAAATGCGGCGGGGGCGACTGCCCCGGCGGCTCCTGCACCGGCACCGGCGCCAGCCCCTGCGGCTGTGGGTGCTGGCGAGGCTTTGGCGGAGTTCGACGAAAACGACCAAAGCACCTGGGGCAATCCTGGGCGCAATGATCCTTGCCCTTGCGGCTCTGGCAAAAAGTTCAAGCATTGCCACGGGCGTCTGGCGTAATCGGCGCGCTGCGCGCCGCGGCTTGGGGCCTGGCCATCGGCTTTGGCCTCATGAACGGCGCGGCGCGCGCGCAGGATTGCGCCCCTGATCTGCGGGTGAGCGCGGGGCAAGATGGGCTGGTCACCTTGCAGCTTGCGGCCCCTTGCGGGCCCTATGAGCGTGTAGATGTGATCTACGGGCCGTTTCTTCTGACCGAAGAGACCGATGGGCAAGGGCAGATGCTGATGCGCCTGCCGCCGGTGGTGAACTTGCCCAACGTCGCCGCCGTGATCAGCGAGCAAACGCTTTTTGCGCCGATGCCGCTCTTGCCGGGCCCGAGCCCTGATTATGTGGCGCTGGTCTGGGAAGGGGATGTGGATTTCGCCCTGTCTTTGCCTGGCGAGATCCCGGGTGTGGAAAGCTTGAAGCTGGGCTTTCCCATTGGCGCAGAAGCGCACCGGGCCCATATCCTGGTGATGCCCTCGGGCAGCGCCTTGCCCGGGGCCGTGAATTTGGCCCATCAAGGGCGCCCCTGTGCCCTTGCCCCCGTGCGGGCCAGTGTGATCAGCTCGCAAAGCGCGGCGCGGATGCCTTTGCGCTTGCCCGCTCCAGGCTGTGACGGCGATGGGTTTGTGCGCATCCCGGTGCCGGGCGCGGGTTAATCCAGATAGCCTTGGTTGCGAAAGCTCAGCTCTGCGGATTTGCCAATGATCAAATGATCATGCAACGCCAGGCCCAGCAATTCCGCCGCGGATTGGATTTTGTCCGTCATGGCGAAATCGGCATCCGATGGGGTGGGGTCTCCGGATGGGTGATTATGCACTAAGATCAAGGCCGATGCGTTCAGCTCTAGAGCCCGTTTGATCACCTCGCGGGGATAGACCGGCACATGATCCACCGTGCCGCGGGCCTGTTCTTCATCTGCGATCAGCACGTTTTTGCGATCCAGGTAGAGCACGCGGAATTGCTCGGTCTCCAAATGGCTCATGGTGGTATGGCAGTAATCCAGCACCGCATCCCAACTGCTGATCACCTGGCGCTGCAGCACTTTGGAGCGGGCCATGCGATGGGTGGCGGCTTCGATGATTTTCAACTCTAGCACCACGGCCTCGCCCACGCCGCGCACTTGCAGCAAACGATCGCGCGGGGCCGAAAGCACCCGGGCGAAATCCCCAAATGTCTCCATCAGCCGCCGCGCCACTGGTTTGACATCACAGCGCGGGATGGCCTGAAACAGCAGCAATTCAAGCAGCTCATAATCCGGCATGGCATTGGCCCCGCCTTCCAAGAACCGCTCGCGCAGACGTTTGCGATGATCGCGCAGATATGAGGGGATTTTCCGGGCCTTGGAATCGGTCATCACCAATTCTTGCCCTTCAAACAGGGGCAGCATGGGTTCGGAAAATTTGCCCTTCTCGCTCATGGGGCGAGGGTTGGGCGAAAACTTAAAGATCTGCTTAAATCAGCGTGGCTTTGGGAGAATGCAAAAACCCCGGCGCAAGGGCCGGGGTCTGAGATTACCCGCTAAAGCGCGCGGGCTTTAGCTTTTCATACTGTCCCAAAAGCCTTTGACCTTGGTGAAAAAGCTCTCGCTTTCCGGATGGTTGTCTTCGGAAAGTTCGGCAAATTCCCGCAGCAGCTCTTTTTGGCGGCTGGTCAGGTTCACGGGGGTTTCAATGGCCAATTCGATGAACATATCGCCGGTGCCGCCGCCGCGCAGGGCGGGCATGCCCTTGCCGCGCAGGCGCATCTGACGGCCCGATTGGCTGCCCGACGGGATTTTCACGCGCGAGCGGCCACCATCAATGGTGGGCACCTCGACCTCACCGCCCAGGGCGGCTGCGGTCATGGATACCGGCACGCGGCAAAACAGGCTGGTGCCATCGCGTTCGAACAGATCATGCTCGGCCACTTCGATGAAGATATAAAGATCCCCCGTGGGCCCGCCGCGCATGCCCGCTTCGCCTTCTCCGGCCAAGCGGATCCGGGTGCCGGTTTCAACACCTGCAGGGATATTGACCGAGAGCGCGCGTTCTTTCTGAATGCGCCCGGCGCCGCCACAGCTGCCGCAAGGGTTCTTGATGATCTGGCCAAGCCCGGAACAGGTGGGGCAGGTGCGCTCCACCGTGAAAAAGCCCTGCTGGGCGCGCACCTTGCCCATGCCCGCGCAGGTGGGGCAGGTGACCGGCTCTGCGCCGCCTTCGGCCCCGGTGCCGTTACAGGCCCCGCAGGCCACTGCTGCAGGCACCGAGATGGTTTTTTGCAGGCCCGAGCTGGCCTCTTCTAGGGTGATGGTCAGGTTATAACGCAGATCCGCGCCGCGGGCTGCGCGTTGGCGCCCGCCGCCACGGCCGCCGCCACCACCCATGAAATCGCCAAAGAGATCATCGAACACATCGGAAAAGGCGCTGGAAAAATCGCCTTGCCCGCCAGGGCGCGGCCCGCCGCCCATCCCGCCTTCGAATGCTGCGTGACCAAAGCGGTCATAAGCGGCTTTTTTCTCGGCATCTTTGAGCACTTCATAGGCCTCATTGGCCTCTTTGAATTGCCCTTCGGCTTCTGGATTGTCGGCATTGCGGTCGGGGTGAAGTTCTTTGGCCTTTTTGCGATAGGCCTTTTTGATCTCTTCAGGGGAGGCGCCTTTGGCGACCCCGAGCACGTCATAATAATCACGTTTTGCCATTTACGTTACACCCTTCTGGGACATGCAACAGCCGGCCCGAGCGCCCCCGGACCGGCTGTAGTGCAGTTACGGGCGCTTACGAGGCGCGTTTGTCATCACCGAGATCTTCGAAATCGGCATCAACGATATCGTCAGCACCGGCATGGGGGGCGTCATCGCCATCCACGGGCTCAGCGCCTTCACCGTCTTCTTGCTGCGATTTGTAGATCGCTTCGCCCAGACGCATGGCCGCTTCGGTAACGTTCTGAATGCCGGATTTGATCTTCCCTGCATCTTCGGTTTCGAGGGTTTCTTCCAGCGCGCCGATGGCCAGCTCGATCGCTTCGATGGTGGAGGGGTCCACCTTGTCGCCGTGATCTTCGATGGATTTCTTGGTCGAATGGATCAGGCTTTCGGCCTGGTTCTTGGCTTCGACCAGTTCTTTACGCTCTTTATCGGCCTCGGCATTGGCTTCGGCATCGCGCACCATTTGATCGATCTCGTCATCGGACAGACCGCCCGACGCTTGGATGGTGATCTTTTGCTCTTTGCCGGTGCCTTTGTCTTTGGCGCCAACCGCCACGATCCCGTCCGCGTTGATGTCGAAGGTCACTTCGATCTGCGGCATGCCGCGCGGTGCTGGGGGGATTTCTTCCAGATTGAACTGACCCAGCATCTTGTTATCGGCCGCCATCTCGCGCTCGCCCTGGAACACCCGGATCGTCACAGCGTTCTGGTTGTCTTCCGCGGTGGAGAAGATCTGGCTCTTCTTAGTGGGGATGGTGGTGTTGCGGTCGATCAAGCGGGTGAACACACCGCCCAGGGTTTCGATGCCCAAAGACAGCGGGGTCACGTCCAGCAGAACCACGTCTTTCACATCGCCCTGCAGAACACCGGCCTGAATGGCCGCGCCCATGGCCACAACCTCATCAGGGTTCACACCCTTATGGGGTTCTTTGCCAAAGAACTTGGTCACTTCCTCGATGACCTTCGGCATGCGGGTCATGCCGCCGACCAGAACCACCTCGTCGATCTCGCTGGTGCTGAGACCGGCGTCTTTGAGCGCGGCTTGGCAGGGCTTGAGCGATTTTTTGATCAGGTCAGCCACCAGGCTTTCCAGCTTGGCACGGGTCAGTTTCATGACCATGTGCAGCGGCTGGCCACCATTGGGGTCCATGGAGATGAACGGCTGGTTGATCTCGGTTTGTTGGCTCGAGGACAGCTCGATCTTGGCTTTCTCAGCAGCTTCTTTCAGACGCTGCAGGGCCATCTTGTCTTTGGTCAGATCGACGCCGTTTTCTTTTTTGAATTCCTTCGCCAGATAATTGACGATGGTCATATCGAAATCTTCACCGCCCAGGAACGTGTCCCCATTGGTGGATTTCACTTCAAAAAGCCCATCGTCGATCTCGAGGATGGTCACGTCGAATGTGCCGCCGCCAAGGTCATAAACGACGATGGTTTTGTTGTCTTTCTTGTCCAGACCATAGGCCAGCGCCGCGGCGGTGGGTTCGTTGATGATCCGCAGCACTTCCAGACCGGCGATTTTACCGGCATCTTTGGTGGCCTGACGCTGAGCGTCGTTGAAATAGGCCGGAACGGTGATCACAGCCTGAGTCACCGGCTCGCCAAGATAGCTCTCCGCGGTTTCCTTCATCTTTTGCAGAGTGAAGGCAGAGATCTGGCTGGGAGAATATTTCTCGCCGCGCGCTTCAACCCAGGCATCGCCATTGCCGCCATCCACGATAGCGTAGGGGACGATGTCTTTGTCTTTGGTGACAGCAGCATCATCAACCCGGCGCCCGATCAAGCGTTTCACAGCAAAAACGGTGTTTTCAGGGTTGGTCACAGCCTGGCGCTTGGCCGGCTGGCCCACGAGGCGTTCGTTTTCGGTAAAGGCAACGATGGAGGGAGTGGTCCGTGCCCCTTCGGCGTTTTCGATCACGCGCGCCTGCGAGCCGTCCATGATGGCCACACAGGAGTTGGTGGTTCCAAGGTCGATACCGATGACTTTTGACATATTTTGGTCCTTCTGGCGATGTTCGGAAATGGCCCGATTGCGGCACCGATCCCCGATCCCGGTCTATGGCAACTCACATTGCCGTGTCTGCCGGGCTATATAGGAGCGGTGCCTTGGGCCTGCAACCGCAGGGAGGCGGATCTGGTGGTCAAAAAGCGGGGCTTTGTGGCAGGAAAATGGCTCATGCAAGACAGATTGCGTCAAGAGATGAGTATTTGCTGAACGGGGTTCGGATCTTTTCCCAGGTCTTGGGGCTTTCCGCGCAAAAAGCGCTGGTGCAAGATCTCCGTGACGTTGCGCAAAAAGCCCCCTTTTTTCATCCCAAAACCGCGCGCGGGCGCAAGATGAGTGTGCAAATGACCGCCGCCGGGCATTTCGGCTGGGTTTCCGATGGCAAAGGGTATCGCTATGAGCCCCGTCACCCTTCTGGGGGCGCTTGGCCGCCGATCCCCGCGGCCCTTCTGGCCTTATGGCAAGAATTTTGCCCCAATGCCCGCGCGCCCGAATGCTGCTTGATCAATTATTACGGCCAGGGCGCGCGGATGGGGTTGCATCAAGACCGCGATGAAACGGATTTCGATCAGCCAGTTCTATCGCTGTCCCTGGGCGATGATGCGCTTTTTCGCGTGGGGGGTACAACGCGCGGCGGCCCGACGCAGTCCCATTGGCTGCGCTCAGGGGATGTGGCGCTGCTCGATGGGTCTGCGCGGTTGGCTTACCATGGGATTGATCGCATCCGGTTTGGCAGTTCTGACTTGTTAAGCCGCGCCGGACGGCTCAACATAACGTTGCGGGTGGTGCGTTAGGGTGGCCCCGTAAGCCGCGCGCAAAAGATCAATTGATTTGCGCCTTAGATCACGGCTTAAAGCCCAAGACAGGTGTTCCAGTACAGGAGAGAGTGATGGATTTCGAAAAGCTGGCAGAGGTGATGCGCCGCACGGCCATTGAAGCAGGTGCTGCGATCATGGAGGTCTATGGGACCGATGATTTTGGCGTTCAGACCAAAGATGATGACAGCCCGGTCACCATCGCCGATGAGCGCGCCGATGCCTTGATCTTGGCGGCTTTGACCGAAGCTTTCCCTGATGTGCTGGTGGTGACCGAAGAGCAATCGGACTCCCATAGCAAATCCGCGAGCTCTTTCCTGATCGTGGACCCGCTGGATGGGACCAAGGAATTCGTGAAGCGTCGCGGCGATTTCACCGTGAACATCGCCTATGTGGAAGACGGCAAACCGATTCGCGGTGTGGTTTATGCGCCCGCAAAACAGCGCCTGTTCTACACCCAAGCTGATGGCACCACCGTTGAAGAAAGCGGCGATCACCTGGCCGCGGGCCCTGTTGGTGAAGTGGCCCCGCTGAAAGTGTCCTCGCCGGACAATTCCGCGTTGTTGGTCGTGGCGTCCAAATCTCACCGGGATGCGGCCACCGATGAATATATTGGCCGCTATTCCGTATCGGATATGAAAAGCGCCGGTTCTTCGCTGAAATTCTGCTTGGTGGCTGCGGGCGAGGCGGATTTCTATCCTCGTTTGGGCCGCACCATGGAATGGGACACTGCCGCAGGCCATGCAGTGCTGCTGGGCGCAGGTGGCGATGTGATCCGTTTTGATGATCACAGTCCGCTGGCCTATGGCAAAGCAGACTACGCCAACCCGTTCTTCATCGCTTACGCGCCGGGGGTGGAACTGGTGCCTGCGGAAACCGCCGCTGCTGAATAAGGTCTGATCTCATTTCTGTCCTAATCGTCATCCCCGCCCGCTATGCCTCCACGCGCTATCCTGGCAAGCCATTGGTTGCCCTGACAGGGCCTGATGGGGTTGCAAAATCCCTTATCCAGCGCAGCTGGGAAGCGGCTCAGGCTGTGCGCGGTGTGGATCGGGTGGTGGTGGCCACCGATGATGACCGGATCCGTGAGGCCGCGGAGACCTTTGGGGCCGAGGTGGTGATGACGCCCGAGAGCTGCGAGAACGGCACAGCGCGCTGTGCTGCTGCGGTTGCCGCATTAGGGCAGGATTATGAGATCGTTGTGAATCTCCAGGGCGACGCGCCATTGACGCCGCCCTGGTTTGTCGAAGATTTGATCACCGGCCTGCGCGCCCATCCCGAGGCAGAGGTCGCGACGCCGGTCTTGACCTGTGATGGCGCGGCTCTTGCCTCGTTTCGCGAAGACCGCCGGAATGGCCGGGTCGGCGGCACCACGGCGGTGTTCGACCGGCATTGGCACGGGCTTTATTTCTCAAAGGAAGTGATCCCCTATACGGATGCGGACTACGCGCCCGATGAGATTACCCCGGTGTGGCACCATGTGGGGGTCTATGCCTACCGGCCCGCAGCGCTGAGGGCCTATCGCGACCTGCAGCAAGGCCCGCTAGAGCGCCTTGAAGGGCTTGAACAGCTTCGTTTCTTGGAAAACGGGCGTCATTTGCTCTGTGTTGCGGTTGCGGCTCGGGGTAGGAAATTCTGGGAGCTAAACAACCCGGAGGATGTTTCGCGTATCGAGGCTATCCTAGCGGAAACTGCGTTATATTAACGTTTTTCAGAAATGAACTTGGCAGAGCTTGCTCTGATTCTAGGGAATTTTACCATTTCTTCACAATATGGACGGGCGATTGGCATGCGGTTCCGGCTGACAAGAGATATTCAATTGTGTAGGGTGAGAGCACAGAAGGGGTTTCTTGGTGAATTCGTCTCACCTAGATGGATTCGGCAGGATGGCCCGTTGTTCGTGTACGAGGTATAGAGAGCGATATGTCACGCAAAGTCTCTAAAGCAGTTTTTCCTGTCGCGGGTATGGGAACGCGTTTTCTCCCCGCCACCAAATCGATCCCCAAAGAAATCATGACCCTCGTGGATCAGCCATTGATCCAATATGCGATCGATGAGGCTCGGGCTGCTGGGATTGAAGAGTTCATCTTTGTCACTTCCCGCGGGAAATCTGCTCTGGAAGATTATTTTGACGGTGCCCCGATTTTGGAAGCGGCGCTGGAGAAAAAAGGCAAAACCAAACTGCTCGAAGCCCTGCGCAAAAGCGATATGGATAGCGGGGCGATTGCCTATGTGCGCCAGCGCGAAGCGCTTGGCCTGGGCCACGCGGTCTGGTGCGCCCGCCGTTTGATCGGTGATGAGCCTTTCGCGGTTTTGCTGCCCGATGATGTGATCACTGGCGAAGTGCCGTGCTTGCAGCAGATGGTCGAAGCCTATCAAGAAACCGGCGGCAGCATGGTTGCTGCGATGGAAGTGCCTCAGGAAAAAACCTCGTCTTATGGGGTTTTGGACATTGCCGAGGATCACGGCTCCATCGTGGGCGTGAAAGGCATGGTTGAAAAACCTGCGGCTGAAGACGCGCCATCTAACCTGGCGGTGATCGGGCGCTATATCTTGTCGCCGAATGTTCTGGAAAACCTGAACGCCAAGAAAGTCGGCGCGGGCGGTGAAATTCAGCTGACTGACGCGATCGATCAAGAGATCGGTGGCGATGGTGTTTATGGCTATCGGTTCCGTGGCCAGCGCTTTGATTGCGGCTCTAAAGATGGCTATCTGCAAGCCACTGTGGCCTTTGGCCTGCAACGCGAAGAACTGCGCGAGGAATTCACCGAATTCTTGCGCGATTACGTTCAGATGCGTGACGCTGCTGAGTGATCAGCAGCTTCCATTGATACAAAAAACGCCGGTGCAAATTGCGCCGGCGTTTTTCTTTGTCTTATGTATTGGCCTTGCCTGATGCGGCAGGTGCCGCGCTCAGGCCGCTTTGATACTGTCCATATCCGTCAGCAAGGCATGCAGGGTCAGCGGATCATCATTGGCCCGCAATTTGGCGCAAATCGCCGGGTTGCGCATGGTGCGCGACACCACAGCCAAAGCTTTGAGATGGCCAACGCCTTCCTCGCTGGGCGCAAAGAGGCCAAAAACCAAATCCACCGGCTGGCGATCCACCGAATCAAAATCAATCGGCTGCTCGAGGCGAAAGAACACCCCGGCCACCCGATCAAGCTTTTCGATCCGTGCATGGGGCAGGGCGACGCCGCCGCCCACCCCGGTCGGTCCCATGACCTCGCGCTCTTGCAAGGCGCTAATGGCTTCCTTCGGGCATAGCCCATAGCAAGCCGCGGCGGTTTCACCGAGTTCCTGAAGCAGTCGTTTCTTGCTTGAAAGCCGCCCAATAACGCGGACAGCCTCAGGCTTTAGAAGAGACGCGAGATTCATAAATACTCTTTCTATGCGACGGATTAACGGGTGTCGCCGGGATCGATCCAGCCGATATTCCCGTCATCACGCCGGTAAACGACATTGACGCCATCCGAGCCTTCGTTGCGGAAAACAAGAATGGGCGCTCCCTTCAATTCCATCTGCATCACAGCCTCGCCGACCGAAATCGACGGGATCCGTGTTTCCATTTCAGCGATAATGATCGGCTCTAGCGATTCTGGTTCGCTATCTGTGCCATCACTCTCTGAAGCCATCACATAATAGGCCGCCCCTTCGGCTGCAACCGGCTGGGCGCGATCACGGTGGTGATCTTTCAGGCGACGTTTATAGCGCCGCAATTGTTTTTCCAGCTTATCGCAGCATTGATCAAAGGCGTTATGGACCTCGTGACCAAAGGCATTCGCTTGGGCTGTCAGACCGGTGGACAGATGCACCGTGGCTTCACAGCGAAATTCATGCCCGCGCTTGGAAAATACCACCGCAGCATCGGTGGGACGTTCGGCGTATTTCTCGATCACAGAGCCCATGGCATCGGTGACATAGGTCCGCAGCGCGTCCCCCACATCCATCTGCTTTCCGGTGATCTGATATTGCATGACACGTCCTCCGCGTTGGGCCATGGTCGCCGGCATTTTGGCCGGAAACCGCTGGTCTAAAACCACTTTTGTGGGAATGCACCGCTACCGTGTTTCTCGTGCCTTGTGCAAGGCGATGAAACGATTTGATGCGGACAGTAAACGGCGCAGATCATGGTTCTATGAGACGCCGCGAAGCTGGGATTTGTCAACTCCTAGAGCGTGCAAATTCGCATCGCATTTTGTGCTTAACTGTGATCACAAGCGGTTTAATCGATGCGAAAACTCTGCCCAAGATAGACTTGGCGCACATTTTCATTGGCGATCACATCCTCGGCGCTGCCGCTCATGAGCACGGTGCCATCATGCAAAATATAGGCGCGATCCACAATCTTGAGCGTTTCGCGCACATTGTGATCAGTAATAAGAACGCCGATGCCTCGGCTTTTCAGTTCGCGCACCAGCATGCGGATGTCGCCCACAGCGATCGGGTCCACCCCGGCAAAGGGTTCATCCATCAGCACATAGCGCGGGTCCGCCGCCAGACAGCGGGCGATTTCCACCCGCCGACGCTCCCCGCCCGATAAGGAAAGCGCGCCCGCTTCGCGCAGATGGGTGATGGAAAATTCGGTGAGCAATTCTTCCAGCCGGGTGCGCCGGGTCTGCGGGTCAGGCTCAGCGATTTCAAGAATCGACAGGATGTTATCTTCGACATTCATGCCCCGAAAAATGCTGTTTTCCTGAGGCAAATACCCGATGCCGAGCTTGGCGCGGCGATACATGGGCAATTCGGTGACATCGCGCCCATCAAGCACCACCTCGCCGCCATCGGCGGCCACGAGCCCGGCAATGGTGTAAAAGCAAGTGGTTTTGCCAGAGCCATTGGGGCCGAGCAGGGCAACAACTTCGCCCCGCTGCAAGGACAGTGAGACATCCCTGATCACGGGTTTTTTGGAATAGGATTTACGCAGGTCGCGCACTTGCAACCCACCCGATCCATCAGCAACGGCCAGCTCGACGCTCATTCCGAGTCGCTCCCAGGCTGCAGCACGGTGCGCACGCGGCCTTCCATACGGCCTTCGCCGGTGGTCACATCCACCGTCAGGCGGGTGCCATTCACTGTGTTCGGCCCTTGGGTCAATAGCACATTGCCGGTCATCACCACTTCATCGCGCGCGGGGGTATAGACCGCATCATCGGATTCCGCTTCTTCCGTGGGGGTGACCATCAATACCCCGCCATTTGCGGTGATGGTGTCCACCTCGCTGCTGACGCTGCCATCGGGCAGCATGATATATTGCACCAGCATTTCCGGGGCGTTGATGCGAATCTCGCCTTGGGTGACCACTACATCGCCGGTAAACAGCGCCGTTCCCGCCAGTTGGTCCACTTCAAGCTGGTTAGAGATCACTTCCACCGGGGCGTCGCGGCTTTCTTGATCAACGCTATTGAGGCGCACATCGGTGCCTTGGCTTTGAACGGCTGCGGGCCAGAGCATCAAAGTGAGCAGAGCCGCGGGGGCGGCGCGGGAAAGCAAAGCCAAGGTCATTTCTGCTCCGGTTCAGGATCCTGAGGATCATATAGCAGGCGAACATTGCCGCGGAAAATAGTCACCGTGCCGCTGCTCAAATCAGGCTGGCCCAGCATCTCCATACTATCTGCATCCAGCGTGCCGGTAGGGCCAAAGGCATGGACTGGCCCGGGGGAGACCAACCGGGTGAGGTCGGTGTGGATCTCGAGCTCTTGCGAGGTCGCCACATGGCCATCGCTTTGGATCAAACGTACATCGCCGCGCAACCAGGCCAGGCCTTGCGCTTCGTTCAGCGCGCCGGTGGCCCCGCTCAATGCATAGGCGCGCCCATTGCGGCCATCTATCCAGCCTTCGAGCTTGGTGCCTGTATATTCGCCTTCGGTCTCGGGCACAGGACGCAGATCCTGAGCTTTCAGGCGCAGCGCGCCGCCGGTTTCAGTAATGCTGCGATAATCGGGATGGGCCAAATGCTCTTCACGGCTTGCGGCGGCGGCTTCGTCTTCGACAAAACGCAGCGGCTCGCCATCGCGATTGGGGTGCGACAGTACAAAGAGCAACGACAAAATGCCAAGTGCGATCAAAGGTAAAATGATCTTGGTGGCAGAGATTAGCCGAGAATATGCATTGTCACGGGCGGCCAATGCTAGACCACGCCCGCCCGCAAGCAATCATGGATGGTGATCAATCCTGCGGCCTGTTCGGGCTGCTCGGGCGACATGGCAAAAAGACAGGTGATTTTCTTATCTTGCATGATCGCCACCGCCTCTTCGGCCAGGGCATCTGTGGCCACGGTTTTGGGGCCTTTGGTCATCACATCGCCTGCGCTTTGGCTGAGCAGCGCATCCATATGGCGGCGCAAATCCCCATCGGTGATGATGCCCGCCAGGCTGCCATCGCCATTGGTGACTCCAACCACGCCAAAGCCTTTTTGGCTCATGATCAGCAGCGCTTCGGTCATGGGGGTGCCGGTCTCGACCATGGGGAGCCCATCGCCTTTATGCATCAGATCCGCCACGGTCGACAGCCGCGCGCCCAATTTGCCCCCGGGGTGGAACTGCCGGAACAGCTCGGGGGTGAACTGACGATGGCGCATCAGAGCGACCGCCAAAGCATCGCCCAAGGCCAATGTCATGGTGGTGGAGCTGGTGGGGACAATGCCGGTGCCGCAGGCTTCGGGGGCTTTGGGCAGGACCAAAGCCACATCCGATTGGCGCAGCAACGTGCTCTCGGGGCGGCTGGCCACACCGATCAACGGGATCTGAAACCGCCGGGTATGGGCCACCATGTCGGACAGCTCGGGCGTTTCCCCAGAATTGGACAGCATCATGACCACATCGCCCTGCACCAGCATGCCCA
>JAOXSB010000101.1 GCA_025800345.1 Mangrovicoccus sp. | reverse complement strand
AATATGATTTGGCCATTGTCGGCGGCGGGATCCTGGGCCTGGCCCATGCATTGGCCGCCCAACGGGCAGGAAAATCCGTCATTGTGCTGGAGCGCCACAGCCAATGCATTGGGGCATCGATCCGCAATTTCGGCTTTGTCACCGTCACCGGTCAGGCCCGCGACAAGATCTGGCCCCATGCCAAGCGCAGCCGCGAGATTTGGGCCGAGATCGCGCCAAAAGCGGGCATTGGCGTCGCGCATCGCGGCGCGGTGATTGCGGCGCAGCGCCCCGAGGCGGAAGCGCTCATTGAGTCCTTTCTAGACACGGATATGGCCGAGGGCTGCACCCGGATCACCCCCGATCAAGCGCATGAGAAAATCCCAGCTTTGGACCCACATGCCATACGCGCGGCGCTCTATTCCCCCCATGAATTGCGCGTGGAATCCCGCGAAGCCATCCCCGCACTGGCGCGCTATCTGGAAGGCCTTGGGGTGGTGTTTCGCTATAATTGCGCGGTGCAAGCTGTGGACACGCCGCAGATCGAAACCTCGCAAGGCCCCATCAAGGCCAGCCAGGTGGTGGTTTGCCCAGGCGATGATGCCACCAGCTTGTTTGCGGAGCGCTTGCAGCCCCGACAGATCGAGATTTG
>JAOXSB010000045.1 GCA_025800345.1 Mangrovicoccus sp. | reverse complement strand
ACCCGCCCTAAAATGGCGATGGTGATCTCGCTGGTGCTGACAATTATGGGGGGGATCGCGTTCCTGGTTCTTCCCGTGGAACAATTCCCCGATATCACCCCGCCGGTGGTCAATGTCTCTGCCAATTACACTGGTGCCAATGCGGTTACGGTGGAAAGCACCGTCGCCGCGCCTATTGAAGCGCAAGTGAACGGCGTGGATGACATGATTTATATGTCGTCGAAATCCGCCGATAACGGCTCTTATAGCCTCGATGTGACCTTTGAAGTGGGCACCGACGCGGATATTGCCTCGGTCAATGTGCAAAACCGCGTCAGCCAAGCCATGGCGCAGCTGCCAGGCGAAGTAACAAGCTCGGGCGTGGTTACGCAGAAGTCATCGCCCAATATGCTCATGGTGATCGCGCTCACCTCGCCCAATGGCACATATGACGAGGTGTTCCTGTCCAACTACGCGTCGATCAACATCAAGGATTCTATGGCGCGGATCAACGGCGTTGGCCGCGCTGATATGCTCACGGATTCCCCCTATGCGATGCGCATGTGGATGGATCCGGACCGCATGGCAAGCCTAAGCATAACCCCGACGGATGTGATCAACGCGATCCGCCAGCAGAATATCGAAGTCTCGGCCGGTCAAATCGGCACGCCCCCCGTACCCGGGGATCAACAATTCCAATACACGATCCGTGCCCAAGGGCGTTTGGACAATGTGCGCGATTTTGGAAACATCGTGATCCGCACTGGCGATGCCGGCTCTATTGTGCGCCTGCGCGATGTGGCCGAAGTGGAATTGGGCTCGAGCTATTATAACTCCTCGGGCCTTTTTTCCGGTCAGCCCGCGACCATTCTTGCTATCTATCAGGCCCCTGGCGCCAATGCGGTGGCCGTGGCCGAGCGGGTATTTGAAGAGCTAGACCGGCTCGCGCAAGCTTTCCCAGATGATGTAAGCTATGAAGTGCCCTACGATTCCACGAAGTTTGTGGAGCAATCCCTGAACGATGTGGTGAACACGCTGATGCTGACCTTTGTGTTGGTGATGGCCGTGGTGTTCATTTTCCTTGGAAGCTGGCGGGCCACAATCATTCCCGCCGTGGCCATTCCGGTTTCGCTCATCGGCACCTTTGCCTTGCTTTTGGCCTTTGGCATGTCCCTGAACACCGTGTCGCTATTTGCCCTGGTGCTGGCCATCGGGATCGTTGTGGATGACGCCATCGTGGTGGTGGAGAATGTCGAACGGATCATTGCTGATGAGGGGCTCAGCCCGCCGGAAGCCACGGCCAAAGCCATGGGGCAGATCACCACCCCGGTGATCGCGACAACCTTGGTGCTTTTGGCGGTGTTTGTGCCCGTGACCTTCATGCCCGGCATCACTGGCCGGCTGTTCTCGCAATTCGCCGTGACCATTTCGACCGCTGTTGTGATTTCCTCGATCAACGCGCTGACGCTATCCCCGGCCCTATGCGCCATGGTTCTGCGCCCCCGCTCTGGCCCGCCCAAAGGGCTATTGGCGGTGTTTGAAAAAGGCATCGGCACCGCGCGGGATGGGTATGTGGCAATTGTCTCGCGCTTTGTGCGGGTGTCCTTCATGGCGGTTCTCGCCGTGGCTTTGACCGTGGGCGTGGGCGCTTTCTTGACCTCGAAATCCTCTTTCGGCTTCTTGCCGATTGAAGATCAGGGCGCGTTGTTCGTGGATGTGCAATTGCCCGACGCGGCATCGCTCAACCGGACCGAAAAGGTCACCGATCGCCTGGACAAGCAAATCCTCGCGCTTGACGGCGTAAGCTCTTCGGTGGCTGTGAACGGGTTTAGCCTTCTGTCCGGCTCTGCCTCGAACGCATCGATGATCATCGTCAATCTTGATCCTTGGGATGACCGCACCACACCAGAGCTCGGCTTGGGCGGCATTATCCAAAAAGTGAACCAGATCGCTGCACAAGAAGCGGCGGCAACTGTGGTGGCCTTTAGCCCGCCGCCCATTTCCGGTCTGGGCATGTCCGCCGGTGTAGAAATGATGGTGCAGCAAACTGCGGGCGGCACACCGCAAGATCTTGCCTCGGCCCTGGGCGGGCTGGTCTATGCCGTCAATCAGCGCCCGGAGATTGCCCAAGCCTACACGACCTTCCGAGCCAATGTGCCTCAGGTCTATGTGGATCTGGATCGTGATAAAGCCGAAACCCTGAATGTATCAGTCTCTGAGGTCTTCACCACGATGCAAGCCCATTTGGGATCGTATTACGTGAACGATTTCAACCTATTTGGCCGGGTCTACAAGGTTATGATCCAAGCCGATGGCAGCTATCGCAATAAGATCGAAGATATCGGCAATCTCTTCGTGCGCTCCACCACGGGTGATATGGTGCCGCTGCGCACCTTGATCGATGTGGAAAATGTGCTTGGGCCGATGATGCTAAACCGCTTCAATCTGTTCCGGGCAGCAACAGTCACCGCCATCCCGGCGCCAGGTTTTTCCACCGGGGACGCAATCGCGGTG
>JAOXSB010000090.1 GCA_025800345.1 Mangrovicoccus sp. | reverse complement strand
CCAATTGGGGTGCGATGCGCTTTATGCGCAATATATGGACCGACAATCGCGGGATGCAGAAGCCCTAAAGCGCCAGGAACATCAAATTATCCCGAGCGATTTCGATTTTCGCGCGCTCAAAGGGCTTTCAAATGAGATCGTTGCGAAATTCGAAGCGCATCGCCCCGGGAGCCTTGCACAGGCGGCCAAGATTGAAGGGATGACCCCTGCAGCGCTTACGGTTGTTCTTGCGGCGCTGCGTCAGTTGGAAAAGCGAAAGCACGGGTAATGGCGGTGAATGGGCTGAAGGAGAGTGTTTCACGTGAAACACGAGAGGCGCTGGATCACTATCTTGCGCTGCTGCGCAAATGGAACCCCAAGATCAACCTCGTGTCCCCCGCAACCTTGGCCGAGGCTGAAACGCGCCATATTCAGGATTCGCTGCAGCTTTTGGAGTTTGCGCCTGAAAGCGCGCGAATCTGGGCGGATCTGGGATCTGGTGGCGGTTTTCCGGGGCTTGTGCTCGCAATTGCCGCAAAAGCGCGGTTTCCAGAGTTGAAATTCCACCTTGTTGAGAGCGACCAGCGCAAATCTGTGTTCCTGCGCACTGTTTCACGTGAAACAGAAACCCCAATCACGGTGCATTCTCAGCGCATCGAGCAATTGCCGGGGCTAGAAGCAGATGTGGTTTCCGCCCGTGCTTTGGCCCCGTTGCCTGCGCTTTTGCCGCTTGTGCAGCGTCATTTGAAGAAAGATGGGCTTGCCCTGTTGCCAAAAGGGACGGGCTACGAGAAAGAGCTTTTAGAGGCCCGGGGCGAATGGGCTTTCCACCATGAGCCGCAGCCGAGCAAAACTCAATCCGGCGCGGTGATCTTAAAGATTGGAGCGTTACGCCATGTCTGATCTGAGCAAACCGCGGGTTATTGCGGTGTCGAACCAAAAAGGCGGTGTGGGTAAGACGACGACCACGATCAATCTTGCCGCGGCCTTGGCCCGGCAGGGATATGGCGTGTTGGTGGTGGATTTGGACCCGCAGGGCAACGCCTCTACCGGTCTTGGGATCGAGCCCGAGCAGCGCGATATGACCACTTATGATCTGCTGCTTGAAGATGCGCCTTTGGAAAAAGTGGTGATGACCACAGAATTCAAAGACATTTTCATGGCCCCGGCCACCACGGATCTGAGCTCAGCCGATATTGAATTGGTCGCCAATGAGCGGCGCTCGCATCTGTTGCGGGATGCTTTGTCAGGGCCGCTTTTGGAAGATATGGGCGTGCGCTTTGTGCTGATCGATTGCCCGCCATCGCTCAATCTGCTGACGGTGAATGCCATGGTGGCGGCGGATTCCATCCTGATCCCTCTGCAAAGCGAGTTTTTCGCGCTGGAGGGGCTGTCGCAATTGATGCTGACCATTCGCGAAATTCGCCAGAA
>JAOXSB010000086.1 GCA_025800345.1 Mangrovicoccus sp. | reverse complement strand
CCCCTCGCGGTTCCGGGGCGAAGATCCCGAGCCGCGCCCAGGCATGCGCGCCGGCCATATCCCCAATTCCAAGAATGTCCATTACGCCAGTCTTTTGGCCGAAAATGGCACCATGCTGGATGCAGACGCGCTCAAAGCGGCGTTTGAAGCGGCCGGGGTGGATCTGGGCAAGCCTGTGATCACAACCTGCGGCTCTGGCGTGACCGCCGCCATTCTCAGCCTGGCCATGGAGCGGATGGGGAAAACCAACCATGCGCTTTATGATGGCTCTTGGGCCGAATGGGGCAAGTTTGACGATCTGAAAGTCGCCACGGGCGAGCCCGCTTAAGGCAAGCTTTTCATAAACTCTGTCACCTCATCGCCCATGGGCACCGCTGATGCGGCCCCAGGGCGGGTGACGGATAAGGCTGCTGCCGCAACGGCCTGGTCCATGGCCGCCTCAGGGCCAAGCCCTTGATCCAGCCCGGCGGCCAAATAACCCGAAAAGCAATCCCCCGCCCCGGTTGTGTCAACTGCGCTGACCTTTGGGCTGGGCCGGGTGATTTCGCGCCCAGCGGCCAAATCGCACCAACTGGCCCCGGCGGCCCCGCGGGTGATCACCATCACTGGCACATCTTGGCCGGTCAACGCCCGGCCCAAAGCCGCGCTTAACTGCGCCGCTTCGATCTCATTGACGATCAGAACCGAGATATAGGGCAGCAGCGCCAAGGTCACATCCGCCAAAAACGGCGCGGCGGAATAGATCACTTTCATACCGCGCGCTTGCGCGGCCTTTGCGGCCAGGGCCTGACCATTGGTTTCATTTTGAAGCAGCAACAGATCACTGGGTTTGGCGGCCTTTAAGGCGGCAGTGATCGCCGCCTCGGGGATCTGGGCATTGGCCCCGGGAAACACCACGATGCTATTCTCGCCCGCATCATCCACGCGGATATCCGCGCGGCCGGTGCTGCCGCTCAGCCGTGCCACATGGCTGACATCCACCCCCACCGCTGCAAGCTGATCAAGCCAAGGCCCGCCATCTTGCCCCACCGCGCCCAGATGGATCACCTCTGCCCTGGCACGGGCAGCGGCCACGGAATGATTGGCCCCTTTGCCTCCCAGCCCTTGATCACAGGCACTGGCGGTCAGGGTTTCACCGGGCGCAGGCAAATGCGGCACCCGCAACACATGATCGATATTGATCGAGCCGAGATTATAGATGGTCATGCTGCCCCCTTATGGCCGGGGGCAGCCTAGATCAGGGCGCGCGCCCTGTCAGCCAACCTTTGCCGCCGCCAGAACCGCCATATTGAGAATGTCATTCTCGGTGGCATTGGTGGGGCAGAATTGGATCGGCTTTTCCACACCCGAGAGGATCGGGCCAATGACGGTCGCGCCGGCCATTTCCTGCATCAGCTTGACCGAGATCGAGGCCGAATGCCGCGCGGGCACCACCAAGATATTGGCCGGACCGCTGAGACGCTGGAACGGATAGGCCGCCGCCGCCTCGGGGTTGAGCGCCACATCCACGGTCATTTCGCCATCATATTCGAAATCGACACCGCGCGCGTCCAGCACCGCCGGGGCCAGATGCATTTTCTCGGCCCGTTCCGACACCGGATAACCAAAGGTGGAGAAGCTCACAAAGGCCACGCGAGGTTCAAGCCCAAGATCGCGGGCCACGCCTGCGGCTTTCTCGGCGATATTGGCAAGATCTTCTTCATCGGGCCATTCATGCACCAGCGTATCGGCGATGATCACGATCCGCCCTTTATGCAGCAACGCGGTCACCCCCACCGAGCCATGGGCCGCATCAATATCAAAGACCCGGCCCACCATATCGAGCACATGGGCGGATTTGCGGGTCGCGCCGGTGACCATCCCGTCGCCATGGCCATGGGCCAGCATCAGCGCCCCAAAGATATGGCGATCGCGCGCCGCCAGGCGGTGAATATCATGGCGGTCAAAGCCTTTGCGCTGAAGCCGCTCGTAAAGGTAGGCTTTGTAGCTGTCCAAATGCTGAGTATTGGCTGCATTCATCACGCGGATTTCCCGCGCTGCATCGCCCAAACCGGCTGCTTCAAGCTTTTCGCGCACATCCGCTTCGCGGCCCACAACCAGTGCCCGGCCAAAGCCATTGCGCTGATAAGCAACCGCGGCGCGCAGCACGCGTGTGTCATCACCCTCGGCAAAGATCATCTGGGCCTGAGCCGAACGGGCGCGGGCATAAAGCCCTTCAATCATCGACGCGGTTGGGTCCATCCGCGCTTTGAGCGACAGCTCATAGCCTTCCATATCGATGATCGGACGGCGGGCCACGCCAGTATCCATGCCTGCCTGGGCCACCCGCGGCGGCACCATATGGATCAAACGCGGATCAAACGGCGTCGGAATGATATAATCGCGGCCAAAGCTGAGCTTGCGCCCATAGGCCATGGCCACCTCATCAGGCACATCCTGACGGGCCAGTTCCGCCAGCGCATGGGCACAGGCGATTTTCATCTCGTCATTGATGGCGCGGGCATTGATGTCCAGCGCGCCCCGGAAGAGATAAGGAAAGCCCAGAACGTTATTCACCTGGTTGGGATAATCGGACCGGCCCGTGGCCACGATCGCGTCCAGGCGCACTTCATGGGCTTCTTCGGGGGTGATCTCAGGATCGGGGTTGGCCATGGCGAAAATGACCGGGTTATCGGCCATAGAGGCGACCATTTCCTTGGTCACCGCGCCTTTGACGCTCACGCCCACAAACACATCCGCGCCCACCATGGCTTGTTCCAGGGTGCGGGCCTCGGTTTTGATGGCGTGACCGGATTTCCACTGGTTCATACCCTCGGTGCGGCCTTGATAAATCACACCTTTGGTGTCGCAAACGATGCAATTCTCATGGCGCGCGCCCATGCGCTTGAGCAATTCGATACAAGCGATTCCCGCCGCGCCGGCCCCATTCAGGACGATTTTCACATCCTCGATCTTCTTGCCGGACAGATGCAGCGCATTGAGCATCCCCGCCGCTGTGATCACCGCCGTACCATGCTGGTCATCATGGAAGACCGGGATATCCATCTCTTCTTTCAAGCGCTGCTCGATGATGAAACAATCCGGCGCCTTGATGTCTTCGAGATTGATCCCGCCAAAGGTGGGCTCCATCAGCTTGACCGCGTTGCAGAACGCATCCACGTCTTCGGTGTCCAGCTCGATATCGATGCTGTTCACATCAGCGAAGCGCTTGAAAAGAACAGATTTCCCTTCCATCACGGGCTTAGAGGCCAGCGCCCCTAGATTGCCCAGGCCCAGAACCGCTGTCCCGTTGGAGATCACCGCCACCAAATTGCCCTTGGTGGTGTAATCAAACGCGGTTTGAGGATCCTCAGCGATGGATTCACATGGCACGGCCACCCCGGGCGAATAGGCCAGGGTAAGGTCTTTTTGCGTGCCCATAGGCACCGTGGCCACGACCTCCAGCTTGCCCGGGGTCGGCTCTAGGTGAAAGGCAAGCGCCTCTTCGGCAGTGTATTTGGGGTTCGACAAGGCGCTATCCTCCCGGCGGCATGGGTCACGGGGTCATAACGATGCTCTGGCTGGGGCTCAAGCGTGCTTTCGGCTTCCCGCCCCCTGCCTGCGCAGATAAGGTTGCGGAACTGTCCAGGGAGCCCATGAGTGTCCGCGAAATCCGCCTCTGTCACGCCGATGATGGCGCAATATCTCGAGATCAAATCCGACCATCCCGGAGAATTGCTGTTCTACCGGATGGGGGATTTCTACGAGATGTTCTTTGACGATGCTTTGGCCGCCGCCGAAGCGCTTGGGATTGCCCTGACCAAACGGGGCAAGCATCAGGGCGAGGATATCCCCATGTGCGGCGTGCCCGTGCATGCGGCGGAGAACTATCTGCATGATCTGACCCGCAAGGGCTTTCGCGTGGCCATTTGCGAGCAGCTTGAAAACCCCGCCAAGGCGAAAAAACGCGGCTCCAAATCCGTGGTCAAACGCGGCGTGACGCGGCTGGTGACCCCGGGCACCTTGACCGAGGACAGCTTGCTTGAGGCGCGGCGGCATAATTACCTGGCCGCTTGGGCCGAGATCCGCGGCGAGGGCGCGCTGGCTTGGGTGGATATCTCCACCGGGGCTTTTCGCGTGGCCGCTTCTGCCCCGGTGGGTCTGCCACCGCTTTTGGCCCGGATCGCCCCGCGCGAATTGCTGGCCCGGGATGGCTGCGATGCCAGCTTGCGCCCCTTGGCCGAGGATGCGGGATCTGCCCTGGCCTTGCTGGGCGCGGCCAGTTTTGACAGCGCCGCGGGCGCGGCCCGCGTGACCAAGGCCCTGGGGGTGGGCACGCTGGACGGGTTTGGCAATTTCACCCGCCCGGAACTGGCGGCCATGGGCGCGTTGGTGGATTATCTAGAGATCACCCAAAAGGGCAAACTGCCCCTGCTGCGCCCGCCCGAGCGGGAAATCGCGGGCAGCCATATGCGCATTGATGGGGCCACAAGGCGCAATCTGGAGATCACCGAAAGCCTGTCGGGATCGCGCGAGGGATCGCTGATCGGCGCGATTGACCGAAGCTGCACCGCCGCCGGGGCGCGTTTGCTCAGCCGCAGATTGGCCAGCCCCTCTTGCGATCTGAGGGAAATCCGCGCCCGCCATGATGCGGTGGCCGCCCTGTTTGAGGCCCCAGATCTGCGCCAAAGCCTGCGCAGCGCGTTGCGCCGGGTGCCGGATCTGGATCGCGCTTTGGCCCGGCTTGGGCTTGATCGCGGCGGGCCGCGGGATCTGGCGGCGCTGCGCGACGGGCTGGATGCGGGCAGCCAGATCGCTCAAAGCCTGCAAGGGGATCTGCCCGAAGATCTTAGCACCTGCGCCGGGGCGCTTACTGGCCATAACGCATTGATCGATCTGCTGGATGCCGCCCTGGTGGCCGAGCCGCCGCATCTGACCCGCGATGGCGGTTTCATCGCCAGCGGCTATCACGAAGAGCTCGACCAAACCCGCAGCCTGCGCGACGAAGGCCGCGGCGTGATCGCCGCCTTGCAAAGCCGCTATAGCAGCGAGACCGGCATCACCGCCCTAAAGGTCAAGCATAACAATGTGCTGGGCTATTTCATCGAAACCCCGGCCACCCATGCCGAAAAGATGCTCTCGCCGCCGCTCTCGGAAAGCTTCATCCACCGCCAGACCACCGCCAATGCGGTGCGCTTTACCACGGTGGAGCTCTCGGATCTGGAGCGGCGGATCCTAAGCTCTGGCAGCCGCGCGCTAGAGCTGGAGAAATCGCTGTTTGAAACCTTGCGTGGCGCGGTGCTGGAGCGCGCCGGCGCCATTGGTGCTGCGGCCGAAGCGCTGGCAAGCCTGGATCTGCATAGCGCCCTGGCCGATCTGGCGGTGGAGGCCAATTGGTGCCGCCCCCAGATGGAGGACAGCCGCGCTTTTGAGATCACTGGCGGGCGTCACCCGGTGGTGGAGGCCGCTTTGCTGCGGGCGGGCGCGCAATTTATCGCCAATGATTGCAGCCTCAGCCCCCAGGGCGATGGGGCCGCGCTCTGTCTGCTGACCGGGCCAAATATGGCGGGTAAATCCACCTGGCTGCGCCAGAACGCCCTGATCGCCTTGCTGGCCCAGGCCGGGGCTTTTGTCCCCGCCCAAAGCGCCCGGATCGGGCTGGTCAGCCAGCTGTTCAGCCGCGTTGGTGCCGCCGATGATCTGGCCCGCGGGCGATCGACCTTCATGGTGGAGATGGTGGAAACCGCCGCGATCTTGAACCAAGCTGATCCCGGCGCGCTGGTGATCCTAGACGAGATCGGCCGCGGCACCGCCACCTATGACGGGCTCTCCATCGCATGGGCCACGCTGGAACATCTGCACGGGGTCAATCGCTGCCGAGCGCTGTTCGCCACCCATTATCATGAGCTCACCGCCCTGGCCGATAAGCTGGACGGCGTGGGCAATGCCACGGTGGCTGTGCGCGAATGGGAAGGCGAAGTGATATTCCTGCACGAGGTGCGGCGCGGCGCGGCGGATCGCTCTTACGGGGTGCAAGTGGCGCGTCTGGCCGGGCTGCCCCCGGCGGTGGTGGCCCGGGCCCGCGATGTGCTGGACGCCCTGGAAAAAGGCGCCCGCGAAGGTGGCGAGCGCAAAGCGGTGATCGATGATCTGCCGCTTTTCGCGGCTGCCCCCGCGCCGCAACTTGCCGCCCCAAACCCGGCCCCTGGCCCCGATCCCCTGCGGGAAAAACTGGCAGAGATCAGCCCCGATGCGCTGAGCCCGCGCGAGGCGCTGTCTTTGCTTTACGATCTCAAAGACATGACCGAGCCCCCACCGGGCTAAGCTGCGAGAAAGAACGAATGGCACAACGCGCATGGCAAAGGATGCTGTCGGGTCGGCGGCTGGATCTGCTGGACCCGAGCCCGATGGATATCGAGCTGGAAGATATCGCCCATGGGCTGGCCTTTGTCGCCCGCTGGAACGGGCAGACCCAAGGCGATTACGCCTATTGCGTGGCCGAGCATTCGCTTCTGGTGGAAACCATCTTTGCCCAGATCGCCCCGAAAGCACCGGTGCACTGGCGGCTGGCGGCGCTGCTGCATGATGCACCGGAATATGTGATCGGGGATATGATCTCGCCGGTGAAAGCCGCGATTGGGCCCGATTACGGCGAGCTTGACGCCCGCTTGACCGCCGCGATCCATATCCGCTTTGGCCTGCCCGCCGCGCTGCCCAAAACCGTGAAACAACAGATCAAACGGGCGGATCGGATTTCCGCCTGGCTAGAGGCCACCCGGATCGCCGGATTTTCCGAAGCCGAGGCCAACAAGTTCTTTGGCAAGCCCAAGCCGGAGTTTTGTGATCACAAAGTCACCCTGCGCCCGCCCCTGGAGGTACGCGCCGCTTATGAGGCCCGCTACAAGGCATTATGCGAGGCTATGGGGGAATAGCGCGCTATTATCTCTATTTTCTATATAAATGACATAAAACAACGCCTAACCTGAGACTGACATAGCCATTGGAGGATTAGCCATGTCGTGGAAGTTTCTAGTTAGCACTGCTTTGATTGGTTTTTTTGCCCAACCGAGTCTGGCCGAAGACGCCCCCCATTGGGGCTATGGCGGGGATACTGGCCCTGCCGCTTGGGCCCAACTGGCTGCCGATTTTGCCGCTTGCGGCGACGGGGCGGCGCAATCCCCCATTGATATCGCCAGCGACAGCGCTCTGGCCGCCCAAGCCGCCGCATTAGAGCTTAACTGGACCAGCTTTAACCCCGAGATCGTCAATAACGGCCACACAATTCAGATCAACACAGGCGAAGCCGCCGGATCCGCAATATTGGGCGAGACGGAGTTCACCTTGCTGCAATTCCATTTCCACCACCTGTCGGAACATCAAATCGATGGCAAGCAAAGCCCGATGGAAGCGCATTTCGTTCATGGGGCAGAGAATGGCGATCTTCTGGTGATCGGGGTGCTGATTGAAGAAGGGGATGAAAACCCCGCGATGGCGGCGTTATGGCCGACAATTCCCGATAGCGGCGAGAGCTGGGTTGGCAAAACACCTTTAGATCCAGGTTTGCTCTTACCCAAAGAGGATAGTGCGTATCGCTATATGGGGTCGCTGACCACGCCGCCCTGTTCCGAGATCGTCACCTGGAACCTGATGGCCGCGCCGATCACCGCCAGCACTGAGCAGATCGAGGCCTTTGCCGCGCTTTACGCTGATAACTACCGCCCGGTTCAGGATCTGAACCGGCGCTTTGTTCTGAAAACGAACTGAGAAACGTCTAAAAGCTGCGGCGCAGCCCGTTAGCGCGGGCTGCGTTTGGCCAGGATCCGTTGCAGGGTCCGGCGGTGCATATTCAAACGCCGCGCGGTTTCCGAGACATTGCGATCGCAAAGCTCATAGACCCGCTGGATATGCTCCCACCGCACCCGGTCTGCGGACATGGGGTTTTCCGGTGGCGGGGGCAGCTCATCAGGGGCCGCCAGCAATGCCGCGGTGATGTCATTGGCATCAGCGGGCTTGGATAGATAATCAGTTGCGCCGATCTTCACAGCCGCCACCGCCGTGGCAATCGCGCCATAGCCGGTCAGCACCACTACCCGGCAATCGGGGCGTTTTTCGCGCAGCACTTCGACCACATCGAGCCCATTGCCATCCTCAAGCCGCAGATCCACCACCGCAAAGGCCGGGGGGCGGGCTGTGGCGATGGCCTTACCAGCCGCAACCGAGCCGGCAGCTTCGGGCTCAAAGCCACGCTTTTCCATTGCCCGGGCAAGACGGCGCAAAAACGGCTCATCATCATCCACAAGAAGTAGTGATTTATCTTCGCCAATGTCCTGCGCGTCCGTGGTCGACATTTGTCCCTCCGGTTAACAATTTTTCAGTCTTTTAGGCGCTCATGCCCATCGCGTCAAATTCACTCAGTAATTCTCGACAAAACAGGATATCTGATCGGCCATCATCTCGGGCGAGAGCTCGCGCCGGAAGATCTCTACCACCCCATCCCCAGGGAAGGCGAGATAGCTAAAGGTGCTGTGATCGACCAGATAATATTCGTCATCCTCGCCATCCTTCCGCACTTGGTAATAGGTGCGATAGGCTTGGCTGGCGGCTTTCACCTGTTCCGGCGTACCGGTCAGCCCGATCATCTTTTCATGCAGATTGGACGCGAAATCCCCGATCACTTCCGGCGTGTCCCGTTGCGGATCAATGGAGATAAAGACCGGGGTCACATCAACTCCGCGCGCATCCAAAAGATCCACCGCCTCGGCATTGCGCGCGGTATCAAGCGGGCAAACATCTGGACAATAAGTATAGCCGAAATAGATCAGGGTCGGCCCTGTGATCACATCCTCTGGGCGCCGGGTTGCACCGCTGCTATCGACCAACTCGAACGGGCCGCCAATATCCCCCGCCCCGCCAGCGATTGATGTGCTGCGACATTGGGCGAACCGGTCCGCGTCCCGCGGGCCAAATGCGAGAAACAGGCTGATGCCCAACAAAAGAGCCACTGCAAGCCCCGCAAGCATAGCGTAAAGCCGCGACATGAGAGCATCCCTTCCACAAGCTGCAATCCCAGGTTAGGCAAGGTGTTACCCCATGGCCCAGGTATTGACCAGCAACCCAAGGATAGAAATGGCTGATCCCACTCTCGATCCGTTCAATCCCGCAGCCCGCGGCCATTGGATCCGCTTGCGAACGCTGATTGTGCTGCGTTGGATTGCCATTTGCGGCCAGCTCGCGGCCATCACCATCGCCCAAGCGCTGTTCGGTTTGGATCTGGAATTGGCGCTGTGCTATCTGGCGGTGGGCGCCTCGGTGATCGCCAATCTGATCGCGATCTATATCTTTCCCGAGAATAAGCGCCTGACCGAGAGCGAAGTGGTCTCGATGCTGCTCTTCGACATCGCGCAGCTCAGTTTCTTGCTGTTTCTCACCGGCGGGCTGCACAATCCTTTTGCGCTACTGATCTTGGCCCCTGTGACGATCTCGGCCTCGGCCCTGCGGCTGCGCTCCACCCTCTATCTGGGCAGCATCGCCTTGGCCCTGATCAGCATCGTGGCACTTTATTATGTGCCCTTGCGCACCACCGATGGCGCGGTGATGCAAATGCCCGAGGATTTCATCTTTGGCTTCTGGCTGGCGATTTTCATCGGGCTGTTTTTTCTAGCTGGCTATGCCCGCCGGGTCAGTATCGAAATCCATGCCATGTCTGATGCGCTTTTGGCCACGCAAATGGCCCTGGTGCGCGAACAAAAGCTGACCGATCTGGGTGGGGTGGTGGCCGCCACAGCCCATGAGCTTGGCACGCCTTTGGCCACGATCAAATTGGTCAGTTCCGAATTGGTGGGCGAGCTGGATGATCCCGATCTGAAAGATGATGCCCGGCTGATCAGCGAGCAAACCGATCGTTGCCGCGATATTTTGCGTTCCATGGGCCGGGCGGGCAAGGATGACAAACATCTGCAACAAGCCCCGATTGACACGCTGATCCGCGAAGCGGCCGAGCCGCATATGGAGCGGGGCAAAGAGATCTTATTCGATGTCTCCCCCCTGCCCGGCGGCGAAAGCCAGCAGCCGATGATCCAACGCAGCCCCGAGATCATCCATGGGCTGCGCAATCTGGTGCAAAATGCAGTGGATTTCTCCGACAGCACCATTTGGGTGGATGCCCATTGGGACGCCCAGAATATCGTCATGCGCATCACCGATGACGGCAGCGGCTTTCCCCCGCAAGTGATCGGGCGGCTTGGGGATCCCTTTCTGAAACGCCGCAAATCCGAGGCCGAACGCGCCAAGCGCCCGCAATATGAAGGCATGGGGCTGGGCCTGTTCATCGCCAAAACCCTGCTGGAACGTTCTGGCGCGCGCCTGGCCTTTTCCAATGGCAGCGATCCGTTTCTCACCTTTGAAGAGACCCCTGAACGCAATGGCGCAATCATCGAAGTGACGTGGCCCCGAGATCGCGTCTCGCGCTTGCCCAGCCAATCCCAAGGCGCCTTGGGCGAGAACCAGCAAATCAAAGCCTAACCCCCCCATGGCCGCGGCGCGCGACAGGTTAATAGGCTGTTAACCACTCTTTCCGATTTATTGTGCTAAATTCTGCGAAAGCTTCAAAGGTTTTCGAATGATGGATTTAACGACCCTTATTTGGCTTATCGCCATTGGATTTGCCGCAGCGACGATGGCTTTGGTCGCTGTCTCGCTCTGGCCCAAAAGCGCCGCCAGCCCAGAGGCCGGTTTGGCAGATGCGGGTATTGTGTTTTTATTCGATGGACGGCGGTTGATTGATGCCACCACCCGGGCCAAGCGCTTGCTTCCCCAAAAACTGCCCGGCGCGGATGATTGGACCCGCTTTATCGTGGAATTTGCGCCGCGCTTTGACGGGCTCGAAGACAGGCTATCGTCTTTGCCGGAAAAAACCCTGCTCAAGCTCGAAGAAACCAGCACATCAGACACGGGCATGGTGCTGACCGCCGAATGGAAAGACGGGCTGGTGCGGGTGTCTTTGGAAGAACAAGAAGAGACAGGCATGCTGCCCAAACAGGTCGAGCGCTATGCTTTGGCGGCAATGCAAGACGAGCTATCAACCCTGCGCGCTGTGGCCGAACGCGCGCCGATCTTAACCTGGCGTCAGCGTCCCGATGGCACGGTGATCTGGGCCAATAGCGCCTATATGGCCACCGCTGCGCTGGTCACCCCCGAAGGCGCGCTGATGAATTGGCCGCCCCCAGTGATTTTCCCCGATGTCAAAGAGGCCTCGATCCTGACCGGCGCGTCGGCTGGCCCATCGCGGGATGGCAAGGGGCAAAGACTCTCGGTCCATGATCAAAACCAGAAAAAAGATCTGTGGTTCGATCTGGTCAGCGTCGAAGAAGACAATGATTTGCTGTGCTTTGCCTGCCCCATGGACAATCTGGTCAGCGCCGAAACCAACCTTTCCAAATTCATGCAAACCCTGACCAAGACCTTTGCCCATCTCACGGTGGGCCTGGCGATTTTTGATCGCAAACGGCAATTGGTCATGTTCAACCCCGCTTTGGTGGATCTTTCGGCCTTGCCAACCGAGTTCTTGAGCAAAAAACCCACTTTGCGCACATTTCTCGATGCGCTGCGCGACAATCAGCGCGTGCCCGAGCCCAAGGATTACAAAAGCTGGCGCATGCAAATCGCGCAGCTTGAGACGGAAGCCGCCGATGGCAGTTATGAGGAAACCTGGACCCTGCCCACGGGCCAAACCTATAAGGTGCGCGGGCGGCCCTATCCCGATGGGGCCGTGGCCTTTATGGTCGAAGATATTTCCTCGGATATTTCCCTGACCCGGCAATTCCGCTCTGAGATTGAGCTTAGCCAATCAGTGATCAACGCGCTGGACGAAGCGGTGGGCGTGTTTTCCCCCACCAACACGCTGATCCTCACAAATCCGGCTTTTGCCACGCTTTGGGATATGGATGCGGGCGAGGCCTTGAGCGAGATTTCCCTGGCCGATGCCATTGCCGCCTGGCGCGCGGCCTGCCGGGTGGGCGGCGGCATTGACGCGCTAGAGGAAAGCCTCACCAGCCATGGGCCGCGGCGGGTCTGGAGGGGCACGCTGAGCTTGCAAAACGGCACCAGGCTCAGCTGCCAGGTCAAACCCATTGCTGGCGGCAATATCATGATCACCTTCCGCCCGAAAATTCGCCGCCCCGAAGAGGCCGCAGGCCAAGTGACCCAAGGGGTGTTTATGGAAGGCTGAAGCCGCTTGCCGCTTGTGCCGGGCTGGATCATAGTCCGGCCCATGCAGCTTACCATCGCGCTTTCCAGCCCTGGGGCAACGGCCCGCTTTGCCGAAACGCTCGCCCCAAATCTGCGGGCGGGGGATGTGCTATTGCTTGAGGGCGAGATTGGCGCGGGAAAATCCCATTTCGCCCGCGCCGTGATCAGCGCCCGCCTGGCCGCTTTGGGCCGCGCCGAAGACATCCCTTCGCCAACCTTTACCCTTGTGCAAAGCTATGAGGCCGCAGATCTGGAGATCTGGCATAGCGATCTTTACCGGCTCACCGATCCGGGCGAGATTATCGAGCTGGGTTTGATCGAGGCCTTTGACAGCGCCCTTTGCTTGGTGGAATGGCCCGACCGGCTGGGCCCTGATGCGCCAGCGGGCGGGGCTTTGTTGCGCTTTCGCCCCGGCCCTGATCCCGACGCGCGGCAATTGCATATCGACGCCCCCGATGCCGATCTATACCAGCGCCTGAAAACCGCTGCATCGGCGGTCGCAGATCAGGATCAGGGGGCCTAGATGGGATCGCGCGAGACGCAAATCCGCGAATTTTTACACCGCGCTGGCTGGGATAAGGCCCAGCGCGCGCCCCTTGCCGGGGATGCCTCCAACCGCCGCTATGAACGGCTGCGCCAGGGCCCGGATGGCCAAGGCGCGGTGCTGATGGATGCCGATCCCGCCAAAGACGAGGATACCAAGCCATTTGTGGCCATCGCCCAGCATTTGGCGGCTTTGGGCTTTTCCGCACCGCAGATCCTGGCCGAAGAAAATTCCGCCGGGCTTTTGCTGCTCGAGGATCTGGGCGATGATCTTTATGCACGGGTGATTGCCGCTGGCAGCGCTGATGAAACCGAGCTTTACCAAGCCGCGATTGATGTGCTGATCGCCCTGCATCGCCATCCCGCCCCGCAGGCCCTGCCCCCCTATGACCCGGCGCTGATGGCGCAAAAAGCGGCCCTGGCCGGGCAATGGTATGCCGGCGGCAGCGCCAATCCTGCCAGGCCCGATGCCGACCATCCCGCCGCAACAGCCATCGCCGCGGCCATCACACCGCTGCTGAACGCCCATGCCAGCGCCGCCCCGGTGCTGATCCAGCGGGATTATCACGCGGAAAACCTGCTCTGGCTGCCCGCGCGCGCTGGCATCGCCCGGGTGGGGCTGCTGGATTTCCAAGACGCTTTGGCCGGGCACCAAGCCTATGATCTGGTCTCGCTGCTCGAAGATGCCCGCCGCGATGTGCCCGATGCGCTGCAAGAGGCGATGCTGGCCTATTACATTGCCCAAACCGGCCAAGACCCCGCCGCATTCCGCCGGGCCTATGCGTTGCTCGGGGCCCAGCGCAATCTGCGGATCTTAGGGGTCTTTGCCCGGCTCTCGCTGCATTATGGCAAAGCCCATTATGTGGATCTGATCCCGCGGGTATGGGGGCATTTGCAGCACGATCTTACCCATCCCGATCTTGCCCCCCTGGCCGATTGCGTGGCCCAGCACCTGCCCGCCCCCGAGCCTGAATTTTTAGAGCGATTGAAAAGCCGATGCGCCACGATCCCGACGCCGTAATGCTGTTTGCCGCAGGGTTTGGCACCCGGATGCGGCCTTTGACCGACCACACGCCAAAACCGCTGATCAAAGTGGCCGGGCGGGCTTTGCTCGATCACGCTTTGGCCCTGGCCGAGGGGGCTGCGATCCCCCGCAAATTGGTCAATGCCCATTACCTGGCCGCGCAGATCGAAACCCATTTGGCCGGGCGCGATGTGGCGATCAGCATGGAGCACCCCGAGATCTTGGACACTGGCGGCGGGCTGCGCCATGCCCTGCCAGCGATGGGCGATCCCAGCGCAGTCTATACCCTGAACACCGATGCGGTCTGGACCGGGCCGAACCCGCTGGCGGCCCTGGCCGCCGCCTGGGATCCCGCGCAGATGGATGCGCTGATGATGTTGGTCCCCTTGGAGCAAGCCCATGGCCATAAGGGCCAGGGCGATTTCGTGATGGATGGCAGCGATGCTTGCGCCCCCCTGCGTCGGGGGCCCGGCGCGGTCTATTCCGGGGCGCAAATCATGAAAACCCAGCTGCTGGATGGCGCGCCCGAGGGGGCATTCTCGCTCAATCTATGCTGGGCCAAGGCCGAAGCCTCTGGGCGGCTTTGGGGCATCGCCCATCCCGGCCTTTGGTGCGATGTGGGCCACCCGGGCGGCATTGCCGAGGCCGAAGCGCTGTTGGCCAGTGCCGCGGCAGGCTGATCCATGGGCGCGGATGATGTAAAACCAGGCCAGGGCCAGATCTGGGGCATCGCGCCCGGGGCGGATTTCCCAGGCGCCTTTGCCCAAGGGCTGCTGGCGCGCTTTGCCCATCTGCCCCCCGAAGATCTGGCCCAGGCGCGGGTTTATCTCAATTCCGGGCGGATGCTGCGCCGGGTACGCGCCGCGCTCAGCCAAGGTCCGGCCCGTTTGCTGCCCCATTTGGCGCTGATCACGGATCTGGGCCGCCATGTGGCCCTTGGCCCGCTGCCCCCGGCGCGATCGGGTCTGCGGCGGCGGCTGGAACTGGCGCAATTGGTCGAGGCGTTGCTGGTGGCCGCCCCGGATCTGGCCCCGCGCAGCGCCGCCTTTGCTCTGGCAAGCTCGCTGGCCAATCTGCTTGATGAAATGCAAGGCGAGGGCGTCGGGTTTGAAGCCATCGCCGCCCTGGATCTGGGGGATCAATCGGGCCATTGGGCGCGCAGCCAGGAATTTCTGGGCCTGCTTGCGGGCTATTTGAACGAGGCTGGCGCCCCCCCGGATGCGGAAACCCGCCAGCGCCTGGCGGTGGAAACCTTGCTGCGCCAATGGCGCGATACCCCGCCCGATCACCCGGTGATCATCGCAGGCTCCACCGGGTCGCGCGGCACCACGCAATTGCTGATGCAAGGGGTGCTGGATCTGGCCCAAGGCCATGTGGTGCTGCCTGGTGTGGATTTCGCCATGCCCGAAACCGCCTGGCCGGGCCTGACCCAACCCATCGCCCAAGAAGATCACCCGCAATATCGCTTTGCCGATCTGCTGGCCGCCTCGGGGCGCAGCCGCGCGGATCTGCGCCCCTGGGGTGCGGGCGCTGCCCCCGATGCGGCCCGCGGCGCGCTGATCTCCCTGGCGCTGCGACCCGCGCCGGTGACCGATCGCTGGCAGATCGAAGGCCCCGGCTTGGGCGATCTGCCCCAAGCCTGCGCCCAAATGAGCCTGATCGAGGCCCCCGATCCCCGCCATGAGGCCAGCGCCATCGCCCTGCGCCTGCGCCAAGCGGCGCAAGCGGGTCAAAGCGCGGCGCTGATCTCGCCAGACCGGATGCTGACCCGCCGGGTAACGGCGATGCTGGCCCGCTGGGGGATCGAGCCCGATGACAGCGCAGGCGAGCCGCTCAGCCAATCGCCCATGGGGCGTTTGCTGCGCCAAATCGCAGGGTTTTGGATTGATACCCCCGATCCCGCCCGGCTGATCGCGCTGATGAAACACCCGCTGGTGCATCAGCTGGCCGGGCGCAATGATCATCTGCGCTGGAGCCGGGATTATGAGCTGTGGCAGCGCCGCTTTGGCCCGGCCTTTCCCACTGGCGACACCCTGCGCCAATGGGCCCATCGGGAAAAACCCCAAGCGGTGGATTGGGCCGACTGGCTGGGCGCGCTGCTGGATGATCTTGCGGCGCTGGAGCCCGTGGAGCCCCTGCCCATACGGGTTTCGGCCCTTCTGGACGCCCAGCGGCGGTTGATCTCTGGCCATGTGGCGGACCCGCTGGACCCGGCCATATCCGCGGCGCTTTGGGCTGGCCCGGACGGGCGCAGCGCCCGCAGCAAACTGACCCTGCTGGAGCAAGAGGCCGAGGCAGGCAGCCCCATGAACGGGCCAGGTTTTGCCGCGCTTTTGACCAGCGTTTTGGCCGGCGAAGTGCGCGATCCCAAAAGCCCCCATCCTGGGGTGATGATCTGGGGCACCCTAGAGGCGCGGGTACAAGGCGCAGATCTTGTGGTGCTAGGGGGTCTGACGGAGAATATCTGGCCGCCCGCCCCTGATCCCGATCCCTGGCTTAACCGGCGCATGCGGGCCGAGGCCGGGCTGCTCTCGCCCGAGCGGCGGGTGGGGCTTTCGGCCCATGACTTTCAACAAGCGGTGGGCGCGCCCGAAGTGGTGCTGACCCGCGCCTTGCGCGATGGCGAGGCGCCCACAGTGCCCTCGCGCTGGCTCAACCGGCTGACAACCTTGCTGGACGGGCTGCCCGATCAAGGCGGGCGCAGCGCTTTGGCCGCCATGCGCGCCCGCGGTGCCCAATGGCTGAGCCTGGCCAAAACCCTGGATCTGCCCGCCGCCCATGGCATCACCCTGCCCCGCGCGCCGCGCCCCTCGCCCTTGCCGCCCCCAGGCACCGCCCCAAGCCGGCTTTCGGTCAGCGATGTGGAAAAGCTGATCCGCGATCCTTACGCGATCTATGCCAGCCGTTTGCTGGGTCTCAAACCGCTGGACCCGCTGCACCGGCTGCCCGATGCGGCTCTGCGCGGCACGGTGCTTCATGCGGCGCTGGAACAAGCCGGGCCGGATCTGGCCCGGATCGAGGCTGCAGATTTGCTGCGCATCACCGGCGATGTGCTGGATCAAACCGTGCCATGGCCCCATATCCGCGCCTTGTGGCAAGCCCGCCTGGCCCGGGTCACACCCTGGTTTCTCAGCGGTGAGCGAAGCCGCCTGGCCATGGCGCGGCCCGAGAAATTCGAGCTGAAAGGCCAGATCCCTTTGGGCGACACTGGGGTGAGCCTGAACGGTATCGCTGACAGGGTGGATCAGCGCGATGATGGCGGGCTGAACCTTTATGATTACAAGACCGGTGCGCCCCCGACCCCGGCCCAGCAAAGCGCGTTTAACAAACAGCTTTTGCTGGTGGCGGCCATGGCCGAGGCTGGCGGGTTTGAAGGCCTGCCCCCCGCCCCGGTGGGCGAGGCCGCCTATATCGGCCTTGGGGCCAGCCCAAAAACCACCCAAGCCCCGCTGGCCGAACAACCGCCCATGGAAACCCTGGCCCGCACCGCTGCGCTTTTGGCCAAACATATCGCCGGAGATCACGGCTATACCGCCCGGCGAGCCAAGGAACGCGATGCCTATGGCGGGGATTTCGACCACTTGTCGCGCTATGGAGAATGGCAAGACAGCGATCCGGCCCAAGACATCCCGCTGAAAGGCCATGCCGATGGATGATGCCAGCCGCGCCCAAATCACCGCCGCTGACCCCCATGCCTCCACTTGGCTGTCGGCCAATGCGGGCTCGGGCAAAACCCGCGTGCTCACCGACCGGGTCGCCCGGCTGTTGCTGGCCGGGGTGCCGCCGCAAAGCGTGCTGTGCCTGACCTTTACCAAAGCCGCCGCCGCCGAGATGCAAAACCGGCTGTTTGAAACCTTAGGCCATTGGGCGATGATGCCCGGGCCCGAGCTGCGCGCCGCCTTAGCCAAGCTGGGCGAGGATCAAGCCCTGGATGGAGAGCGTCTGGCCCGCGCCCAACGGCTGTTTGCCCGGGCGATTGAAACCCCTGGCGGGCTGAAAATCCAAACCATCCACGCCTTTTGCTCCAGCCTGTTGCGGCGCTTTCCCCTCGAAGCGCGGGTATCGCCGCAATTTCAGGAAATGGACGAGGCCGCCTCGGCCCAGCTTATGGCCCAATGCGCCGATGATTTGGCCATGGGGCCCGCGCGGGCGCAGTTGGATGCGGTGGTGGCCGAGGCCGGGGACGAGCAATTTGAAAGCATTTTGCAAGGGCTGATGAAACATCGCGCCTTGTTCGACCCGCCCCTAAGCCGCGAGGCGATTTGCGCCCATTTGGGCCTGCCTGCGGGGTTTGACGCGGCCCAGCTATGCGATCTGGCCTTTGATGGCAGCGAAGCGCGGTTTCTGCCCGAGGCCGCCAGCGCCCTGGCCAAAGGCACATCGACGGATGTGAAACTGGCGGGCAAGCTGGCGGCGCTGCTGCCCTTTGCCCCGGATCTGTCCAGCTTGTGGCAGCTTGAAGACGCGCTGCTTTTGGGCAAAAGCGCCAAGATCCCCTTTGGCTCCAAAGCGGGCAAGCTGGGCACCAAAGCCACCCGCAAAGCCATGGGCGATGGGCTCTGCGCGGCGTTGGATGATCTGGCCGACCGGGTGGCCGAGGCCCGGCCTTTGCGCCTGGCCCTGCAATCGGCCCGGCGCAGCATCGCATTGCATGACTTCGCCGCCGAATTTCTGCCCCGCATGGAGGCAGAGAAACAGGCCCGCGGCTGGCTGGATTTCGACGATCTGATCCTGCGCAGCCGGGCGCTATTGTCGGACCCGTCAGTGGCCCAATGGGTGCTTTATAAGCTCGATGGCGGGATTTCCCATATCCTGGTGGATGAGGCCCAAGATACCAGCCCCGAGCAATGGGATGTGATTGCCCGGCTCAGCGAAGAGATCATCGCCAGCACCGATCCCGATGATCCCGCCCCGCGCACCTTGTTCGTGGTGGGCGATCACAAGCAATCCATCTATTCCTTCCAAGGGGCCGCCCCCGATGCTTTTGACGCCATGCGGGCCCAATTTGCCGCCGATCTGACCGCCCAAGGCGGGGCTTTGGCCCAACGGGCGCTGCAATTTTCCTTTCGCTCCTCGGCGGCGGTGCTGGATGCGGTGGATGCCAGCTTTGTGGCCCTAAGCCAAACTGGCCGCGAGGGGTGCGGGCCGGATATGACCCATCGCGCCTTTTTCGATGGGCTGCCTGGGCGTGTGGATCTATGGCCCGCAATTCCGAAAAGTGATGGGGAAAGCGAAGAGCGCGCCTGGGATGATCCCCTGGACCGCCCCGCCCCCAGCGATCCCAGCGTGCAATTGGCCCGCACCATTGCCGAAACCATCGCAAATTGGGTCGAAACTGGCACGCAATTGCCCCAACCCGATGGCTCTAGCCGCCCGGTAACGCCGGGCGATGTGCTGATCTTGGTGCAGCGGCGCGGCCCGCTTTTTCATCAGATCATCGCCGCGTGCAAATCCGCGGGCCTGCCCATCGCCGGGGCGGACCGGATGAAATTGGGCGAAGCGCTGGCGGTGAAAGACCTGATCGCGCTGCTGTCGTTCTTGATCACCCCCGAGGATGATCTGTCCTTGGCCTGCGCTTTGCGCTCGCCGCTGCTGGGCTGGTCTGAACAAGATCTCTACCGCCTGGCCCATGGGCGCGCCGAGCTGCTTTGGGCAGCGCTGCGCGACAGCGATGCCCATCCCGAGACCCGCGCCATGCTATCGGATCTGCTGGATCGGGCCGATTACCTGCGCCCCTATGATCTGCTTGAACGGATCCTGACGCGCCACAATGGCCGGCGCTATTTGATCGCCCGGCTTGGGGCCGAGGCCGAAGATGCAATTGATGCGCTGCTGGGCCTGGCCCTAAGCTATGAGCAGCGCGATATTCCCAGCCTGACCGGATTTCTCACCTGGTTTGCCTCAGAAGAGGTGGAAATCAAACGCCAAGCCGATAGCTCAAGCGGGCAATTGCGGGTGATGACCGTGCATGGGGCCAAAGGGCTCGAGGAACAGATCGTCATTCTGCCCGATGCCGCCAAACGGGTGCTGCGCAATCGCGATATGCTGCTGGCGGCCCATAATCCCGATTGGATGGCGTGGAAACCGGCCAGCGGCGAAATGCCCGCGGTCTTGGAAGATGCGGCGCAAGATTGGCGCGCCCGCCAAGAAGAAGAACGCGACCGGCTGCTTTATGTGGCCATGACCCGGGCCCGGTCTTGGTTGATCACTTGCGCGGCGGGGGAGACCGGCGATGCGCCCAGCGACAGTTGGCACAGCGCTGTGGCCGCCGGTTTGACCGCATTGAATGCCGCGCCCTTTGACGCCCCCACCGGGCCAGGGCTGCGCTATTGCCGGGGCGATTGGCCCGCAGATCTGCCTGGCCAGCCCCCCGCACCCACTGCGCCCAATGCGCCCCCGCCCTTGCCCGCCCTGCCCGATTGGACAGCAACCGCTGCGCCGCGCCCGGCCCCGCTGCCGCAAAGCTTGGCCCCATCGGGGCTTGGCGGGGCCAAAGCCCTGCCCGGCGAGGAAGGTTTGGACAGCGAGACCGCTTTGCGCCGGGGGCGGCATTTGCATTTGCTGCTGGAACATTTGCCCGCCCTGCCCGAAGCCTCTTGGCAGGCCCTCGGCCCTGGCATTCTGGCCTTGGACGAAACCCCGCCCGAAAGCGCCGAGCTCCAGCCCATTCTGGACGAGGCCATTGCCGTGCTCAGCGATCCCGCTTTGGCGCATCTATTTGGCCCTGGCAGCCTGGCCGAGGTAGAGATCACCGCCGAGTTGCCCGAATTGGACGGGGCGCGGATCACTGGTGCCATTGACCGGCTGATCATCGGCCCTGATCACATTCTAGTGGTGGATTTCAAATCCAATGCCCAAATCCCTGCCACGCCCGAGGCGACGCCTGCGGGCATTTTGCGCCAGCTTGGGGCCTATGGCGCGGCCTTAGCGCAGATTTACCCCGATAAACCCCTGGAATTTGCTGTGCTTTGGACCGCCGCGCCGCGCTTGATGCCCCTGCCCTATGATCTGGTGATGCGCGCTTTGCGCAGAGCCGACCCCGCGCAACTGCACAGCCCTGCGCCTTGACGCTGCACCCCGCCATCCATACGTTCTGCCCAACTGAAAAATGAAGGAGGCTCCCATGGCCACCACCGCTGTCACTGACGACACGTTTGAAACCGAAGTGAAGAATTCCGACCTGCCTGTGGTCGTGGATTTCTGGGCCGAATGGTGCGGCCCTTGTAAGCAAATCGGCCCGGCGCTCGAAGAGCTGTCCGACGAATTCGAAGGCCGCGTGAAGATCGTTAAGGTCAATGTGGACGAGAATAACAAAACCGCGGCCGAGCTGGGCATTCGCGGCATTCCTGCGCTGTTCTTGTTCAAAGACGGCCAGATCGTGACCAATAAAACCGGCGCTGCCCCGAAGGCCGCGCTTCAGGGTTGGATTGAAAGCGCCCTTTAATCGCGATCCATCTTGCTCTGCCGCCGCGCGCAACATATCTCAGCGCGGCGGCATCGCAGGAGACCCCCAATGACACAGGATACCCAGAACGCCGGGCCCGGCTGGCATGGCACGACCATTATCGGCGTGCGCAAAGGCGGCCAGGTGGTGATCGCTGGTGACGGCCAGGTGAGCCTGGGCGACACGGTGATCAAAGGCACCGCGCGCAAAGTGCGCCGCTTGAATGCGGGCGGCAAAGATGCGGTGGCAGGCTTTGCTGGATCCACCGCTGATGCGTTTACCTTGCTTGAGCGGCTCGAAGCCAAGCTCGAAGCCAGCCCCGGCCAATTGGCCCGCGCCTGTGTGGAACTGGCCAAAGATTGGCGCACCGATAAATATCTGCAAAAGCTCGAAGCCATGCTGATCGTCAGCGATGGGCGCGATCTGTTCGTTGTCACCGGCGCAGGCGATGTGCTGGACCCCGAACATGATGTGGCCGCCATCGGCTCGGGCGGGAATTACGCGCTGGCCGCAGCCCGTGGGCTGATGGAAAGCGATCTGGATGCCGAAGCCATCGCCCGCAAAGCGATGGGCATCGCCTCGGATATCTGCGTTTACACCAATGGCAATCTGACCGTGGAAACCATCTCGGCCTAAGGGCCGCTGATCCTGCCCGCGAAGAGGACGAAACATGACCAACCTCACCCCCCGCGAGATTGTCAGCGAGCTTGACCGTTTCATCATCGGGCAACAAGACGCCAAACGCGCTGTGGCTGTGGCCCTGCGCAATCGCTGGCGTCGGCAACAGCTGGATGCAGATCTCATGGACGAGGTCTATCCGAAAAACATCCTGATGATCGGCCCCACCGGCGTTGGCAAAACCGAGATCAGCCGCCGTTTGGCGAAACTGGCCCGCGCGCCGTTTCTAAAGGTCGAGGCCACGAAATTCACCGAAGTGGGCTATGTGGGCCGGGATGTGGAACAGATCATCCGCGATCTGACCGATGCGGCCATTGTCATGACCCGCGAATATATGCGCGAGGATGTCAAAACCCGTGCTCAAGAAGCCGCTGAAAACCGGGTGATTGAGGCCATCGCAGGCAGCGATGCGCGCGAGCAAACCCGCGAGCGGTTCCGCGAAAAGCTGCGCAATGGCGAGCTGGACGGTCACGAGATCGAGCTTGAGGTGCAAGACAGCTCCAGCCCGTTCCAGATGATGGAAATCCCTGGTCAGCCCGGCATGGGCTCCATGGGCGGGGGGATGAATTTGGGCGATATATTCGGCAAAGCCTTTGGCGGGCGCAGCGTGAAAAAACGCATGAGCGTGGCCGATAGCTATGAAGTGCTCATCGCGGAAGAAGCCGATAAGCTGCTGGATGACGAGATCGTCAAACGCGCCGCGATCAAATCGGTGGAAGAACAAGGCATCGTGTTTTTGGACGAGATCGACAAGGTCTGCGCCCGGCAAGAGGCCCGCGGCGGCGATGTCAGCCGCGAAGGTGTGCAGCGCGATCTGCTGCCCTTGATCGAAGGCACCACCGTCTCCACCAAACACGGGCCGGTGAAAACCGATCATGTGCTATTCATCGCCTCGGGCGCGTTCCATATCGCCAAACCCAGCGATCTGTTGCCCGAGCTGCAAGGCCGTCTGCCCATCCGGGTGGAGCTGCGCGCGCTGACCGAAGAAGATTTCGTGCGCATCCTGACCGAGACCGATAATGCCCTGACCCGGCAATATACCGCGCTCATGGCCACCGAAGAGGTCACGGTCAACTTTACCGAGGATGGTATCGGCGCGCTCGCGCGTATCGCGGCGGAAGTCAACGAGTCAGTTGAAAATATCGGCGCACGTCGTCTTTATACTGTCCTTGAGAGAGTATTTGAAGATCTCAGCTTTTCCGCACCGGACCGCACAGGTGAAACGGTAACGATCGATGCAGCATTTGTTGAAACACATCTGGGCGAGCTCGCCCGCTCCATGGATATCAGCCGCTACGTTCTCTGATCTGGCAAAGCCTGCCTTACTGCTATTGGTGCTCGCAAGCCTTATGGCTTGTGTGCCCCGCGGGCAGATGGTCTTGGTTAACCAGACGGTTAGCGAGGCCATTGTCTATCCGGTGTTTGTGGGCACAAACCGCCCCTTAGACCAAAATAATTACGTCACCCGCGGACGCAGCGAAGCGCTGACACTGCAACGCTTTGACGTGTCAGTCCCCCCCGAGCGCGAAACCGGGCGCATCCAATGGCCCAAAGACGGCGGTGATCCGGCGACAGAATTCGTGACCACCAAAGCGCTGCAATACAATTCGGAATCGGGCTTTCTAAGCGCGGTCCGCCAAGAGCTGCGCAAAATGCCCAAAGGCAACCGCGAGATCGTGGTTTTCGTCCATGGCTTCAACACCACATTGGCCGAAGCCGTCTATCGCTTGGCGCAAATGGATCATGATTTAGAGTTGCAAGCCGTGCCAGTGCTATTTGCCTGGCCAAGCGCCGAAGATCCTTTTGGCTATGTGCATGATCGCGACAGCGCGCTTTATTCCCGTGATGACCTAGAGGCGCTTTTGCGCCTGCTGAACAAAGCCGGGGCAGATGAGATCGTGATCCTCACCCATTCCATGGGCAGTTTCCTGGCCGCGGAAACCATGCGCCAAATGGATAAGCATGATCCAGGTTCCTTACCGGGTATGATCGATGGGGTGGTGATGATGTCCCCTGATATCGACGAAGACCTGGCCCTGAACCAATTGAGCGAGATCACCGAGCTGCCGCAACCTTTCGTCGTCTTTAGCTCTGACGAAGATCAGGCCCTGCGCTTGGCCTCCCGCGTTGCCGGCGATAACCCCCGGCTTGGCCGCGGCGCCGATGTGGCCCGCTTTGCCGATATCGAGATCACCTTTTTGGATGTGAGCGCCTTTGCCGATGGGGCTGATCGCAATTTCGGGCATTTGCCCGTGGCCAATAGCGAAGCCCTGATCGAGCTATTGCCGGAATTGCGCCGGGTAGCGGCCTCTTTGGATTACAACCTGGGCAATGATCCGGGCTTTATCCCCGGCACAGTGCTCAATATCCAGCGCGCCACCGAAGTGGTGCTTGAGCCGATCGAGCGGCTGACACCGTAATCCACGGGTTACCCGGCGGGTTACCGGCCTGGTTACTTCCGGCGGCGCAAATAAACGTAATACGCGCCGCCGCCCCCATGGCGCATATGCGCCTCGGTCACTTGCTGCACGATCTGGCGCAGGGGCCCGGTACTGAGCCAATGGGGCACTTGATGTTTGAGCACCCCGCGCCGCTCTGGGATCGGGCCGTCATCGGCCCCGGTGCGGCCTTTGCCAGTGATCACCAAAACCAAACGGTAATCTCGATCATGAGCTTCAAGCAAAAACCGGGTCAAAGCCGGATGGGCCTGGGCTTGGGTCATCCCATGCAGATCAATCCGCGCCTCGGGTTTGGTTTTGCCCCGCTTCAAGCGCAAATAGGCTTTGCGATCCATCTGCACTGGCGCTTGCGCCAAACGCTCGCTCAGGCTGGGGGCGTGATCCACATGCAAACCCGGCGCAGGGCCAGAGCGGGCAGAACCGATCCCAGGCAGATCCGGCAAGGCGGGAGGTTTGCGATTTGGGTTGTCCGGCGCGCCCGGATCTGGCGCATTTGGGGCAGGGGGGGCCAGCTTGCTGCGCCGTACGGGGCTGATCGGCGTCACACTGCGCCGCACGCTGTCCCAAACGGCGCGGTCTTCATCGCTGAGCCCGCGCTTGCCCTTGCGCCTCATTTCAGCGCCTCGTTATGGGGCCAAAGGCACACCGCCTTTAGCCGCCAGTGGCGACCAGTTTCCAATTGGGATCGCCCGAAGTCATATCCCGCGCAAAGGTCCAAACATCGCGCTGACGTTTGATCTCGTTGGGATTGCCCTCGACGATCTCGCCATTGGCATTGCGCACCACCGAGCTGAGCTCGGCCACAAAGCGCACGGTCACTTCGCCCTCGCCGCTTTGCCCATCATAAGCGGCATCCGACAAAACCAGCTCGCGCAGCCCAACAAAACGCGCATCCACCGATAGCTTTTGCTGCTCGCGTAGATCGATAACCTCTTGGAAGCTTTCATAAACATCCGTGTCGAGGAAAGGCACCACTGGCGCCAGATCCCCCGATTCAAAGGCCATCAAGATCATCTCATAAGCGCCGCGTGCGCCCTCAAGGAACGGGCCCACCGCAAAGCTGGGATCGGCGCCTTTCATGGCGGCCAAAGCCTCGGCTGCCGGGCTGCCTTCTTCCACATGATCGGTGATGTCGCGATCCGGGCCGCCTTCGATCACTTCGAAATCGGGTTTGGATTTGGCGCTGTCATCAGGTCCAGGCATGGCTACGGGCGGTTTTTCAAACCCCTCGCGCGTTCCCAAAACGTTCCGCAAACGGAGGATCAGGAAAACTGCGACCCCAGCAAGGACAAGGAGTTGTATCACGGCGGAGCTCATGGGATCCTCTTGGTCTCAAACACTGGCAGAAACTGCCTTGCCTACTTACTTAGGCTTTGCATCGGGGTGAGTCCACTGGACAGGCCTTGGGGAATGCCGAATACCGGCGCTATCACAGGAGATTGCCCTTTATGTGGCTGTTCATTGCCTTTTTGATCGTTCCTTTGATCGAGATCGCCTTGTTTGTGCAGGTCGGCGGGCTGCTTGGGCTTTGGCCAACGCTGCTGATCGTGGTGCTGACGGCGATTTTTGGCACGGTATTGGTGCGCTCGCAGGGCATGCAAACCCTTGGCAATCTACAACGCTCTATGGAAACCGGCAAAGATCCCTCGCGCGATCTGGCCCATGGGGTGATGATCTTGTTTTCCGGGTTTTTGCTGCTCACACCTGGGTTTTTCACTGATGCGGTGGGTTTTGCCCTGCTGGTGCCGGGGATCCGCGACGCGATTTTCGCCCGCCTGGCCAGCCAAATCGCCGCCCGCGGCAGCATGCATATGCAATTTGGCCAAGCGCCTGGGGCCTCTGCCCATGGGCGTCCTCAAAGCCAATCAAGCGGGCAAACCGTGATCGATGGAGAGTTCACCGAGATCGACCCCGATGACCTGCCCCCGAAACCTGGCACGCGGCCCTCGGGCTGGACGCGAGATTAACTGCGCTTTGGTTGGCACTCCTCGGCGATACTGCTAAGACAACGCAAATTTACCCCGCCAGAACCGGAGAGTTCCCATGGCTGATAACGGCAACGGTGCCGCCGCACCGCAGCAGCCCCAAATCAAAATGCAGATCCTCGGCCAATATATCCGGGATATGTCCTTTGAAAATATCGTCGCCCAAAAAGGCATTGGCGGCGAAGTGACCCCTGATGTGCAGGTGCAGGTCAATCTGGACGCGAAAAAGCGCCCCACCGAAAACCAATATGAAGTGATCACGAAATTCACCGTGACCTCCAAAAACAAAGGCACTGATGAAGTGCTGTTCGTGATGGAGCTGGATTACGGCGGGATCTTCTTGGTGGATGGCGTGCCAGAGCAGCAATTGCACCCGTTCTTGATGATCGAATGCCCGCGCATGCTGTTTCCCTTTGTGCGCCGCATCGTTTCTGACGTGACCCGCGATGGTGGCTTTCCGCCGCTCAACCTGGAAAACGTTGATTTCATGGGGATTTATCGCCAAGAGCTGGAACGTCGCGCCGCGGCGGGCCAAGCGGAAGGCGCGGCAAGCCCGACCCCCAACTAATCTTTGGGTGCAGCCCTTCGGGGCTGCGCCACCCCGCTTAGCGCATCTGCGCCCAAAGCGCTTCGGGCCCCAATCCTTCGATAAAGGTATCATGGGCCGCTTTTTCCGCCTCAGTGACACGGCTGGCCAAGGGTTTGGCCCGCGGGCCGGGCCGCCAGGCGGGCTCACCGCCATCACCACCAGCGGCGCCCCGGCGCGTATCGAGGGAAAATCCCGGCTGCCGCCCGCCGATCAGCTCTAGATACACCTCGGCCAGGATTTCGCTATCCAGTAGCGCCCCGTGTTTTTCCCGCATGGAATTGTCGATTCCAAAGCGGCGGCAGAGCGCATCCAGCGAGGCCGGCGCCCCAGGAAAGCGCCGCCGGGCGATCAGCAGCGTATCAATGGCCTGGGCATCGGGCAGGGTCGGGGCCTTCATCCAGCCCAGCTCGGCATTGAGGAATTTCATATCAAAGGCGGCATTATGGATGACCATGGGCGCATCGCCCACGAAATCGAGAAATTCCTGGCCGATCAGTTTGAAAACCGGCTTATCCTTTAGGAAGTCATCCCCCAGCCCATGCACGGCAAAGGCTTCTTCGGGCATGGGCCGCTGCGGGTTGATATATTGGTGATAAACCTTGCCCGTGGGCACATGGTTATACAGCTCCACCGCGCCGATTTCGACAATGCGGTGACCTTCGCTGGGCTCAAAGCCGGTGGTTTCCGTATCTAAAACGATCTCACGCATGGGTCTGGCGAATTTCCACTACTATATCTTCGACAGATTTCCGCGCGCTGTCTATATCTATTGTCTCAATCACCCGATCCGCGCGGCGACGCTTTTCCGCATCGGGCATTTGCTTGGCCAGGATCGTCTCAAATTGCGCCGGGCTCATGCCAGGGCGGGCAAGCACCCGTTCGCGCTGAACCTCTGGCGGGGCAGAGACCACCACCACCATATCCATGAACCGTTCCATTCCGCCTTCAAACAGCAGCGGGATGTCCAGCACCACGATATCGCTGTCGCCCTGCTGGAGAAACGCCGCCCGGTCCGCCGCCACCAGCGGATGCACCACCGCCTCGATCTGGCGCAGCGCGCTTGCATCCTCAGTGATCCAGGTTTTGAGCGCCTCACGCGACACGCCCTCATCCACAATCGCCGCCGGGTAAAGCGCGCCCATAGGGGCCACAGCCGCGCCCCCAGGGGCATAAAGCCGGTGCACAGCCGCATCCGCATCCCATAAGGCACATCCCGCATCAGTAAACATTTTGGCGGTGGTGGATTTACCCATGCCGATAGAGCCGGTGAGCCCGATCACATATGGCGCGCTCATGCGCCCAACACCGCCGCGCGCAGGGCCTCATCCACTTCAGGGCGCTGGCCAAACCAACGCTCAAAGCCTGGCACCGCTTGATACAGCAACATGCCCAGCCCATCGACCGTTTGCGCGCCCTGGGCGCGGGCGGCTTGCAAAAACGGCGTGTCCAAAGGGGTATAGACCAAATCCGTGGCCACCGCGCCTGGGACGATCCCTGACAGATCCAGATCAAAGGGCGGCTGACCTTGCATGCCCAGCGAGGTGGTGTTGACCACCGTGCCGCAGCCCGCAACCATTTGCGCCGCCTCTTCCCATGGCACCGCTTTGACCGGCGCGCCAAACTGATCCTCGCGCGCCTGTGCCCGCTCAAAGGTGCGATTGGCCAGTCGGATTTCCGGCGCGCCCAGATCCACAAGCGCCGCAATCACCGCCCGCGACGCACCGCCCGCGCCAAACACCGCGCAAGGGGCCGATGAGGGATCCCAATCGGGCAATGCCGCGCGCAGGTTTTCCGTGAAACCGAACCCATCGGTGTTATCCGCATGAATGCGGCCTTCATCGTCGAACACCAATGTATTGGCAGCACCGATCACATCGGCCCGGTCCGAAACCCGGTGGGCCAAGGCCACCACCGCTTCTTTATGGGGGATGGTCACATTGGCCCCCACAAACCCCATACGGGGCAGGGCGGCCAGCACCTCGGGCAGATCCTCGGGGGCGACCTCAAGCGGCACGTAATGCCCAGGCAGACCGTAGCGCGCCAACCAATGGCCATGCAGCGCCGGGGACCGACTATGGCCAACCGGCGCGCCGATCACGCCAACCAAAGGGATCTTATGGGCTGTCATTGTGAGAGAACTCCCATCCGCGTCAATTGTTGCAGGACTGGTAATAACGGCAGTCCCAGCACAGTGAAATAGGAGCCATCCACCCGCGAGAAAAGCCGCGCGCCCTCGGATTCAAGCATATAGCCCCCGACACAGCCCAAAACTGCCCTCCCATTTCGGGCTAGATAGTCATCTAGGTAAGTATCTGAAAAATCGACCATATGCATATCGGCGCGCTCTATCTGCCGCCAAACTGGCTGGCCATTTTGATAAAGAACCGCTGCCGACCACAAGATATGGCTTTGCCCGCGCAAGCGCTGCATCTGCGCCCGCAACCCGTCCAGATCCGCGGCCTTGCCCAAAGCTTGCCCTTGATGCTCTAGGATCTGATCGCATCCCAGCACCAAACGGCCCGGCATTTTGCCCGCAACTTTACGGGTTTTGGCCTCGGCCAACGCGTCCGACATATCCCGCGGCGAGATCCCTTCGGCCGCCATGGCCTGGCGCAAAGCCTCTTCATCAATCCGCGCCGGGCTCAGATCAACCAAGACACCGGCATTTTCCAAAAGCTGGCGGCGCGTGGCCGAACCCGATGCCAGAACGAGCCTGTCTTCCATGAATAACCCTGTGCAAAACTTGTCGATAGAAAGGGGATCCTATGGGGAGAGATCCCGGTCGAGTTTTACCCCTGTGGACCAGACCCCCGGTTGTCAACCAAATCGCCGCCTTTCATACCCTTGGGAAAATTTTTCCGGCAAGCTGGGGAAAACTTGCTCCAGGAGTTTTTCCTAAGGTTTATCCACATGTTTTAACACTTCTTTAAGATGCTAGATATTTGTTTTTATGTGTTAATAATACTTAACTTAACAAAACGGGATTACGCACCTGATTTTATCCACAGTGAATAGTCCTGTGGGAAAACCTATAATCCACACTATCCACAGGACCTACATCCTCCTCTATTTCCTTCTTTCTTTTTATTTTATGAAGTGTTCCACGTTACGGAGCATTATCCATGATCTTGGACTTTCTCAGCGCAGCCTACCCTTGGGTAAAATCCATGCATGTGGTGTCGGTCATCGCCTGGATGGCTGGGCTGTTCTATCTTCCCCGACTTTTTGTATACCATGTGGAACAGGTCGGCGCGGGCAGTGAGACAGATACACTGTTTCAAACCATGGAAATGAAATTACTGCGCTTAATTATGAACCCAGCGATGATCTCCACCTGGATCTTCGGTCTGTTGCTCGTATTTACGCCCGGGATCATCGATTGGACGGCGATCTGGCCATACGCGAAATTCGCCGCGGTGGGCGGGATGACCTGGTTCCATCACTGGCTTGGGTTACGGCGCAAGGATTTCATCGCAGGCGTAAATACGCGTAGCGGCCGAGATTACCGGATTATGAACGAATTGCCGACGCTTTTCATGCTGGTGATCGTCTTTGCAGTGATTGCACGGCCATTTTAAGCGTAACTATGCCATAGTTACGGCGATTTGGCCCCGTAACTATTGACTCAACCGGTTTGAGGCCATAATTGGCCAAAAGCTGCACGTCCGTGCGGTGTTTTTCCAGTCATTGATCCGAAAATGTCGCCCGCACCGGGTGATATGCGAGCGCCCATGTCCCCAGAACGCCTGAATCTCTCCGACCTTAAGGCCAAAAGCCCCAAAGACTTGCTGGCCATGGCCGAAGAGCTCGAGATCGAGAACGCCTCGACCATGCGCAAGGGCGAGATGATGTTCCAGATCCTCAAGGAACGCGCTGACGAGGGCTGGGAGATCTCCGGAGACGGTGTTTTGGAGGTGCTCCAAGACGGCTTCGGCTTCTTGCGCTCTCCCGAGGCCAATTATCTGCCCGGTCCTGACGATATTTACGTCTCTCCCGAGATGATCCGTCAATGGTCCCTGCGCACTGGGGACACGATCGAGGGCGTGATTCAGGCCCCGCGGGACACGGAGCGGTATTTTGGCCTGACCAAAGTCACCAAGATCAATTTCGAAGATCCCGAAAAAGCCCGTCATAAGATCAATTTCGACAACCTGACCCCGCTTTATCCCGATGAGCGGTTGAACATGGAAATCGATGATCCCACCATCAAAGATCGCTCCGCGCGGATCATTGATCTGGTGGCCCCGATTGGCAAAGGCCAGCGTTCCTTGATCGTGGCACCGCCGCGTACCGGTAAGACGGTGCTGCTGCAAAACATTGCGCGGTCCATCGAAAAAAATCATCCAGAATGCTATCTGATCGTACTTTTGATCGATGAACGCCCGGAAGAGGTGACAGATATGCAGCGTTCTGTGCAGGGTGAGGTGATTTCCTCCACCTTTGACGAACCTGCATCGCGCCATGTAGCTGTGTCGGAAATGGTGATCGAAAAAGCCAAACGCCTGGTGGAACACAAACGCGACGTGGTGATTTTGCTCGACTCGATCACCCGTTTGGGCCGTGCCTTTAACACCGTTGTGCCCAGCTCTGGTAAAGTTCTCACCGGCGGCGTGGATGCCAACGCCCTGCAACGCCCGAAACGTTTCTTCGGCGCGGCGCGAAACATCGAAGAAGGCGGCAGCCTGACCATTATCGCCACGGCGCTGATCGATACCGGCAGCCGGATGGATGAGGTGATCTTTGAAGAGTTTAAAGGCACCGGTAACTCTGAGATAGTGCTTGACCGCAAAGTGGCAGATAAACGGGTCTTCCCGGCCATGGACATCCTCAAATCCGGCACCCGGAAAGAGGATCTCTTGGTGGATAAGGGCGATTTGCAGAAAACCCATGTGCTGCGCCGGATCTTGAACCCGATGGGCACCACCGATGCGATTGAATTCCTGCTCTCGAAACTCAAGCAAACCAAGAGCAATTCGGAATTCTTTGACTCGATGAACACGTAAACCGGTTTGCCCGGGCAGGGGCCCGGTCAATATCGCCAGAGTTTCAAAGCGTAGCGCTGGCCGCTGCGCTTTGCTTTTTGGGGAAGGCTCATGGAGACGATCTTCGCACTCGCCACCGCGCCGGGCAAAGCAGGGGTGGCGATCATCCGTATTTCCGGCCCGCGCGCCCATGATGCGGCGGAAATTCTTGCCGGACGGCGGCCTAAGCTGCGCCAAGCGAGCCTTTGCACCTTAAAAGATGCTTCTGGCACGGTGCTCGACACCGGCCTGGTGCTGCTATTTGGCAAAGAAGCCAGTTTTACCGGCGAGAATGTGGCAGAGCTTCAGCTCCATGGGGCCCGCGCGACCATTGCGGCGGTGTTATCGGCGCTTGGGGCAATGGACGGGCTGCGCAGCGCCGAGCCTGGGGAGTTTACCCGCCGGGCCATGGAAAATGGCTGCATGGATTTGACCGAGGTCGAAGGGCTCGCGGATCTGATCGAGGCAGAAACCGAAGCGCAGCGAAAGCAAGCGCTGGCGATCCTATCGGGGGATTTTGCCAAACGGGTCGAAACCTGGCGCGAGGATCTGGTTTTGGCCATGTCCTTGGTCGAGCTGATCATTGATTTTGCCGATGAAGAAATCCCCACAGATGTCACCCCAGAAGTGCGCCCGCGTATCGAGCGTTTGATTTCTGGGATCTCGCAGGAATTGGATGGGATCAAATCGGCGCAGAATATCCGCGACGGGTTTGAAGTGGCCATTATCGGCCCGCCAAATATCGGAAAATCCACGCTTTTGAACCGTCTTGCCCAAAGAGACGCGGCTTTGGTCACCGATATTCCCGGAACGACACGCGATATTTTGGAATTGCGCATGGACCTGGGCGGGTTTCTCGTCACGTTTCTGGATACGGCCGGTCTGCGCGAAACCTCTGATCAGATTGAAGCATTGGGGATCGAACGGGCCCGGGCCCGGGCGCAAGAGGCGGATCTGCGCGTCATCCTCAGCGATGGCGGGCCGCTGGTGATGGCGCCGCAAAGCCCTGATGATTTGGTATTGCGCGGCAAAGGGGATGATGGGGGCGCTGCGGTGATTTCGGGGAAAACCGGGGCAGGGCTTTCTGAGTTTTTGGCCCATATCACAGCGGTTTTCGCAGATCGCGCCGGAAATGCGGGCATGGCCACGCGCGAGCGCCATCGCCGGGATCTTGAAGCGGCCAAACAGGCTATGGAATCGGCGGCGGATCGGCTAAGGTTTTTTCCAGAGCAAGCGGATCTTCTGGCCGAAG
>JAOXSB010000083.1 GCA_025800345.1 Mangrovicoccus sp. | reverse complement strand
CTGGACACCCCCGAAAGGCTCGACTAATACAGCCCGACCCGAGCGGCAGAGCCGCTGACCCGTGCCCGGGTAGCTCAGGGGTAGAGCAGTGGATTGAAAATCCTCGTGTCGGTGGTTCGATTCCGCCCCCGGGCACCATTTTTCTCTCAGAGAAGAAATAAACCCGCAAGGGCAATGGGTTAGATGCCCCGCTCCGGCTCGGGCCGTCCATATGCAGGCTCGGTGGTGATGCCATCTTCGCGGGGATAGCCCAGGGCGAAATGATAGAGCACTTGGAAGCGCCGGGACGAGAGCCCCAAAAGCGCGTGCATCTCATCATCAAAAAAGCACCCGATGCCTGAACCAGCCAGCCCCGCTTGCTGCGCACAAAGATAAAGGCTCTGCCCAATCAGCCCGGCCTCCCAATGCAGTGCGCGATAGCTCCAGGGGGCTTGGGCAATTGGCGCGTCAAAAGCGCCGAGCATCGCGATGCTTACGCCGCATTCTCCGGCGATGGCTTGATGACAGCTAAACTTACGGATCACCGGGCGGAAATTGCCCCCGGCCAATTGATAAAGCCGCAATTGCCCGCCGGGCAGAGCCAGTTCGCGCCAGGTGAACCCAGGATCAAGCGCCGTGCGCAACGCTTCCAAATCCGCATCGGCGCGGGGCAACAGGTACAAGCCTTGTTCTAAACCTTCAACCTTATGCACAAAACAGATCAGATGGGTTTTGCTCCCCTGAGGCAGCAGCGCCTGAGGGCTCGCCGCCCCAGGCATCGCTGCCGCCATCAAAGCGGTGAAATCAGCCAAAGCAATGGGTTGGCGCGACGTGAAGCGCCGGGCGCTGCGCCGCCCCAAAATCACTGGAGCCGCCAATTGACCAGGGTTTTTCGGAGGTATCTCTAGCGATGCTTCCCCCTGGCCCGCCCGCAAGCTTTGCGCCGGGGCGCGGCAGGCCTCAGTAATCTCGGCCATCCCCGGCCAGGTTTGCGCGCCTCTTGGATCGCATTGGCTGGCTTGGCCGAACCATTCATTCGCAACCAGATCCGGAGCCGCGGCCTCCCTCGCCCGGCCAGGCTGAAGATGCAGCAGCAGCTCGGGCGCTTCGCGCTCTGCCCCCGCGAAATCAGCCGCCCGCGAGAGCCCCAGCAGTGCCGCGAGATCATGATCTGCCAAACTCACAACTCGCTGGACGGACCAGCCCAGGCTGGCCGCAGCAAAACGGATCGCCCCCATGGCATGGCCTGTATCCAGCGCGGTATAGCGAAACGCCCGCAGCCCATATTTCCACGTCTCCCGCCAGGCAATGCTGCTCAGCCCCAACCATAGCCCTGGGCCAGACATATCCCCCCGCGCCCGGGCCTCGAGCGCATGGGATTCGGGCGCATAATGATAAAGCCCGTCTTCGAGACCTGGCAGCCCTCCTGCCAGCACATAAGCCTCAAGCGGGTGCAAATTACCGCTAGACGGGGTGCAGCGCAGGGCCCAGCGATCCGTGCCCATCACTTTCCAGGCCGACAAGCCCAAAGACAGCTCCAGCAGCAGCGCGATGTTTGACATCTCCATGGGCGCGGGGGCCTCAAACCGCGGGGCGTAAAGCTCTGCAAAGCGCGCAGAATAGCTATGGGCCGCCAAAGGAAGGGCAAGGCGCGGCGCCCCAGAAAACTGGCGATAGGGGCTGGGCTGGTGATCCCAATTCACCTGGGCGGGACCGGGGGCATACCCGTCAAGCCGGTGTTTGCTGGCCTCATGATAGGCAAAAACCGCGCGCGCTGCTTGCCCCCCCTCAAAATCGCCATCTCGCATGATCTCGCCCGCCTGATCTTTGCCTCAATCCAGCAAACACCGCGCCAGAGCATGGCCGCCGCATCTCACAACGCGAAAACGGCACAATTCTTGCTAAATACCCTTCTATGTATGGGTTACGGAGAGCGATATGATTGACATAGCCATCCTTGGCGGGGGCCTTTGCGGGCTGGTTCTGGCGGAAAAGCTACAATCTGAGGGCAAATCTTGTCGGGTTTTCGAAGCCAGGTCTCTCGCCGGCGGGCGCATTCGTACCAGGGTCGAGCATGGGCATGCTATTGATCTTGGCCCCTCCTGGTTTTGGCCCCAAACGCAACCATTGATCCAGGAACTGATCGCGCGCCTCGGGCTCAGCGCCTTTCCCCAATATGACAGCGGCGCAGTACTGGCCTTGACCGATCCGGAAAAAGGCCCCGAAACCCATAGCACCGAGCCTATCCATGAAGGGGCCCATCGCCTGGATGGCGGGCTGATCACTTTGGTGCAAGCGCTGGAGGCACAGCTAGAGGCCGGGACAATCGCCTATGGGCACACGCTTGCTGGCCTAAGCGATCAGGGCGATCATGTGCAGTTACGCTTTCAAACTGCGACAGGCAGCGAAAGCGTGACTGCAGGGCAAGTGGTGCTGGCCGTCCCGCCGCGCCTTTTGCTGGAACAAGTGGAGTTCACCCCCGCCCTGCCGCCTGCACTGATCCGCGCGATGGAAGACACCGAAACCTGGATGGCCCAACAGGCCAAAGCGGTGGTGAGCTATCCCGCCCCCGATTGGCGCGAAGACGGGTATTCCGGCAATGCGTTTGTCAATCACGAACGGGTGGTGCTGTCAGAGCTGTTCGATCAAAGCCACCCCAGCGGCAGCCCCGGCGCCATTGGCGGCTTTCTTGCCCTAGACCCTGAAACCCGCGCCAGTTTTTCAACCGGCCTGGACATGCTGATCCGCAATCAAATCAGCCAGCTTTACGGGGCGCAATATGATAGCGGCAGTTTGGCCTATCAGGATTGGGCCACTGAGCCTTTGGTCTGTAGCGCCCGCGACAAGAGCGAGCCCAGCCATGGGCGACGCTTTGGCGGGCATCCCTTGCTGCGCCTGCCCCATTGGGGAGCCAAGCTCTATTTTGCGGGCACCGAGACCGCCCGTTCCCATGCGGGTCATATGGAAGGCGCGCTGCATGCAGCCTATCGCGTGGCAGAGCAAACCGTCTCAAAGGCGCAGATCACCCCGCCAACCGCTTTGCCCAATTTCGCCGATTGGCTGCTCGATCATGGGGAGGGCAGCTTCGAGACCTATCGCACAGCGCTGAATCGGCTTTTGTCTCAGCAAATGCCCCAAGACGCCACACGCCATGCGGCAGGCGAAAGCATCACCGCCTTTTTCGAGCAGGCTTTGGCCGGGCTATGGGCCCTGGATTTGAAAGCCTCTCAAATGGCAGACCCAAATCAGCGCAACGCGGCTCTGACTGAAATGAAACCGGTGATCAAAGCCAGTTTGAACCGGCTATTGGGTGAGATCATGGGGTTCAACCGATCCTCTTGCGCCCTGCGCAACTTCCCACAAGAGCATGAATTGCCCGAAGCTTATTTGCGCGAGATCCTGCAAGATGCTTCGGCTTTAGGGCAGGATTTCCTGACCGAGGCTGAACATGTGATGACCATCAAAGCGGAGGCCGCGTGATGGGCAATCTTAAGCTCTATATGGCCCCAGGCTCTTGCACGACAGCAATCCATATCCTGCTGGAGGATCTGGGCGAGTTCTTTGAAGCTCATATCGTCAACCTTCCCCGAGGGGATCATCTCAAACCCGATTATGTGGCGATCAATCCCAAATCCACCATCCCCAGCCTGGTGCGCCGAGATGGGACCGTTTTGACCGAGACCTTAGGGATTGCCTATTGGCTGGCACGGTCCAATCCCCGCGCCGGGCTGTGGTTTGACACGCCCGAGCTTGAAACCCGCGCCTTGGAAATCATGGGTCATGTCACTGCCACCACCCATGGCCAGGGCTTTGCACGGGTGTTTTCCGCCGGGGCATTTGGCGGGCCCGAGCAAGACAGCGCGGCCATTTCGCAAATGGGACGCGAGATCGTGTTGCGCAGTTTTAACTGGCTTGAAGAGGTGATCGCACCAGGGCAATACGCATTGGGGGCGTATTCCGTGGTCGATCCGATCTTGTTCTATGTGTGCTTTTGGGCCGCGAAGACCGAGATCCCGGTGCCAAAGAAACTCGCGGCGCATTTTCAGCGCATGTTGGCCCGCCCGGTGGTCCAGCGGGTGCTGCGCGAGGAAGGCTATGATCCAAGCAAGCTGATGATCGCCCCAGCGGCCTAGCCTTCTGCGACGGCCCCTAGCACCGCCTGGTGCAGCTCATCGGCCAAGATCCAGGCCACCGTGCCCCCCGCATCTTGCAGCCCGCAAGTTTTCTCGCGGAAGGCCGCGGCTTTGCCATGCTGGGCCATATAGGATTTGCTGTCGTCCAATGCCTGGGCCGCGGCCTCAAGAGCCGCTTGGCTTGCGGCAGGCAAATCGCTTCTCGCCTGCGCCTGGCTCTCAAAAGCGCAGGCAATGGGATCGAGCACATCGAGCACGGTTTTATCGCCCAAACGGGCTTTCCCCCGCGCGGCCACCCCATCGCTAAAGCCGCGCCAGAACAGAGCAAACCCAGCGGGATCCAGCACCTCATGCGCTGCCATGGCCTTACCGCCGCGCAAGAACCCAGTGCCCATCAGCGTGCCCATGGTCGAAGGCGCGGCTTGGGCCAGGCCAGCCCCGGCTTGTTGCATGATCTGGGCCGGGCTCGGATCACTCAGCTCAAAAACCCGCGCGCGCGCCGCCGCGAAGCCTTTGGCCATGGTCAACCCAAGATCGCTATCACCCACATGGCTATCCAAAGCGATCAACGCGTCTCGCTCGCGTTCAAACCGCGCCGCGAGCCGATCAAACAGCCCAAGCAGATCCACCGGCCCCAATTGCTGCATCACACCGCCCCGATCATTGCGGCAGATACTGAAAAAACGGGGTATTGGCCTGAGCCGCGATCAGCGGGGCAAGCTCTTCATCAAGATGCAAGAGAGACACGGAAAACCCCGCCATCTCCATCGCCGTGGCAAATTCGCCAAGCCATGCATGGCGGATGATCACCCCGTTGAGATCCAAAATATAGGCCACCCGGCGAAACAGAATATAGAGCTCTTCCAAAGGCGTCGCTCCAAGCCCGTTCATCAACACCGCCACTTGATCGCCCGGGGCGTAATCTGCTTCTGCCAAAATCCGCGACAGCATATCGTCAACCACCGCATCGGCCGGGGCAAGTTTTTGGCGGATAATCCCGGGCTCCCCATGGATGCCCATGCCGATCTCCATCTCATCGGCGCCGATGGAAAAACCGGGCTTGCCCAGCTCAGGCACCGTGCAAGCCGAAAGCGCCACCCCCATGGTTTTGGTCCGGGCGCTGGTTTTCTCGGCGATCCGCGCCACCTCGCTGAGAGGTTTCATCGCTGCGGCCGCAGCGCCCGCGGCTTTATAGGTGAAAAACAGCCCCGCTACCCCCCGGCGTTTATGCGCTTCCTGCGGCGGGGCCGAGGCCACATCATCATTGCCAAGCACAGTGCGGGTTTGAATATCCTCAAGCTCGAGCAGCTCTGCCGCCATGTCGAAATTCATGACATCGCCAGTGTAATTGCCATAAAGATAGAGCACGCCGGCCCCCTGATCCACATAGCGGGTCACTGTGGCGATCTGTTCGGCACTGGGGGATTGAAACACCCCGCCCACGCCGCAGCCATCAAGCATATTCTCGCCCACAAAGCCCAAAAACGTGGGCAAATGCCCCGAGCCGCCCCCTGAGACAATCCCCACTTTGCCCGGCACCGGATGGGCCGTCACAAAACAGCGCGGATCATTGTCCGCATAAGTGACCTGAGGATGGGCGCGATAAATGCCTTGAAGCATTTCATCGACGAAGTCTTCAGGACGGTTTAAGAATTTCTTCATCAGGCTCTCTCCAATTGAGACAAGCTAAACGCGCTGCCGCGTTGCGAAAAACGCCGCTGCAAGCAGAATAAATCCCCCTAGAACAACCCTTTGATAGGTGCTTGGAATACCCACCAACACTAAGGAATTGCCCAAAACCGTGATCAACAACACGCCGCTGACCGTGCCCAAAACGCTGCCCGTGCCGCCAGTGATGCGCGCCCCGCCCAGCACAACCGCCGCGATCACCTCGATCTCGCGGCCCACAAGATCAAACGGGTTGGCCATGCGATTGGCGCAGACATGTACGATCCCTGCCAGCCCGGCCAAAGCCCCGGCAAAGGCGAACACAAAAATATGGATGACGCGTTGGTTATACCCCAGCCGCGCGGCCACCTCAGCATTGCCCCCAGTGGCAAAGATCGCCCGCCCGATCAGTGTTTTTCTCAGGATCACCCAAGTCAGCAGGGCCGCGATGGGAAAGACCAGAAAATAAAGCGGCAGGCTCAATGTGATCCCCGCAGCGTTTTGAAATTCGAGCAATGGGGCTTTGCCAAACCCGATCATTTGCGGTGGCAATTCCATCAGCCAGACCGTGCCCACAAAACCTAGCAACACACCGCGAAACAAGTATTGCGTACCAATGGTCACGATCAGCGAGGGCACGCGGAGTAAATGCACCAACCACCCGTTCAGCGCCCCAAGCATCGCGCCGCCGCAGATCGCCAAGCCCAAGACCGCTGCCATGGGCAAACCCGGCCAGAATTTGATCACGCAAAGGGTCACCGAATACATGCTCAGCGCGGCGATGGCGGTGAAGGACACATCAATCCCCCCCGCCGCCAGGATCGCGAAAACCCCCAAAGCAAACAAGCCAGTGACCGTGCTGGCCCGGCCCAAATCAATCAACGAGGCCGCTTGGAAAAACGCCGGGTTCAAACTGGCCAGCGTGAGGCAAATGACCAGCAAAAGCACCAAGCTCAAGAGCTCCGGCCTGCGCCGCAAAAGCGCCGCAACCCGGCTCCGCGACCGGGAACCTGACGGCATATGCACCAGATGCGGCAAATCTCGCATCAGGCTCATTCCGCGGCCTCCCAATGACTGGACAGCATAGAGGCATAGATCCGTTCTTCATCGGCTTCTTGCGCCGTGAGCTCATCCACCAGCGCGCCGCGGCTCATCACCAAGATACGGTCGCAATTTTGCAAAAGCTCGGGCAAATCATCCGAGATCATCAGGATCGACATCCCCTGCTCTGCCAAGTTCTGGATCGCCCGATAGATCGCGTCTTTGGAGCCCACATCCACCCCAACCGTGGGCCCGTGCAGCACCAAAATGCGCGGCGCGATGCTCAGCCAGCGGCCGATCAAAACCTTTTGCTGATTGCCCCCGGACAGCGCGTCCACCGGCAAATCCACATCCGAGGTATTCACCGCCATCTGCGACGCCATTTCCTGTGCCGCTTGGCGGGTTTTCTGGGAGCTGATCATCCCCAGACGGGTGAGCAAATCTTGCAGGATCAAAACCGTTTGGTTTTCACAGATGGTTTTTTCCAGAAACAGCCCCTCTGACAGGCGATCTTCGGGCACATACCCAATGCCCGCCTCCATCGCCGCACCCGGTGAGGCTAAGCGCAAGGGCTGTTGCCCGACATAGATCAGACCCTGATCCAATTCTCGGTGCCCGGCCAAAGCCAAGCCCAATTCGTTACGCCCTGAATCCGAAAGCCCCGTGACCCCTAAAATCTCGCCCTCCGCCAAAGCGAGGTTCACATCCTGAAATGCCGCACCATCGCCCGCGCCCTCCAGGCGCAGCAACTCGGTTTGACCAGGCATGGCTTTGCGGTAGCGATTAGCGCTGATCTCGCGCCCGGTCATCAATTTCGCCAACTGTGCCCGGCTGTAATCCGCGATATTGCCCTGGGCCACACAGCGACCATCACGGAACACAATCGCCTCGCCCCCAATGCGAAAGCTTTCCTCGAGCTTATGGGTGACAAATAGCACCGCCACATTCTGCGCACGCAGCTTGGCCACCAGATCGATCAACACATCGACCTCTTGCCGGGTGAGCGAGGTGGTGGGCTCATCCATGATCACCAATCGCGCTTTGGCCGCAATCGCCCGCGCAATGGCCACGCGCTGACGGATCGCCAAGGGCAGATCCGCCGCAGGGGATTGCATCAGCTTGCGCGTGGGCTCTAACCCCACCTTTTGCACCGCCTCGCGCGCCGTGGCGGCCATCAGCTTGTAATTCAGCCCCCGCAGCAACCAGCCTTTGCCATCCACCAATTGCTGGCCCAGCCCAACATTTTCCTCGACCGACAGATTGGGCAGCAGCGAGAGATCTTGATAAACTGTCTCCACCCCGGCTTCGAGCGCTTGCAGCGGCGACAAACGCCCATAGCTGCGCCCGTCCAAAATGATCTCTCCGCCGCTTGGAGACAGCACGCCAGAGATGATTTTGATCGCAGTGCTCTTGCCGCAGCCATTCTCGCCAAGCAAGTGATAAGCCCCGCCGGGCGCAATCGCGATATCGGCCCCTTGCAACGCATGCACACCGCCAAAACGCTTATGCACGTCACGCAATTCAAGAAAATACGGTGAGACCTGAGAAAAATGAGTCATTTCCGAACTCTCCTACACAACCCTATCGCGCCTATGAGCCCATATCGGCCCAATGGCTGTTGCCGAAATTGGCCTATGCGCCCAAGGCGCGATCTGGCCGGTTGACTATGAAAACTCAGAAAAGATGCTCTTGATACGTGTCCCGGTCGGCCAGAACCATGCCATTGCCAATCAGCAATAGCCCCTCGCCCGCGCCGGGTTTGACACTGACCTGCTCATAGCCCTCAACGCCCAAATCCATGCCATCGGTGATCTCGCCGCCATCAAGCAAAATCTTGGCCACCGCATTCATCGCCATGCCCGCTTGCTTTGGATCCCAAAAGCCAATGGCCGTGATCGCGCCGCTTTCCAAATAGGCGGCTGAGGGGTTTGGCAGACCTGTGCCCACAACGCAGACCTTGCCCGCAAGCCCGGCTTCCTCCACAGCGCGCCCGACGCCCAAAACATCATTGCCCGCCGAGGTTTGAAAGCCTTTGATATCCGGGTGTTTTCTTAAAATTTCTTTCGCCTTGTCATAGGCTTGATTGGCGTCATCAAAGCTTTCGTTATTAGGATCAACCAGGTCCATATTCGGGTGTTTGGTGGCGTTTTGCTCGCCTGCACCCACCCATTGCATATGAGTGCGCGAGCCGAGCGAGCCCACGAAAGTTGTCCATTTCCCGCTGCCGGCCATGCATTGGGCCAAACGCTCATTTAAGGCCGCGCCGTAATAGGCGTTATCAAAGGCCTCCACATCCACCATGGTGTTGCGCTGATTATCGGCCTCATGGGTGACAACAACCGTGCCTCGGGCCATGGCCTTTTTCAGCACGCCTTCGAGGATCTCAGGATCCATGGGCACAATCGCCAGCGCATCGATGCCCTTGGCCAGCAAATCGGTGATCAATTGCAATTGCTGCGCGGAATCGGCCGTGGCAGGACCAACCTGACGAATATCCATCTCTGGATGGGTTTGCGCAAAGGCCTCCACCCCGGTTTCCATCCGATCGAACCACGGAATACCGCTGATCTTGACCACTGTGGTGATGGATTTGCTTTGCTCAGCGGCGGCCTCTCCCAACCCCGCTCCGAGCACCGAAAAGATGAGTCCCGCAAGGAAACTGGTGTTCTTTAAATCCCTTTGCATTTCGTCTCCTCCCGACGTTTCAAAGGATGAAAGTGAACGCCCCTCTATTGATGTTTAGCACTCGGTAATTTGCTCTTCAGACCTGGCAGATCTGAGAAATGCGCGACCAATGCGAAACGGTTCATGAACAAGAACAAAAGCAGTAAAACGCCCCAAGCCAGATCTCGTAGGAAGTTGGACAAACCAATGAAGTTCAACAAGCTAGACAACACCTGCAAGATGATCGCTGCTAATACGACATTCACAACGCGACCATAGCCTCCCTCTGGTTTCACCCCGGCCATAACCGCAATCAAAATCGCGATGAGCAAATAGCTCGTTCCATAATCCCATTTCACATTCACATTGCGCGCCGCAATAATCGCGCCCGACAGGCCCGCAAGCAGCCCTGAAATTGCATATGTCGTGGTGACGATCCGAACCGCAGGAAAACCGCTGAACTTTGCCGCTTTGGGATTGCTGCCCATCAGCATCAATTTCACGCCATATGTGGTGTAGCGTAAGACAACCCCAAGTAGCATCGCAAGAGTGATAAACAGCAAAAAGCTCCAGGGAATGCCAAGAACACTGCCATTGCCTAATTCATAAAGCGGGCTCGGAGCACCGATCCGCACCGCCCGGCCGTCAGACAGCACGATGGCAATGCCCGTAAACAACATCTGACTGCCCAAAGTGCACAGGATCGGCGTGATGCCCAAACGGGCGATGGCATATCCGTTCAAAAGCCCCGCCAGCAGCCCGATCACCAAACAGCCGCAAATAAAGAACAGCGAAAAGAGAACCGGGCTGTCTTCCGCAGGGAAAATATGCAGCGCAACCAGGCCCGAAACGACCCCTGCCATATTCGCAATGGCAATCCCTGACAGATCAATACCGCCATTGCCGGCGCACATGGCCAGCATCACGCCAATGGCCAAAAGACCGATTTCGGGCACTTGATTGGCCATGGATTGAAGGTTGAAGAGGGACAGAAAACTGCCCCCGGGCAACGCGCCCCCAAGCCCGAGAAGCAGAGTAATCAGTAAAACCAGGAGCGTTGTATTGCTGTCATGCCGACTCATATCCACCTCCTCGCCTTAAACATTGAATTAAATTCACTAGGGTGATAGCCTATTGTTTAGTAAAATTCAATAATAAATTTAGTGACACGCATAAAATCTTTATGTTCAGACAAACACAGCCGCAATAGCTCGAAGCGGCGCAGAGGTAACAATGCAGGTCTATGGCAAGCGATCGTAAGAAACCCGCCACTCTTCGCCAGGTTGCAGAAGCCGCAGGGGTTTCTGCGGCGACAGCCTCGCTGGTTCTAAACCATAAAGGCGAGATATCCGAGGCCACCCGAGATCGGGTGATGCGCGCAATCCAAGCGTTGAACTACACCCCCCGCGGCAGCGGCGAACGCCTGCGCAACGACGCGCCCGTTGCAAACACCGGCAACACCTTGCGGTTCTTGAAAATCGCACGCCATGGCCAGACCGTGAACCAAAACCACGCAGCCTTCATTTCAGACTATATTGACGGGATGTCCTTTGAGGCAACCCAGCGGGGTTACACGCTTCAGGTAGAGACCCATGAAGGAGAGGAAATCACTCAAATCCTTGCCGGGCTTTCCGGATCTAATATCAAGGGAATCATAGCCTTAGGCACCGAGCTAAGCGAAGATGATATTCGCGCCATCATGGGCTGCGCATTGCCCCATGTGATCATTGACACCCATCGCCCCTTCCTCAGCGGAAATTTCGTGGATATGGACAATGATCAGCTTGTCCATCGCGCCTTGCAGCATCTCAAAGATCAGGGGTTTGACCAGATCGGCCTGGTCAGCAGCCATGCCTCAGTGACCAATTTCCAGCTGCGTCACGAGGCCTATTTGCGCGCTATGGCCGCGCTCAAGCTAGAGGTTCTGCAAAGCAATATTCTATCGGTTTCCGCCACCCTAGAAGGCGCTTATGCGGACAGTTTCAAGCAGATCAAACCCAAGCATCTTGCCCCGGCGTTCCTTTGCGCCAATGACATCATTGCCTTTGGCTTTATCCGCGCCCTACGCGATCACGGGGTGCGTGTCCCCCAAGAGGTCTCGGTGATTGGAATCGACAATCTCCCTATGTCGAGCATGTTCGATCCGCCCTTAACTTCACTAAACGTTCCTAAAACAAAGATTGGATCCATGGCCATTCGCATTTTGGATGACCTGATTTCCAGCGATTCGTCTCAGCCCCCTGTGAAGGTACTGGTCAGCGGCGATCTGATCGAACGCCATAGCGTTGCCCCTCGGTCGCGCTAAATCTCCAACCCATTAGATGGTGGCAGCGCAAAACGCTTCGCGCTGCGGCTGTCCTGGGCCGTAGGATGAATGCGTTCAGACGGATCCCCACCGGGTTTGCGCCGCCCGCGCAGCAAAAACAGACGCGACCAACCGCGCCAACTGCCGGAACTGGGCGCGCTTGCATCGCAAGGGAACCGCCCGCGCCACCCTTCGGGCAGCTTTAGCCCGAGCATTTCGGCCCGCCCTAGCATCCATGCCAATGGGATATTGGCCAAAGGCCGCGCAGCCAGCTGACCGCTCAACTGGCCGCCGATATCCCCATGGGTGCCGCGAAACCAAACTTGCTCCACATGCCCTGGCAGATCTTGCGTGGCCGACCATAGCTCTGGCGCAAAGGCCGCGCGGGTTTCATCCAGCGCCAGCGCCTGATAGCCATGGCGGATTTTGTGCCCCAGGTGATGGGAATGAAACGCATGGGCCGCCTCGGTCAACCGCCACAGGACTGGCAAGCGCAGCCCCAAGGCTTTGACCGTGTCGAACACCCCCACCATCTCGATCTCGGTGTGGATGTAACAATAGCGCCGCGCGAAGGCTCGGCTGGCCTGACCATGGGGATCACAACGGTAATGCCGATAGGCGAATTGCACATGGCGTTCGGTGGCGAATTTCGATCGCAGCAGCCCCACCCGATCAATCAATCCCGCCAAGGAGCGCACGGCAAATGCCCCGCGGGAATACCCAAACAGCCAAATCCGATCCCCAGGACGGTAATTGCTGGCCAAAAACCCATAGGCCCGCTGGATCTGAGCATTCAGGCCCCGGCCGCGAAACATGTCCCAGCCTTCGCGCCAAGTGCGCCATTGCAACCCAGCTTCATAATAAAGCGAAAGATCTTTGTGCTGGCCGGATTTGAGCAGCTTATAGATCAATCCAGCATTGGTTTCATGCCCCGGCTCAAGCCGCGACATGGTGCCATCTAAGATCACCACCAAATCCCGCGCGGGCCGCCGATTGATCGGTTCTGCCCGCAACGTTTGCTTGGGGGCGAGCCCCCGAAGGAAACGCGTGATACGGGTCAGGGTCGTCATCTTTCTCAATCGCATTGCCACAGTTAGACCTCAACAATAGCGCAAAGAGCGCTGCGAAACGATGAACAACTGCGCCGATAGCTTCACGTTTTGTGCATATTTGTGACGATACCCCGCGCCAAGCGCCCATCCGGGCCGCGCCAGCGCCCTGCCCGGCGCTTGGGCGGTCTTTTCCTTTCCCCGCCACTTCGCTATGCCCCAGCAAACACTGCCGGAGTAGACCCATGGACAAGACCTTCAATGCCGCAGAGGCCGAAGCCCGCCTCTATGCCGCCTGGGAAGAGGCCAAGGCATTCCGGGCCGGGGCCAATGCCAAACCGGGCGCGGAAAGCTTTGCCATTTTGATCCCGCCCCCCAATGTCACCGGCTCGCTGCATATGGGGCATGCTTTCAACAATACATTGCAAGATGTGCTGGTGCGTTGGCACCGGATGCAAGGCCATGACACGCTTTGGCAGCCTGGCACCGATCACGCAGGCATCGCGACGCAAATGGTCACCGAGCGCGACATGGCCGCCAATGGCGAGCCCACCCGCACCGAGATGGGTCGCGACGCATTCCTTGACCGGGTCTGGCAGCAAAAAACCAAATCCCGCAGCACGATTATCGGCCAGCTCAAGCGCCTGGGGGCCTCCTGTGATTGGGACCGCGAAGCCTTTACCATGGGCGGGGCCCCCGGTGATCCCGATGCCCGTAGCGGCGCGCCCAATTTCCATGACGCGGTGATCAAGGTTTTTGTCGATATGTATGACAAAGGTCTGATCTATCGCGGCAAACGGCTGGTCAATTGGGACCCGCATTTTGAAACCGCCATCTCTGATCTCGAAGTGGAGAATATCGAGGTCGCGGGTCATATGTGGCATTTCAAATACCCGCTCGCTGGCGGCGAGACCTATACTTATGTGGAAAAAGACGAAGACGGGATTATCGTGCTGGAAGAAGAGCGCGATTATATCTCGATTGCCACCACGCGCCCAGAAACCATGTTGGGCGATGGGGCTGTGGCGGTGCATCCCTCCGACACCCGCTATGCGCCCATCGTGGGCAAGCTGTGCGAAATCCCCGTCGGGCCCAAAGAACAGCGCCGCCTGATCCCGATCATCACCGATGATTACCCCGATCCAGATTTCGGCTCGGGTGCGGTGAAAATCACCGGCGCCCATGATTTTAACGATTATGGCGTGGCACAGCGCGGCGGCATTCCCATGTATCGCTTGATGGATAGCCGCGGCCAGATGCGCTCCGATGGCGTGCCCTATGCCGAGGCGGCTTTGAGCGCTCAGAAAATCGCCGCGGGGGAGCAGGCCAGCGAAGAGGAAATCGACGCGCTGAACCTGGTGCCCGAGGCCTATCGCGGGCTGGACCGGTTTGAAGCGCGCGAGCGTGTAATCGCTGACATCACCGCTGAGGGGCTTGCGGTGATGACCCGTTCTGACGACCCGCGCCTGGGCAAGCCGAAGAAAAAGAAAAAAGGCGAAGAACCCGACGAGATCACCGAGGTGCCGCTGGTCGAGGCCAAAGCCATCATGCAGCCTTTCGGGGATCGCTCGAAAGTGGTGATCGAGCCCATGCTCACGGATCAATGGTTCGTGGATGCGGAAAAGATCGTCGGCCCGGCGCTAGAAGCCGTGCGCTCTGGCGAGACCAAAATCCTGCCCGAGCAAAACGCCAAAGTCTATTTCCACTGGTTGGAAAATATTGAGCCTTGGTGCATCTCGCGCCAGCTATGGTGGGGCCATCGTATCCCGGTTTGGTACGGGTTGAATATGGCTGCCATGGGCGATCGTCTCGCGGCGCTTGGCCTGACCCCAGAGGGCAAAGCCGCTGATTGGGACGGGATTGATATTGGCGCAGAGCTGGCCTTTGGCGGGCTGGTGCAAGCGGGCCATCACGCCCATTGCGCCGCCACGCTAGATGCGGTGGGCGAGAAGTTCCTTGATGATCTGGCAGGCCTGCCTGCCCCGCTCAACCATGCGCGGATCATCGAGGTCGAAGACAAAGCCGCCGCCATGCAGGCCCTGGCCGAGGGCCTGGCCGCTTATGCAGCCGAGGATGATCCCACCAAGCTGGTCTACCCGCTCTGGCGCGATGCGGATGTGCTCGACACTTGGTTCAGTTCGGGCCTTTGGCCCATCGGCACCCTGGGCTGGCCCGAGGATACCGACGAGCTTGCGCGCTATTTCCCCACCAATGTGCTGATCACCGGCTTTGACATCATCTTCTTCTGGGTCGCCCGGATGATGATGATGCAATATGCAGTGGTGGGCGAAAAACCCTTTGATACGGTCTATGTCCACGCGCTGGTGCGCGATGAGAAGGGCAAGAAAATGTCCAAATCTTTGGGCAATGTTCTCGACCCACTGGATCTGATCGATGAATACGGCACTGATGCGGTGCGCTTTACGCTTGCCTCCATGGCGGCCATGGGGCGTGATCTGAAGCTCAGCAAAGATCGGATCGCCGGCTATCGCAATTTCGGCACCAAACTTTGGAACGCCGTGCGCTTTGCCGAGATGAACGGCGTTTATGAGTATGCGGGCAACTCGCAAGGTGCGGCTGAACTTGCCAAAGGCGCATCGCAAACCGCCAATCGCTGGATTATCGGCGAGACCGCCAAAGTGCGTGCCGAGGTAGACGCAGCCCTGAGCGCCTTCCGTTTTGATGACGCGGCCAAAGCGCTTTATGCTTTTGTCTGGGGCAAGGTGTGCGATTGGTATTTGGAATTTGCCAAACCGCTCTTTGCGTCAGAAGATGCCGCCATTGTTGCGGAAACCCGCGAGACCATGGGCTGGGTGCTTGATCAATGCATGATCCTGCTGCATCCTTTCATGCCCTATATCACCGAAGAGCTGTGGGGCCTGACCGGCAATCGCGCCAAACTGCTGGTGCATGGGGATTGGCCGGACTATCAGCCCGGCGATCTGGTAGATGACGCCGCTGATCGCGAAATGAATTGGGTGATCGGCTTGATCGAGGAAATTCGTTCGGTGCGCGCGCAAATGCATGTGCCTGCGGGGCTCTATCTGCCGCTCTTGCAGCTTGATCTGGATGATCACGGCAAGGACGCTTTTGCCCGCTCTGAAAGCCTGATCAAACGTCTGGCCCGGATCGACGGCTTGACCGCTGTGGACAGCCAGCCCAAAGGCGCGGTGAGCGTTGCGGTCGAAGGGGGCAGTTTTGCCCTGCCCTTGGCCGATGCTATCGATGTGGAAGCCGAGCAAGCCCGGCTGGACAAAGCCCTGGGCAAGCTCGACAAAGATATCAACGGGCTCAATGGGCGTTTGAAGAACCCCAAATTCGTGGACAGCGCCCCCGAAGAGGTGGTGGTGGAAACCCGCGAGCTGCTGGCCACCAAAGAAGACGAGGCCAGCCGGATCAAAGCAGCTCTCGCCCGCTTGGCCGAGATCGCCTAACCGCTGACGATAGATCTATGAAAAAGACCGCGCCCTTGGGACGCGGTCTTTTTTGTTCTGAGCGGTTGGCCTGCACTACACAGAGTAATTCGGGCTTTCGCGGGTGATCTGCACGTCATGGACATGGCTTTCCTTAAGCCCGGCCCCGGTGATGCGCACGAATTGCGCGCTGCGATGCAGATCGGCAATGGTGGCTGCCCCGGTATAGCCCATCGCCGCACGCAAACCGCCCACAAGCTGATGGATCACCGCCGCCGCCGAGCCTTTATAAGGCACCTGACCTTCGATCCCTTCGGGCACCAGCTTGTCGCTGGCCGCGTCTTTTTGGAAATAGCGATCCGCCGAGCCACGGGCCATGGCCCCAAGCGAGCCCATGCCGCGATAGCTTTTGAAGGAGCGCCCTTGATAAAGGATCACCTCGCCCGGGCTTTCATCGGTGCCCGCGATCATCGAGCCCACCATGGCACAAGAGGCCCCGGCGGCGATGGCTTTGGCGAAATCGCCGGAGAATTTGATGCCCCCATCGGCGATCACCGGCACACCCGCATCCGCGGCTGCTTTGGCGCAATCCATGATCGCGGTGAGCTGGGGCACACCCACCCCTGCCACCATACGGGTTGTGCAGATCGAGCCCGGCCCAATCCCCACTTTGATCCCATCGGCCCCGGCATCGATCAAGGCACGGGTGGCTTCCGCTGTGGCCACATTGCCCGCCACCACTTGCACCTCGTTCGAGAGCGATTTGATCCGGCGCACCGCCTCGCCCACCGCTGCGGAATGCCCATGGGCGGTGTCCACCACGACCATATCAATGCCCGCATCAATCAGCGCTTCGGCCCGTTCAAACCCCGCATCGCCCACAGTGCTGGCCGCGCCCACGCGCAACCGGCCCAATTGGTCTTTGCAAGCCTGCGGGTTCAACACCGCTTGTTCGGTATCTTTAAGGGTCAAAAGACCGGTCAGCTTGCCGTCGTTATCAACCACCAACAGCTTTTCAATGCGGCGGGCCTTCATCAGCGATTTCGCCTCGTCCAGATCCGCAGGCTCGCGCAGCATGGCCAGATCATTCGAGGTCATCATCACAGAGACCGGCGTTGCATCATCGGTGGCAAAGCGCATATCGCGATTGGTGACGATGCCGACCACGCGGCCTTCTTCCACCACAGGAAAGCCCGTGACCTTGTAGCGCTCGCAGAGCGCTTTCGCATCGGCCAAGGTTTGGTCTGGGGTCAAGGTGATCGGGTTATAGACCACACCGGATTCAAAGCGTTTGACCCGGCGCACTTCGCGGGCCTGCTCATCAACGCTGAGATTGCGATGGATCACCCCCATGCCGCCCGCTTGGGCCATAGCGATCGCCATCCGGCCTTCGGTCACCGTGTCCATGGCCGAGCTGAGCAGCGGAATATTCAGCGCAATCTCGCGGGTCACATGGGTGCGGGGATCTGCCTCGGAGGGCAAAACTGTGCTGGCAGCCGGTACCAGCAAGACATCATCGAAGGTCAGCGCCTCACGAATCTCCATTGGCCTCTCCTCTTGGGGCGGAAGTCTCGTTGGCACGGCCCTATCCCATGGAGCCGCACAGAAGAAAAGCCCAAAGCTCTAAGAGAGCGCGCAGCAAAGCGGCTATGCTTTTTGCGCAGCGCCAGTGCGCCCTAAGGGGCTGTGACCCAAAAGCAATAATATGTCGCAATAGGCAGAGCGCTAACAATTTATGAAAAGACAGCGCGACAGCTTTGGCATTACGTTAACCCTAGCACGGGAAACTTCGTGCATGCGGGCCATCTGATCCCGCATATTAGAAATGAGCTGTAAAAAAGGAGTGGCCCTTATGTCTTCGCAATCGCAAACGCCGCCCATCCCATCTCAGGCCTCTAACCCGAAACCGGCCCCAGATGCACCGGTACGTTTCAAGGACTGGGCCGCGATCTGATCAGGCGGCGATCCGGGCGCAGGCACTGCCCTGGGAAAACGCCCCACACATATGAAGCATCGCGCGATGCCACCGCCGAAAACGCGGATATAGCTGGGCGCGATCTGCGCAAGCCGCCCGACAGACCACAGCACTGTCACAGCCGAAAGCTTAGCTTTGGTTCAGCACATCGGCGATCTCATCGGCCAAAGCACTGATTTCCGCAGCCGCGGGGCCTTTGGCCGCTTTCTCGCCAACCGCTTTGCCTTGGCCCAATACCTCAGCATAGATCACCCGGCTGCCGATCACAGTGCTTGCCCGGGCGCCGGGCAGACCATCCAATTGCTCAGACACTTCCGAGGTTAATTTGGCTCGCGACGCGGCACGGTTAAGCACCAAAAGCGTTTTGCGATCCTCCCGCTGCGCCATATCCAAAATGCTCTCGGTGGCCCAAAGATCCACATGGCTAGAGGCCACGGGCACCAGAACCAAATTGCTGGCCCGCAAGGTCGGTTTCAAATCGCTGTCAATTTTTGGCGGCGTGTCGATAATGACGATCTCATTGCTTTTGCGCAGCTTTTCCAGCTCATAGGACACGCCCCAAGCCGATGCTGTGGCGAAATCCAGCCCCGCGGCTTCGCCCATTGCCTCGCGCCTGGTCATGAACCAGCGCCCCAATGACCCTTGGGGGTCGGTATCCAGCACCGCCACACTGTGTCCGCGCGAGAGATACTCTACAGCCAAATTCGCCGCCAAAGTGGTTTTGCCGCTGCCACCCTTTTGCTGGGCCACGGTGATTGCAAATCCCGCCATGCTCTGCTCCCTGCCCGGTCTCTTGGGCGCGCTATTTTTCTTTGCAGCAGCCTAGAACATGGATTTGAGATCGGTCCAGCGATTGTCGCAAAGAGCCCTCATTCCACCCGAGAAAAACCCTGATTTGTCATGAAAACAGCAGTGAACTGTCATTTCGAGGTTACACGGTAGAATTATCCACACCCGAACCAGAGTTGATAACCGCAAAGGTGCCCACCCATGTTTGCTTCGCTGCCGCCAATTCGGTTGACTGGCGCAATGGCGTTGCGCGAGGGGGAATTTCAGGCCCGCACCGTGGCATTGGCCCATGGGCGGATCTCGGCTGGTCCCTTCCCCGATATTGATCTGAGCGGCTATCTCATCCTGCCAGGGATTGTGGATCTGCATCATAGTGGGGCCCTGCGCCAGATCACGCCCGGCGCGATTTCCGATGGCGGGATCGCACATATCGACCAAGAAGCCGCGGCCCATGGGGTGACCACCCGCGCTGTTACCGTGCCTTGGTCTTGGGAACGCCCCGCCGCTGGCCCAGATGCCGCCAAGATCACCGCAGATTGCTGGCGCCAGCATCGCAGCCGCGCGCTGATTGACTTGCAGCTTCAATTGCGGACCGACCCCCATATGGTCGAAAGCGCCGACGCGCTGGTGCAATTGGTCCGTGACCATGCCATCGCCCAAGTGCTGTTTCAGGATCTGGCCAGCGCCACCAGAGAGCTGCGCCATTGCGAGCCCGCAGAATATGCCCGCTGGTGCTGGCGCAATGGGTTGCGCCCCATGGATACCAGCGCAGCATTGGATCAAGTGTTGGCACAGAAAGACCGGGTGCCCCGCCATCTGTGCCATTTGGCAGAAATATTTGATGACATCGGCGTGCTTTATGGCTCTATCGGCGATCCCGATGCGGAAACCCGCGAACATTTGAGCATGATTGGCGCGCGGCTTTGCGTCGACCCCGCCACCAGCCAAGTGGCAGGGGCCGCCTATGCGGTGGGCGATCCGGTGCTGCTCTCTGCCGATCAAGTGCTGCACCCTCATGTGGCGGATCAAAAGCTAGACGCGGTGGATCTGATCCGGTCAGGTCATTGCGATGCGTTGGTCTCTGGGGCCCATTCCGCCAGCCTGGTACAAGCGGTGTTTCACTTGGCCCATCAAGGGGTGATGAGCCTGGCCGAGGCTTGGGCGCTGATTTCCACGCGCCCAGCAGCCATTCAACGCCTGCCCGATCGCGGCGAGATCGCTCATGGGCGCCGCGCAGACCTGACCATCATCCATGCGGAAACTCAAATGGTCGAAGCAACGATTAGCGCCGGACATTTGGCTTATCTGTCGGGAGAGGCGGCCAATCGCTTTATGGGGCTGCGTGGGGATTTGGGATCCCATGCTGCGGAATAGCTGCGCCCGAAATCGCTGATGCGCTGCCCGCTGCTTAACAATTAGACTTGCACAAAAAGAATTTCCGCTTTGCGCCAGGTGCAGGGCTGTTTTCTGACACAGATCAAAGAGGCGCGTAAAATAACCTGCATCACTGACCCATGTTTTAGGAGGGCATGGGATATGAGACTTACTTTAAGAACGAATTTAGCGATGCGCGCTTTGATGTTTTGCGCCGTTAACAATGATCGCATCGTGCGCAAATCCGAGATTGCCGCCACCTGCAATGCCTCTGAAAATCATCTTGGGCTCGTGATCAATCAATTGGCGCAACATGGCTTTATCACCACCCAGCGGGGGCGCACTGGCGGCATCCGCTTGGCCCGGCCCGCAGATCAGATCGGCGTGGGCGAAGTGCTGCGGGTATTTGAATCTTGTCTGCCCTTTGCGGAATGTTTTGACGGCGCCGAAAATGAATGCCCCCTAAAAGGCTGCTGCAAGCTGAAAGGGCTGCTCTCAAATGCTCTAGAGGCGTTTTATGCCACCTTAGACCCGGTGCGCCTGTCGGATCTGACCGGCGAGAATGACGCGTTGTGCAACATCCTCTCCCTCGAGCCCGCCTGATCATTCATCGCCAATTACTGCGCGATATGAAGCTTTCCGGGCGCGGTCGCATGATCCTCCGCGCGCGGTCCCACGCACACCCCGTTCAATTCGCAAAACGCATCATATTGCGACAGGAACACTTGGCCGCTGAGTTCTTCGAGAAAATGGCTACGCTCAAGCCGGTCCATCACCGGGCCTTTCACCTCAGACAGATGCAACGAGATCCCCATATCTTTGAGCTGGGCATTGATCGCCTCTAGGCTTTCCAGGGCGCTGAAATCGATCTCGTTGATCGCCGAGCACATCAGCACCACATGGCGCAACTGATCATCGCCCACCACCCGGGCCAGGATCAGGCTTTCCAGATACCGCGCATTAGCAAAATAAAGGCTTTCATCAATGCGCAGCGCCACGGTGCTGGGGGTCGTGGTGACCTGATGGCGGTTGATATTGCGAAAATGCTCGCTGCCTTCGACCAGCCCGACCTCGGCCACATGGGGGCGCGAGGTTTTGTAAAGATGCAGCAAGATCGACAGCCCCACCCCAGCAGACACCCCTGCTTCTACGCCAAAGCCAAGGGTCAGCAACATGGTGGCTGCCACCGCCGCGAAATCGGCGCGGGAATAGCCCCAGGCCCGGCGCAAGATTGAGAAATCCACCAGCGACAGCACCGCCACGATGATCGTCGCTGCAAGGGTGGCTTTGGGCAGGAAATACAGCAGCGGGGTCAGCAGCAAAGTGGCCAGAGCAATCCCAACCGCCGTATAGGCCCCTGCCGCAGGTGTAGCCGCGCCAGCATCATAATTCACCACCGAGCGGGAAAACCCACCGGTCACTGCCAGCCCGCCTGCGGCGGCGCTGCTCAGATTGGCCACGCCCAATGCGATCAGCTCTTGGTTCGGGGCGATACGCTCGCGCCGCCGGGCCGCAAAGGTCTGCGCCACGGACACCGACTCCACAAACCCGATGATAGAGATCAGGATGGCCGGCCCCAGCAAGCTTTGCATCATAGCAAAATCCAGATCTGGCACCGCCAGCGGCGGCAGGCCCGCAGGGATCTGGCCCACCACAGCCACGCCAGCGGCTTCCAACCCCAGAAGATAACTGGCCAAAGTGGTGCCGATCACCGCAATCACCGGCCCGGTTTTGGCGGCGATCCCAGCGGCATTGGCTGACAGGCCCGCCCGCTGCAAGAGCGGCTTCAACCCTTTACGCGACCAGAACAGAAAGCCGAGCGCAGCGGCCCCGATGGCCAATGTGGGCAGATGCAACTGTCCGATATTTTGCGCCAACGCCACCAGCAACTCGGTGAGCGTATGGCCCGCGGCCTCTACCCCAAGGATATGGCGCAATTGGCTGACCGCGATCAGCAGGCCCGATGCGGTAATGAAGCCCGCAATCACCGGATGGGATAGGAAATTGGCCAAGAACCCCAAACGCAGCGCGCCCATGATCAGCAGCACCGCCCCCGAGAGCACCGCCAAAGTGATCGCCGCCATGGCGATCTGTGCCGAATCGCTCAGGCCAAGCGCCCCCACCGCCGCCGCGCTCATGAGCGAGACAACCGCAACCGGCCCCACCGCCAAAGCCGAAGAGGTGCCAAACAGCGCGTAGGCCAGCAGCGGCAGCATCGAGGCATAAAGCCCCATATGCGGCGGCAGCCCGGCCAGCAGCGCATAGGCCAGGGATTGCGGGATCAGCATGATCGTGACGATCACCGCGGCGATCAAATCACTGGACAGGCTGACGCGGTTATAACGCCGCCCCCAATCCAGAATGGGCAGGATGCGGGCCAGGCCGCTGGCATTAGGGCTGATCATACTCTCACCTCAGGCGCGGTCACAGCGGGCTTAAAGCCCGTTCACCGGCACTTTCAGCATTGGGTTGCCATCCTCGTCCCGAGGGATTTCACCGGCGCGCATATTCACTTGCAACGAAGGAATGATCAGCTTGGGCACATCCAATTGCGCGTCCCGCTCGGTGCGGAATTTAACAAATTCCTCGCGGGTTTTGCCGCCGCCCACATGGATATTATGGGCCTTTTCCTCGGCCACAGTGGTTTCCCACTGAATCTCGCGGCCATCCATTCCGCCATAATCATGGCACATGAACAGGCGCATCTCGCCGGGCAAGGTCAGCACTTTTTGAATGCTGTCATAAAGCTCACCCGCATCTCCGCCGGGAAAATCCGCCCGCGCCGAACCGCTATCTGGCATAAACAACGTATCGCCCACAAAGGCCGCATTGCCGGTCACATAGACCATGCAGGCCGGGGTATGGCCCGGCGTATGCATCGCAAAAAGCGGCAAGCTGCCGATGGTGATCACATCCCCATCCACAAACAGCGCGTCAAATTGCGAGCCGTCCCGCTGAAATTCGGTGCCTTCATTGAAGACTTTGCCAAAGGTGTCTTGCACCACGGTGATATTCTCACCCACGCCGATTTTGCCCCCCAGCTTGTCCTGAATATAGGGGGCAGCGGACAAGTGATCTGCATGCACATGGGTTTCCAGCAGCCATTCCACCTGCAAGCCCTGTTTGGTTACAAAGGCGATCACTTCATCGGCATTGTCATAGGTGATCCGCCCTGCTGCGTAATCGATATCCATCACGGAATCGATGATCGCGCAGGCTGCGCTGTCAGGGTCTTTGACCACATAGGTGATGGTATTGGTCACCGGATCGAAAAACGAGGTGACCTCTGGGGTCTTGGAGAGATCAACCGGATAGGCAGACATTGCGCGGGCTCCTTGCCTTGCAGTTCGGCGGCCCCGCGTCAGTCTATCGGGGCAACCATTGGCATTCGTTATTTTGAATGTGAGTACCCTTTGTCAAGGGCTGGGCCCGCCGCAAAGCGTCCAAAATCACCATAACGCATATTGCGCGAAACACGGGGGTGATTTTTCCCCAATATGGCCTGCGTCATAACTGAGCGGCGCCCGCAACCGGCGCATAGTCGGCGCGCTTCGGGGGGAAAGCGCGCCACGGGCAGGTCTGAGAAAGCTTAGAGCTTACAGGTATTCACGCCGATCAGGCGGTAAATCGGACAAAAGCGCATGCCAGAAGTGGCCAGCATCACCACACCCACGATCACCGAAATCGTGGTGCCCAACCCGCCAAAGCCGCTGATAAAGGGCAGGATCAACAAAATAACGCCCAAAACGGCGCGGGCGATACGGTCAATATTCCCAACATTGGCAGACATGGCAACTCTCCTGAATGGCATCCAAATCCGCGCTTACGCAGGCAAAACGCGCCTGTCTGTGATCATGTCACCAATATCTCAACCCGCTTTGGCAAAAGCATCCAAAGCCGGCCGATCAAGCAGCCGGATCACGCCGCGCCCTTGTTCGGTCCAACCTCGGCGCTGAAACTCTGCCAATTGCCGCGAGACCACTTCCCGCGCGCTGCCCAGTTCTTTGGCAAGATCCTGATGGGTCGCATGCAAACTATCCGCAGTCCCTGCCAGGCGGCACAGCGTTTCGGCCAAGCGCAAATCCAGCCTGCGAAAGGCAATATCTTCGATGGTTAGGATCAAATCCGCGATGCGCTGCCCATAGGCGTCAAACACGAAATTGCGAAACGCTGATGAGCGCGCCAAAAGCCCGTCAAACACGGCCCGCGGGATTGCCACTGCCCGCAAATCGGTCTCGGCGATGCCTTCGGCGGCATAAGCATCCCCAGCCAGCAAACAAGCGGTGGTCAAAATACAGCTTTCCCCCGCTTGCACCCGGTAGAGCACAATCTCACGCCCGGTTTCCGAGGTCTGCTGCACCCGCACCACCCCGTCGATCAACAAAAGCATTTGTTCAGGCACTTTGCCCGGGCCGAACACAACCGCGCCTGCGGGCACATGCATGCTCGGCGCGCGTTCTTCCAGTAATTTACGCGCGGCCGTATCAAGCCCGGCCAATGCCACAAATGAACTTACCCAACCCATGGCATCCCCCTTATTCAAAAATGCATATATGGTGCATGTCATTGAGGGAAAAGCAAAACGGTCCGTCACCCTATGTCGCAGCACTGGATTTTGCGCGCCTTGAACTGTAACGCCAGTTAACAGATTGCGGCGGCGCGGGCGTTTTTCATCTGCCTGCGCGCGATTTCATGGCATACTAGCCCTTTCAGAACGGCGCGGGAGGGGAAAGAATGCAGCATCATGGTCTGTTCAAATCAGCATTGCTTGCGGGATGTTTGACCGGGGCTGCCCTGCCCGCTCAAGAAGCCGCAGATCTGGTCGCGCCAGAGGCCGCCTCAAGCCAAACCGCCACATGGACCGAAGGGCTCACCGCCGCCTCGGTCGCGGCATTATCCGCCAAAGCCCAAGGCGCACCCGTCACCAGCGATAACTGGATGGTGGCCGCGGCCCATCCCTTGGCGGTGGAGGCAGGCGCGCGGGTGCTGCGCGATGGTGGTAGCGCCGCGGATGCGATGGTGGCCGTGCAATCGGTTTTGGGCTTGGTGGAGCCGCAATCCTCGGGCCTAGGCGGCGGTGCCTTTCTGGTCTGGTATGATGCTGAAAGCGGCGAGATCACCACATTAGATGGGCGCGAAACCGCCCCGGCAGCCGCAACGCCGCGTCTCTTTCAAACACCTGATGGTAAGCCGGTGGAGTTTTATGATGCGGTGGTTGGCGGGCGCTCGGTGGGCGTGCCTGGCACCCCTGCCCTCATGCAAAAAGCCCATGACAATTGGGGCACAGCCCCATGGGACAGCCTGTTTGCCGAGGCCATCACCCTATCCGAAGAGGGCTTTACCGTCTCGCCGCGCCTGGCGGAATTGGTGGCCGGAGATGCAGAACGCCTGTCCAGCCAAGCAGCCATGGCCGCCTATTTCCTGCCCGGCGGCAGCCCAATTGCCCAAGGCCAGATCCTGCGCAACCCCGCCTATGGGGAAAGCTTGCGCAGCATGGCCCAAGATGGCGCGCAGGTTTTCTATCACGGCTCCATCGCCGAGGGGATCATCGAAACCATTGCAGGTTTTGA
>JAOXSB010000078.1 GCA_025800345.1 Mangrovicoccus sp. | reverse complement strand
AGTGGCGGTTCCTGGGGCGCAGGGCGAGGTTCCCGAGAGGCGGGTTAAATTCTCAGAATCTGTTGCGATGTATTTTGAGGAAAAGAGCCGCACGGATGCGCTGGCGGTGAAGACAGAGAGGGACAAGCGGGATGCGTTCTCGCTGCTCTCAGAGATCACAGGTGATAAGCCACTTGCTGAGATAACTAAAGAGGACGCGCGAGAAGTTAAGCAGGTAGTGATGCGGCTGCCTAAGAACCGGCGCAAGAACCCGAAGACACGGGATAAGACCTTATTTGAGATGCTAGAAGTTGAGGGGGTCGAATTGCTGAGTGCCCGCTCAGTCTGAGTTTCTCCAGGGATGAGATTTGCGCGGCCCATAGGCGCGGAATTCTCGTGAAAAAGGATCTATATGTGCACGCTGTGAACCCTGGTTCTGCGTCAAGATGTCAGAGACGAATTCACGTTGGTGCCGATATAGCCGTTGGAAGCACAGCACGGGGAGGGGCATGCAAGTTATGGATTTCTTTAAACAGTTACACTTTACTCTCCCTGACCTAGCGGAAAGATGTCGGGTTGCGCCTTCGTCTCTTGCTGTGGCGGGTTTGGCTGTGTCGATCTTAATTGCCCCCACTCCATCGCCTGCGGAAGATGCGCCAAAAGTGCTGCGGCTTGAAGAAAACCTCGCCCATGGGGAATTGCAGGTAATCGGTGAGGCCGAAAATGTGCATCTGCCAGAATTTAACGTCACCTGGCCTGCGCGGATTGATACCGGGGCCACGACCACCTCGATTCACGCCACAAAGATCGAAGATTTCGAACGGGATGGGAATCCCTGGGTGCGTTTTCATATCACCAATGACGAAGCAGGCATCGATATTGAGGCCCAGCGTAAGGTTGCGCGCATCGCGAAAATTAAGAAACGCGGCGATGAGGACTATCACGAGCGCTATGTGGTGGTGATGGATCTTAAGATTGGCGATGTGGAACGGCGTATTGAAGTGAATCTGGCGGACCGTACCGGGTTCGAATTCCCGGTGCTAATCGGGCGGAATTACCTTGAGGATACTGCGCTGGTGGATGTGAGCCGCGCCTATATCCAAGACACTTACACGCCTGCCGAGTAACGAGGGTGCCATGACCGCGAAACTGCAACTTCGAATTATTGTTGGCATTCTGCTGCTTATTGGGATCGGGGTGACGGCCTATAAGCATTCCGGGCTGGGTTTTCCGCTCATGCCGGGCAGCAAGGAAACCGTGTGGACGGCCGAGGCGCATATTTCGTTTCGCGCCCAGGGCGATCCGGTCAAAGTCACCCTAAGCCTGCCCCATAGCACCGATTCCCTTTTGGTGGTGGATCGCGGCAGCGCCGGGCGCGGTTTTGGCTATCACACAGAAAATAGCGGTGCAGGCCGGGTGGCGATTTGGCAAGCGCGTTCTCCTGAGGGCGATCATTCGCTGTTTTACCGCGCGCGGGTCTATCGCGGCGGCCAGCCCGATGTGTTTGCGTCCTTGGATGCGCCCAAGCGCCCGGACGCCCCGGTTTTCGACCTGACCCAAGCCGATGCGGCAGATACGATCTTGGCAGAGGCGCATTCGCTTTCGGCCGATAATGTCGGTTTGGCGCTGCGGCTGGTGCAATCTTTGACCGCAGAAGAGCCCTCGCCAGCGGCGCAAGCGCTGCTGGGCGAAGATCCCTCTTTTACTGACCGGGTTCGGATGGCGCAGCGTTTGATGCATTCCGCAGGCATCCCGGCCGAGCGGGTGCGCGGCATGTCCCTTGAGGAGATCAAAAAAACCTCTCGGCTGAGCGATGTGCTGGCGGTGTGGGATGGCGAGACTTGGCGCGCTATTGATGTGAGAACCGCCACCATGGGCCTGCCCGAGCTGTTCCTGCCCTGGCAATTTGGCAGCGATAGCTTGTTTGAGGTGGAGGGCGCGCGCGATAGCGAGATCCGCTTCTCGATCATTCCCGATGAAGTGTCCGGCCGCCAGGCAGCGATCACATTGAACGCTGAAACCGGCTCTATGCTGCTTGATTTCTCGATCTTATCCTTGCCGGTAGAGGCGCAAAAAGCCTTTGCGACGCTGCTTTTGATCCCCATTGGGGCGTTGGTTGTGGTGGTTTTGCGCAATCTGGTGGGGCTGCAAACCTCGGGCACGTTCATGCCGATCCTGATCGCGCTGGTATTTGTGCAAACCGAGCTGTTGACCGGCCTGGCGCTGTTTTTGATCGTGGTCAGCACCGGCTTGGTGATCCGCGGCTATCTTACATCGCTCAATTTGCTCTTGGTGCCCCGCATCGCGGCGGTGCTGGTGGTGGTAATCGGCCTTTATATCCTGCTGTCGGTGGTTGGCTTCCGCTTGGGCATCACCAAAGCGCTGAGCGTGACTTTCTTCCCTATGATCATCATCTCTTGGACCATTGAGCGCATGTCGGTCTTGGCTGAAGAAGAAGGTATGAAAGATGTGTTGATCCAGGGCGGGGGCAGTTTGCTCACGGCGGTGATCGCTTATCTGGTCATGACCAACCGCTTTGTCTCTTATTGGACCTTCCAATTTCCTGAATTGCTGCTGGTGGTGCTCGCGGTGATCTTGGTGATTGGCCAATATACGGGCTATCGTCTCTCGGAATTGCGCCGTTTTGAGCCGCTGGCGAGGCAAGACTGATGCTGCGCCTGGCCTTTCCAACGCAATTGGCGCGGGCGGGCATTGTCGGCATGAATCGCCGCAATGTGGAACTGATCGCCCAAAACAATCCGCGCAGGCTATACCCCCTGGTGGATGACAAGCTGAAAACCAAGGAGTTGGCCGAAGCCAATGGGCTGGCCGCGCCCAAGCTGATTGGGGTGGTGAAGCTGACCGGACAGATCAAAATGCTGCCCGAGTTTCTGGCCTCCCATGAGCAGTTCGTGATCAAACCTTCACGAGGCTCCGGCGGCAAAGGGATCTTGGTGGTCTCTGGGCGCGATGGGGATGATTATATCAAACCTTCAGGCAGCCGGATTGGGTTTGATGCGGTGGCGCGCCATATCAACAACACGCTCAGCGGGTTGTTTTCTCTGGGCGGCAAGCCGGATGTGGCGATGATCGAAGCCATGGTGGATTTCGACCGGGTGTTTGATCGTTTTAGCTTTGAAGGCGTGCCCGATATTCGGGTCATCGTTTACAAAGGCTTTCCCATGATGGCGATGACGCGCCTGTCCACGGCGGAATCCGATGGCAAAGCCAATTTGCACCAAGGTGCGGTGGGCGTAGGGCTTGATATCGGCACGGGCAAAGCGCTGCGCGCGGTGCAGCATGATCTGCCGATCACCCATCATCCCGATACCGGGGCGGATCTTTCCGAGATGGAAGTGCCCCATTGGGCCGAGTTGATCCGCTTGGCAGCGCGCTGTCAGGCGGCCAGCGGATTGGGCTATCTTGGGGCAGATATTGTGCTCGACCGCTTGGCCGGACCACAGGTGCTGGAATTGAATGCACGGCCAGGCCTGGCGATCCAAGTGGCCAATGGCGAGGGGATGGCCCGGCGTGTGGATCGGATCGAGGCGCTGATTGCCGATGAAAACCCGCCCAGTGACCCGATTTGGCGGGCTGATTGGGCCCGGCGCGCGCTTGGCGGGGGAAGTGCCTGAGGGCTTTGGGCGCTTCTTCAAAGTCACAATGGCGGGGGCAGCAAGTCTGCCATCTTGAGCTTTGAGGGCTGGGCGGGCATGGACTTTGGGCAAGACCTGACAAGATAAGAGCCCAATATGAAATATCGCCGCGAGATTGACGGGCTGCGGGCCGTCGCAGTGTTGCCTGTGATCCTGTTTCATGCGGGCTTGCCCCTGGTGCCGGGCGGCTATGTGGGTGTGGATGTTTTCTTTGTGATCTCAGGCTTCTTGATCACCACGATCTTGATCACCGAGATGGAAGACAAACGCTATTCCTTAGCGAAATTCTACGAGCGCCGGGCCCGGCGGATCTTGCCCGCGCTTTTTGCCATGATGGCGGTGACCATACCCTTTGCATGGTTCTTCCTGATCCCGGATGAATTTTCCGATTACGCTCGCAGTTTTGGTGCGGCGGCGCTGTTTATCTCCAATTTCCATTTTGGCGAACGCCAAGGTGGGTATTTTGCGCCGGAAGTTGGCGAAAAGCCGCTGCTGCATACCTGGAGCTTGGGGATTGAAGAGCAATATTACTTGCTGATCCCTTTGGTGCTGTTCCTATGCATGATGTCTGGGCGCCGTTTGAGCATGGCGGTGTTGGGGCTTTTGGCCGTGGCCAGTTTGCTGCTCAGCGATTGGGGCGCGCGCAATGAGCCCACGGTGAATTTCTTTTTCACCCCGTCGCGGTTTTGGGAGCTTTTGGCGGGCTCGCTTCTTGCGCTTTATGCCACCGGCCGCGCCATGAAAGGCCATGATCTGCTGGCCGGGCTCGGCCTGGCGATGGTGGCTTTTGCCATGTTGTTTTACAGCGAGCGCACGCCATTTCCATCGCGCTATACCATCGTGCCCGTGCTGGGGACGGTGCTGATCTTGGGTTTTGCTCGTCAGGGCACTTATGTGGCGCGGCTGCTGTCCACCCGGTTCATGGTGGGGGTCGGGTTGATCAGCTATAGCGCCTATTTGTGGCATCATCCGATCTATAGTTTTACCCGCATCCGCGCCTTGGGTGAGCCGCCCATTTGGGTGATGGTCCTGGCCACGGGCTTTGTGTTCTTGGTCTCATGGACCAGTTGGAAATATATCGAACAGCCCTTCCGCGGCCCCAATGCGCGGGTGTTGCCCAGCCGTAAACGCTTGTTTCAAGTATCGGCTTTGGCCTCGGCGCTTTTCATTGGCTTTGGGGTTTGGGGGCTCAATTCAGGAGGGTTCCCAAACCGTGTGGATCTGGCGCCAGAGCTCTATGGTTCGCTGGAAGATGGCTATGATGTGGAGGGCTCGGACCCGTGCTTTAACTGGGCCAATTTCCAAAAAGACGGCCAAGCGACCGAGAGCTATTACTGCGTCAAAGGCGATCCCGAGGGCACGCGCACGGTTTTGGCGGTGGGCGATAGCCATGTGATTCCCTATTTTGCCGCTTTGGATAAGGTGATGGCAAAGCAGGGAGTTCGGCTCTTGGTGTCGTTGCAGGGGGGCTGTCCGCCCCTGCCGGACACCTATTTAGAGTATCGCAACAAAGTCGATGCGGGGTGTTTGCGCCGCAATCTGCACGCCTTTGATCCGTCGATCTTTGAAAATGTCGATGGTGTCATCGTTGCGGCCCGTTGGTCCTTTTATGCAGGGGGGGATTTTGTCACCCGGCCAGCCTATCTGGATACCAAAGCTGATATGACCCGCGACTTGGCGTATTCCTTCCAAGTGTTCGAGACCCAATTGGCCGAATTGCAGCGCCGGGTCGAAGCCGCCGGGGCGGAATTTGTATTGGTGCAGCAGCCACCATATCAGGATTTCAGCACGCGGGATGTCTATGCGCGGGTGCATCTCATGGGGCTCGATTTTGATCGGGTGCAAGCGGATTTGGCCACAGGGCGGCCAGAACATGATGCCCGCTATGCGCCGATTGAAACGGTTTTGGATCGGTTGGCGCAGTCACCCAACAGCCATGCGGTCTCTTTTGTTGATGATCTCTGCGATACAGAGCTTTGCGCCTTTGGCACGAAACAGCGGGCCAATTACCGTGACCATGACCATCTTTCGGTGTGGATCGGTGAAAGCTTTACGCCGCGCTTGCTCGCGCCCATCTATCCCGAAATGGGCCAGGGGGGCTAAGCCACGCCCATGGCTTTCAGTCTGCCAAGAGCGGCAAGTTTGAGTGTGAAAAGGGCGCGCGAGGGCAGCGCCCTTTTTTCTTGGGCGGTTATTGGGGAAAGCATCTGCGCGAGGGGCAGCAGTAAATCCAGCCAATTCAATGGCTTGCATGTCTGGGTCGATCTGTGGGGATTTTCGCAATGGAGCGGGCGATGGGATTCGAACCCACGACCCCAACCTTGGCAAGGTTGTGCTCTACCCCTGAGCTACACCCGCATCCTTTGCGTTGCGGTGAGATAGCGGTGCTGCGCGGGGGGTGCAAGCGGTTTTATTGCGCTGGCAGCATTTCTTTTTTCGAGAGGGGGGAGGATTTTCGCAATGGAGCGGGCGATGGGATTCGAACCCACGACCCCAACCTTGGCAAGGTTGTGCTCTACCCCTGAGCTACACCCGCATCCGTTGCGTTCGGGTGAGATAGCTATGCACAGCGGGGCGCGCAAGCGAAAAAACAGCGAAATTGCCATTCTGCGATATTTCTTTTTGGGCCAGGCTTTCTGGCGTCAATCTGCTGCGAAGCGGGTAGGCGGACCGCGCCAGAAACAGGCCCGATTGCCGATGGGTAAGGTAAGGGATTTGATTCTCTCATTGCCCGAAATTGCGGCGTTAAGGATGAATTCCCAGCGAATTGCTGCGTTGCAGCATTCATGACCTTCGGTCTTCAGCTCTTGCCAAGCACTTTGCCACTACAATCAGAGGGCGTGCAGCTTTGGGGCCTTCAGCGTTCGGTAGATCGAAGGTTTCGTTAAAGCCTGTGTGTTTTTTTGGGCCTCATTCGGGCCTTTGCCGCGCTTTGCGGCATGTGCCGGGCAATTCTGGCGCTAACATGTAAAAGGTGTGACCATGCAGGTTTTGAAGCTTGTGCTCTTCTCGCTTCGGGAATTATCGGCCCTGGGCTATTGGCAGGCCGGGGCGGAAATGTTCGGCGGGGAAGAACGCCGCGCTTATGCGGATGCCCATCGCGGCCTTCAGATTGCGGCGGCGGAAGCGCTGCAAGAGCGTTTGCGCCCGGCGCAATTGGTGCCGCGCTCTAGCGTGTGAGGATCAAATCAACGGAAAGCCCGCCATGGGCCTGGCTTTCATCCAAGATCAGGCGGCCCCCATGGCTGCGCGCAATATCCGCAGCGATGGCCAAGCCCAGCCCCACGCCTGCGCGATTGCTTTGATTGCGCGAGCTGTCGAGCCGGGCAAAGGGTTTGAGCGCTTGGGCGCGCATTTTCTCGGGAATCCCTGGCCCGTCATCTTCCACGCGAAAGCGCACAGCGTTTTCTAGCAAGTCCAAGCTGACCCAGGCTTGGCTGCCATAAAGAACCGCATTGCCAATCAAATTGTCCAAGGCGCGGCTTACCGCTTTGGGGCGCATGATCATGAGCTGACCTTTGGCTATGGTCTGAGCGATCTGCACTTTGCGCCCGGCGCGTTCGGCGGCTGAGACCACGTCTTTCAGCAGATCTGAGGGATCGGTGAGGGCCGCATCATCCAAGGCATCCCCGCGGGCAAAGGCGAGGAATTCGCTGACCAGATGCTCCATCTCGCTCACATCGCCAAGCAAGGCTTCGGTATCTTCATCCTGATCCATCACCGAAAGCGCCAGTTTCATACGCGTCAGCGGCGTGCGCAAATCATGGCTGACCCCCGAAAGCATCAAAGTGCGCTGTTCGATCTGGCGCTCGATCCGGGTGCGCATATCCAAAAAGGACTGACCTGCTGCGCGCACTTCGGTTGCGCCCGAGGGTTTATAAGACACGGTGCGGCCTTTGCCGAAAGCCTCGGCGGCCCGGGCCAACCGCCGGATTGGGCGCACCTGGTTGCGCATGAATAGAATCGACACGGCCGAGGTCAAAAGCCCGGTGAAAATCATCAGTACCAGCAATTGATGCGGATTAGAGGCAGACACCCTTTGGCGCGAGACATTGAGCAAAAGCGGCCCATGGCGGGTTTCTAGCCCCACTTTCACCCGCCGGTGATTGGACAACAGATCAATGCCGGTGAGGCTGGGCAACCGCCCGCGCAAAGTGCGGATCACTACCCGGCCCGACAGATCATAAATCCGGCGGCTATCGCCTTGGGGCAGCTCATCGGTGAAACGGGCAAAAAGCTGCAAGCGGGGGCTGAGATCGCCCAATTCGGCTTGGGCTTCTTCAAATGTGGCGGCGCCGTTGATTTGCCCCACAAAGTAGCGCATCTCCACCAAGAGATTGGCGGTAAGCTGCTGGGTCACGCCTTCAAAATGGCGCTGAATAAACACCACAGACACCACGATCTGCATCGATATGATGGGCAGCAACAGGATCAGCGCGGCCCGGGCATAAAGGCGGCGCGGCATGTAAGATTTGAGCTGAAAGGCCATGGGCGCAGCCTAGAGCAGGATCGGGCAGGGGAGAAAGCGAAATGACAGAAGAAACCGGGCCGGTGGTGGAAATTGCGCCAGGTCTGCGCCGGGTGCGGGCGCATAATCCCTCGCCCATGACAGAGCGGGGCACCAATAGCTACTTGATCGGCCAAGATGATCTTGCGCTGATTGATCCAGGCCCCAATTTGGATCGCCATTTGGAGACGCTCTTGGCCGAGATCGCTGGGGCGACTCTCTCGGCCATTTTGATCACCCATAGCCATCTGGATCATTCGGCCCTCGCGCCGCGGCTGTCTGAGGCCACAGGCGCGCCGATCTATGCCTATGGCGATTCCCGCGCTGGCCGCCGCCCCGAGATGGACGCGTTTGAAGGCGCGCTTGGGGGCGGGGAAGGGGTGGATGCAAGCTTTGCACCGGATCATCTGCTGGCCGATGGGGATGTGCTCGCGGGGCAGGGCTGGGAGGTGCAAGCGCTTTGGACCCCTGGCCATATGGGCAATCATCTCTGCTTTGCTTTAGGCGATGTGCTGTTCAGCGGCGATTTGGTCATGGGCTGGTCCACATCGCTGGTCTCGCCCCCGGATGGGGACCTCACGGCCTTTATGGCGTCTTGCCGCAGATTGCAGACCCGGCAAGACCGGCTTTATTTGCCGGGCCATGGGGATGCGGTCACGGATCCCGCGGCGCGACTGGCAGAGCTTTTGGCCCATCGCGAAGAGCGCATGGCGCAGTTGCGCGGGGCTTTGGCCCAAGGGCCCGCAGATGCCACAACCCTGACCCGGCGCGTTTACACCGATATCCATGAAATGCTGCTGCCCGCAGCCGAGCGCAATCTGCTCGCCCATCTGCTGGCGCTGCTGGAGCAGGGAGAGGTCACCTGCGCCGGAGCGGTGGGGCCAGGGGCGGTTTTTTCGGCGGTTTAAAAGAATGTCGCAAAAACCTCAAAATCCCTCTTGCCGCCGCAAATGGGCATTGTTATAGCCCCGCGAGTGTTCCGGCGTAGCTCAGCGGTAGAGCAGTTGACTGTTAATCAATTGGTCGTAGGTTCGATCCCTACCGCCGGAGCCAAACAACCACTTGGTTGTAAAGCAAAAATGGCGATCCTCCGGGATCGCCTTTTTTGGTTTTTGCAACGATTTTGCAACGCCATCGCTATAACGCGAACTACCAAAGTCCGCCCAACAACCCGACAACAGCGTTGTGACAGGCTGTGAACATACCTGTGGATAAGTCGCACATCTTGTGTACGCTCATCGAAATGCCTCTACATGATCCGCTTTGATGAAACGGCCGGTGGAAAACTCTTTACTAACAGAGCCTTAAAGCTAAGATCGTTGCCAAGGCCACCCAGAGATTCATTGACATAGCTCTGATCAAACATATACTAATACAGCAGAGGCGGCGTCTTTGCCGCCTTTTTTGAGTCTGCGTTGAGCGGACGCTTGAGAGGTTCTAGCGTGGCTGCAACACGTCGAAATGTAAAGAGCATGATCAAGTCGAGAAAGATTCAATCTCGGAAACCTCGTGCTTTTATGGTGGACGCACAGTCCTTCGGTGGGCCGTCCACGGCCGCCAAAAAACGTGCGCCGAAAAAGAAGAACTTCGAGCTTGCTCGTAAGGTTATGGATAACTACTGTCTTCCCGAATGAGGGGAAGAGTGGTTTCCATTGAAAATACTAAAAAAGCGCTTTTACATCGCCGTGGACTCACGTCCTGATTTGGGCGTTGAATCGTATCGTGTAAAGATCACCCCTAACCTGAAGTCACTGCTTCGAGAATGGGGACCGACCTCTAGAATTTCCCCGATTTGGCAACTGCGCCCAACAATTGTTGACCGCGGACTAATCGAGTCCACGGAAACTAGCGAACCGATAGCAATCTGGTTTCTTCACGGTGTTTCCGCGGATTTTCTACGCGATGAGTTTTCACAAGAGAATCTGGCAAAGTTATACCATGAGTCGATGTGGCTAAGCATTGGCGTGCATAGTCTGATCCTGATTTGCCGAGATGAAGAACTCGACGAAGACTTGAGGAACACTTGCTTGCAAAGCCAAGTCCCCTTCGAGCGTTGGCTTGTTGACGAAACGGATCAGAAAGGTTCCTATTTTGGCACGGAAGTGGAGCAATTCGCCAACGACGAATACTATTCACCAACAAAGGTTCGAAAGACAAAGCTGGCTGTCGAAACGTTGTCTAATGCTAGCATCGAAGCAGACGACGCGCTTGAATTCATGCAGATTGAACTCTGCGCGCTTTTGTCCGTAATCGAGGGTAGATCACGCGGACCATTCTCAGTCTTGGTCGACGACGCAAAAGGCATCGAGAAATTAGCTAGTGATCTCGTGAATGGTCATGACGACGAGAATGAGCAAGATGCTAGCGAAGATCCGCCAGAGGGCACGCATGTACAATTGAACGGAAGCATGGACCGTCCAGACTTGTTGTTGACGCTAAACGCAGGGCTATCGCGGCTCGCGTCTCAAGCTCTGTCCGGTACATCACCGATTCTCAGAACAGAATGCCATTTTTGGCCGCACTCGTTTCTTGGAACTGGAGTTGCAAATCTTGCACTTAGAAACGTTGCATCCTTTCTTACGTCACTGACTGACGACATCAAATATGATCAAAGACTATATGCGCATGGCGAACAGCCATTTCTTACAGACCACTTCACCGTAGTAAATATCGGAGACGGATTTCCAGATTTTGTTAGCATTGACCGGACTGAGGTATCGCGTTCTAACAACTTGGATAGCATATCTTCCGAATTGGTCGATCAATTTGAAGACGACGTAGGCGAAGCAGCAACTCCGATAACGTTCTTTAGCGGACGCGATGGTTTCATGAATGGGGCTTTAACCACCAGCGCCCCACTACCAAGTGTTCTTGGCGGCAACAGCTACCAATGGAACCTCGGTACCATCACTCATGAGATCAGCCACCGCATTCTCGGCGGGCACATTTTTGACCGTGTCGACGATTTTTTGGACGACATGTTTGACCTGCAAGAAAGTGGTGCCGTCGGCTGCGCGGAAGTTAACAAGTATTTTCAAGAACAGCCGAGAGATTATAACGACTACGCAACGAAGATGCTTGGGCGTTCTCTGATGCTGTTGAGCTGCCTAGACTTTGACGAACTTGAAATGAAGCGCTCAATGGCCGAACCATTCGATTTCTTTTTCGAGGTCGACGAGAGGCATACCGGTGACATAGAAGAGCTTCTTGTCCACATATTTGACTTCTACCACTTTTATGGGACCAATAGTGAGACATACTGCTCATTCGTATGGTTATCCTGGGCGGTTCTACCCTCCATTCAAGAAAAACTCTTCGAATATGTTATTCGCACACTGGTTGCGCTTGGAGTTAAATTCATCGGTCGCGACGAAGAAGAAGATTCGGATGAAGGCTTAGAAGAGGATGATTGGCGTGAGCTAGCAATTTCGGACTTCATCTCCGTTCTATCGCAAGAGCCATTGCTTTCTCGCCTTCCCATGCGCGAAGACATCGAGAATTTTTTTGAAGATGACGAAAAACGCGACGAGATACTGCACTACTTGGAAACCTACGAACCCCTGTTGCTTTTGTTTCACATGTACTTCAAATCTGACAAACTTCGTACGAATGCAGCTAAGGATCGAAACGCGAACCCGGGTAACCGAACAGTCGTCAGAAACGGGGTGAAGGAAAAGCGATACTATCACTATCGCTTTCCCAACGATTTATTTGTTAGCGAAAACCCTGCTATCGGACGCCCAAAATTCACAAACCCCTTGCTGTTTTTGAGGGACTACTCGCGCGAAGAGCTACCAAGCGCGGCACAGTCAGCGTGGCTTCTCCACATGCTCGCATTCAACCTGGACCTTCGCCACACAGATCCGGAGGGGGAAAATTGAAGCTATACGGTTTCTTGTTTCAATGGAACGGATTTGAACCCCATAGAATCGAGAGCGATTCTGGAGAAGACCCGTTCATGATCCATCTTGAAGGGGCTCCGAAATTCACTGACCTATCAAGCAAACAAGGTGTAACAATTCCAAAGCCACTTCCAGAAAACTGGAGTCTTGTTGAGTTTGTGTCGGACGAGCCGCTAACAAAGGACGATTTCGATAGCCAACCAAAGGCTCTCGACCGGAATGTATACCCGTATTGGGTCTACTTGCGGACGAACCCTGAAACTGGGACCGTGATTGTGGCCTCTGCGACCTTTAGGATCACCATACAGGCAGTTATGACAATTAACGCGTATGTGCTTCCCAAGATGCAAAGACGGAACATTCGGGTCGCTGAACTTGCTGAGAGACTGCTGCGACAGGAAGCGAAGACAGACTATTTCATGACGCTACTTACTACTGACGTACCGGGTTTTGGTGAGTCAGTGAAGAGCTTGTCGCTTGAGGGAGAAGATATCGTTGGAGCGGGCTTTTTCCACTTCTTGCCGCCACAAAGTGATTCAAGCTCAAAACAAGGCCTGCGCTACACAAATTTCACGGCAAAGAGAATTGGTTTAAGACCAACGAACTCGCGCAACGAATGCGGCAGGTTTGGAACGGACAATAGAATAGAGTTTTCAGACGATGGTTTACAGGAGCTAGAGAATTTTTTGAATTATGTGAATGTATAGATTTAACGAGCAGGCCCCGGGTAGACCCTCTCGGTCGGGACGCGGTGCAGCTCGCGCTTTATTGGCTTAACGCCCAACAGCCCACCAATCTGTAGGTTCCAAACCTCATGCTCTAGGCCATGCTTGTCTTTAATGTCCTTTAGGCGAGTTGGAGAGGCATTTTCGTCCATTACCATGATCGCATCCAAAACGGGCCTGGAGCAAACTACTTGTGAATCGTGCTCTTTGATCATCCCCGCCATTAGGCGCGCACAATTGTTTATCGCATGTCCGGTAAACTTCTTAACTGGCCTACTAGATATTTCCGTATCCCAAACTACAACTTGATCTTTGTGCATTGCCGACCTGACCAAGACTTTGTGCTGCTCCTCTGTGTAATTTACATTTTCGCGATTAAGTCTTTTGTAGAATTCTTTTAGTGTTTCGAGGACGTCCAACTCAGCCCATTTGAACAGAGCGTAACCGCCGTCCCCCGCGTCAACCCAATGCGGAAGTGGTGCATCAGGTTCTGGCCGCTTTTCTTTGACTGCTTCGTTGAAACATCTGTCTACTTTTTCCTGCGCTAGCTTTTGATCTCTCAGAATTTTTTGAGAGTACTTAATAATGTCCAAACCAAGAACGACGTAGTCCGCAGGTGCCATCTCGGCCATTGTAAATCCCTTTGTTGGTATGAATTCTTGCTCAGTCGAGTTTCATTTACTTTTCTTGCTGCGATCCACAAAGCATGTTTCAGCAATCGAAATCAACCCAAGGCTGCTGATCGCGCTCGACTTCATACGAACAGGGTGTTCTGGGTCACATCACAGGCGCGTCGGGAACGAGCGCGTTGCGAGCGCCCGCTCAGTCGTCCGCTTCCGATTGCCCTGCCTTGAAACCAACCTTGAAACCTTCTTCTTTGCCAGCGGCGAAGCCGTCATTGTAGCCGATCTCTTTGCCTTCGATCACGCCCTTGTGGTGTGAACGCTTGTCGAGTTTCGAGCGCCATTCCTCGGCGGCTTGTTCGACGCCCATAACACGACCTTCTTCGCGGGCTTGATCTACCAAGGCACGGGCGGCTTCGCGTTCAGCCTCGCGGCCTTGTTTGACGTAAGATTTGCGTAGGGCTTCAAGCCGTTTCTTCGCTTCGGCGGACGATACGCCTTCCGCGTAGCCTTCGGCACGGGCCTCCGCGCGCGCAGTCTCTACCGCCGCCAGAACAGCGGATTTTGCGTCAGTGAGTTCCATTGGTTTCTCCTTTCAAAGCGTCGTTCCATCCGGCTTGGTAGCCTTCACCTCGGCCCTTCTTGTAACCTTCGCGATGGCCGTTCGTGCGCGCATCCCGGCACGCCTTGTCGAGGTCGCGCTTGCGCCCTTCGACATTGGCTTGCGCCTTGCCATCCTCAATCCCGACAAGACGGCCTTGTTCCCGCGCTTCGTCGATCTGTGGTGCAACTTCGGCTCGCCCCTGTTTGCGGCCTTGCTCAACAAGCTGCGCGCGTTCGGCTTCGATAAGGTTGTTCACTTCTTGACTGACTTCCGCACGGCCAGCCTTTGCGCCCTCTGCGTATCCTTCGGATCGCGCTGCCGCGACGGCGGCAGTCAGAATTTCGCCAATTTGGTCTTCGAGCATTCGGTTTTCCTTTCTTCAATACCAGCCGCGCAGGTGGCCAGTGAGGATGGATTGAGGTTTGAGGTATTGGGATGCGAACCCACCGACGATCAGCGCAATTCCAAGATCGCCGTGACCTGCCGTTGAGCGCGATTGCGTGATGATCTGGTTTTGGGCGGCAGTCGTTTGAACGGAGAATGAGGCAAGGTCTTCCTCTATCTCCTGTCTCAACGGCAGGTCATGCGCGAATTTCAACTCGCCAGCTGCAAACAGCACCGCGAGATTTTCGATCATGAACGTCTTGCCCGCGTTGACATAACGCGCGTTCTTTTTGTTCCAGTCTTGGCCGCCAGTCATCTGGACGGCGTGATGGTCAACGCTTTGATCCCAGAGCATGTCAGACACGACGCGCCCAATAGACGTGCCGTCGATCACGAGTTCGGACTTGCCGCCAAATGGCGGCGCGTTGCGCAGCTTGATCAGGTGGTCCACCACGTCCACGTAGCTCACGCCACGGAAGCGGTCGGCATAGACAACCGTTCGTTCGCGGGGGCCGACAATAACTCGGTTATCATCCGCGATGGGCAAGGCCTCGTCTTTGATCACAACCACGGCGCTGTAGTCGTTCGCCTGACCCAAATCTGCGGCAATCCAAAACGTTGAAAATCCGGTCACGCGCGGGATTGCGGGGTCTTCATAGGTTTCGTTGACCACCCGCCCGTCTGGGTGCCAAACTAAATCTAAAGTCTCGGGCATACCGCGCCCTCCTTGCTCGTCGCTTGTTCAATGATTGCGAGATCGAAATAGGTGTGCCCGTCGCTCAACATCTCGACTTCGATCTCTTGTCGAAACTTGGTTGCAGATAGTGTGCGGCGCATCCGCTCGACCTTCTCGGCCAGCCTCGGAATGTCCGTCCCGCGCACAACGATGCGGTGGATGCCGTCGCCGGGTTTTTCGTCCAGAAACAGACGCGCAAAATAGTTGTTCTTTCCGGCGGGCGTGCTGCTGAAAAACACTTGCCCGTCTTTCGTCAGCATGGGCAGGACGCCAGAGATCAAGTCTTCGCCGCCGTTCTCGCCTTGCAGAAAGGCGCACTCGTCGATGATCAGCAACGACACGGATGGATAACCACGGATCGTGTCCGACGTGGACGGCAACGCAACAACGCGCGCACCGTTCGACATTTCGAGTTCGGTCAAGGTCGAACGCGTGATTACCAAATCTGTGCGCCGGAGTTGCTGGCCAATCTCGCGGGCGATGATCTTCGCCTGCCGCTCGGCTGGCGCAACGCAGATCGTCAGGCTGTCGGGGACGTGCAATTCCTCGACGGCGCGCGCGGCCAAGACCGAGGTTTTGCCAGCCTGACGGCCAACACGCAAAGCAATTTCAGACGCCTCAGTCGTGAAGGCGCCGATCTGCCAAGGGTCTGGCTCATGCCCAATCCAGTGACGAAGGCGCGCAACGGGATCAAGTTCGCGTTCCAGACCTTCGCACCAGTCATGTAGGGCATCAAACGGCATTGCGACGCTCCGCGAGACGCATGACGTGGCATTGGGTGCAATCGCCATGCTCGTTGCGCGGCGAGATGTGGCCTCGTTTGCAAGGCTCCCCTGTGAAATACAGCTTACCGCCCTCGGCCTGCATCACCCGCTTCGAATGTGGCAGACGCACCCAGCCGGGGTTGTCGCCAGCGGCTTTCAGGCGGCGGGCATAGGAGGTGAAACCTTCGAACTCGCGATGGGTCATAGCACGCTATCCTCTTGAGTGACGGAAAGGACGTGGTGACGCATATGGCGCAGCAGCGGTTCGCGGGCTTCCGGGACTTCATCGCAGACAGCTTGAAGGATGGATTTGAGCGTCACCCATTCGGGTGACTCCGCAAGCGTGACCGAAACGGACAAGCTGGTCGCCATTTTTCCGTGCATCGTGGCAATGTCCTTGAGGACTTTGCGCAAGCCATTCATCGCAGCCAGGGCGAACCCGTCGTCCTCGTTTTCCTCGGCTTTGGTGATTAGCTTTTCGACACGGCGCGCCAAAGTTTCGTAGGTGCGGGCAACGTCAATGCGTTCGTCGTTCAGAACACGCGTGGCCTCGTCCACTGGCGCGGTGCGAGCCTCGGCCAGAATCGAACGCACCATTTCTTCCGTGATGTGATCCTTGCGATAGCGGGACACGGAATCTGGATGCACGCCAATGCGCTTTGCAACCTGCGCCTTCGACATGCCACCGGGCAGATCATGTTCACCAAGCACGATCTGTTTGATGATCGTGTTCTTTTCCGGGTGAATGCTGATCGTGTTCTTACGCCCAGACCCCTTGTTTCCAGCCATTACGAAGAGCCTCCCGATTGGTCGGCAACAGCGTCCAAGCTGGCGCGTTCCCTAGGCGTCATTGATCTGGTCCTGCAAATGGGCGGGCAATTCGTCTGGCTGATCCCAAGAGACAGGCATGTAACCGTCGTTGCGCAACCGCTGATACTGGGCGCGAAACTCGGATGATCCAAGCACATCGCGGCGCACATAGACGCGGCGCGCATCATCGTCCTTGATCACGGTAGCCTGTGTTGTCGCAATATCGCCTCGGCCAGCACGATGGCGATCCTCAGGGGCGTCTGGGTCGCTGATCTCAAGTGTCGCGCCCACAGCCGCCGCTGCCTCTTTCGCCGCACGATACTTTGCTGGGTCGCGTGCCTCTTCACGGGTCAGAACATGCGCGGGTCGCGTGCCATGCGGATACCAATTGCCGTCCTTGCCACGCTCGAAACCGAGTTTGTTCATTGCGGTTTCGTCAGGTTTTGATTGATCGTCGCGCTTTCCGTCTTTGATCTGGTCGAGCAGCCGGGAATTATGTTCGTAAAGCCCGTCCATGCGCTTTTGTTGATCGGTGACAGTGGTGGTGAGGGTTTCCACCTGTTTGATTAGGGCCTGAATGGCCGCCGTCGTTTCGTTGCTCATTGTCTTGCCTTTCCAAAAATGAACGCGACACCTCGGGAAGCGCCGCGCTCATCTGGATTTGGACAAGACACGAGCGGTGCGTCAGCGTTGCTCATACCGTGAATTTACGGACTTGCCCGACGCGTGTAGACCGCCAGAAAAAGATGCTGACCAAGATTTGGCCTGTATTTTAGATGCTGTTATGCAGCGCGAGGCGCGTTCAGTTGACGCCATCGTGCCCGGATGCGGGCAACGGCTTTTTCGTGCCGCTTTCGGGCGATGGGGCTTGGATCGGGCGCGGACGGTGGGAAGTCATCGCCGTCCATCATTGCGCGGATTCGGCTCGCCAATGTGTCGCCATCCCAACCGATCAGGGAACACAAGGCATTGCGGCTGCGGGCGAGTGACCCGGCTTGATCGGTCAGGAACGATATGGCTTGGTCTTGTTCCGACTGGGTCGTAAACGAAGATGTGCCGTCTTCTCTGATCGCAATGAACAAATCACGATAGGCCTGCATCAGTATTGCTGTGACAAGCGCAGCCTCCGGCGATTGGTCGTCTTGGGCAAACATCGCGCCTTAGGCACGCAGGCCGTTCACAACAGGCGTGATGTGCCGCCAAGGCAGGTCGAACCGGCCTTTGTTGGTTTCGACAACGACGCCCGTGTCTGAGGGCACGACGCGGTAATGGCGGTCGATGGCATCAGCGCTCGGATTGGTCAGGATGGATTCAAGGTCACGGGCGAGCTTGGTCGCGCCATTGACGACAAAATCGGCTTGGCTGGAGTTAGTTACGAGTTTGAGGACGGCGTTGCCATCGCTTTCAAGTGTCGCAGTAATCTGCATCGTTTCGCCTTTCGCGTGAAGGCGCACCCAAGGGCAAAGGATTGGTCGAACCTCCCTTGGGCGCGCTGGATCATCACACGGGTTCGACGGATATTGCGTATCAACTTCCCGTCGCTGGATGTTCCGCAGAACAAGGTGGAGTTGGTGTTCTACCTGATTTTAGTGATGCCCTCGCAGAGAGGCCCAGAGACGCACGCTTTTGCGAGCAAGGCACATCACGCCGGATAAGCATGGAACACCGCCTTGTGCCTCAGTAGATCGACGCTCCGTTGCGTTTGCAGGCACCGTTTGGTTAGCGATTGCGGTCTTGCCAAAGATTTGCGCTGTTTCGGATAGAATTCCCAAGGGAATTTGGCGTCTGTTGCAAAGAGCGTTGCAAAGCGCGCGGCGATCTTATTCAACCGATTGGAATAGAATGAATAATTCCGTCAAATCACTTGATTAACAATCAATTGCACACAGCAAAGGCCCACTTGTTGCGAGCCGGTCGCAACAAGAAGGTGGAGATCCCGAGGGGAGCTAGGATGCCCAAGACCACAGGACAACCAAGATCGAGGCACGCTTTGCGTGCGCGCACGCGCGCGAACCGTGGTCATTGTTTCGAGTAGATCATACAGCAACCTTGTCCCTGCACGCGCCCTGCACAGGAATACCGACGAAACCACTGGTTTCATTGACCACCCTGCACACCCTGCACCCTGCGCCGACAAATCGAAAATCCAGAGCCTGCAACAACAGCGGTGTAACATCTACATCACCGTCGTTGTTTTACGCGCGCGCGCACCAGTGCGCACGATATGACCCTGACTTACGCAGGGCGAACACTGCGCCCATAACCGAGTTATAGATTCTACCTTCTATCCTGCTCGCGCCGTCTGGGGAGCAGGACTTATCATCGGATCACATCAACGGAATGGAGACCCGACCATGCCTTTCGACTTTCCCCCGACTGCCCATCCGCGCTTGATCAATCGGCTCGCACGGGCGAACGCACTGAACGATCCCGCAACCTGCTCCCAGTGGCTGCGGGACCGCGTGGACGACGCGACGCGCCGCCAACTTCTGGACGAACTTTTCCCTACACAGGCCGGCGACGCAATTGCCGCATGAACGCCATGCGCCGACGAGCCACTTCGCGCTGCTCGTCGGCAGCCGCCTCCTCATCCAATGCCTCAACTCTAGCGTTGAACCAGACCTCGGCATATGAGCGCGGGATGCCTTCGGGGAACTTCTCACGTAATGTGGGCTCGGGCTTGAACAGGTTAGCCATACTGGGCTCCTCGCGCTCATCCTGTCGCGCTTTCAATTTCTCCCAAAGATCGTCGATCCATGCGTCGCGCGTGACTTCCAGTTCCGCCCGCGTCTGATGCTTGCGTTTGATGCCTGTCATGAAGAAATCGCGTTCTTGCGCCGTCGTCGCCCGCCACTCAGCACCGTCTTTGGCTTGCGCGAACGGCTCGATATCTTCGATCTCGTAGCGATCACCAGTCCAGTAAAAGCAAACCCGATGCTTGACTGTATATGACTCAGTCGTCGTGTAGGGTTCGTCATAGACAAACTCCGCGATCTCGACGCCTTCGAACTCCTGACCATTCCACGGCTCGATAGGCTCGGAGAAGTGGGAGACCCCAGACACCACGCGAGGCCTCGAATATGTGAGTTTCGCCTCGACAATATCCGGCAGCGTGATCGTCACGTCGGCAAGCGCCCACGCCATCCCGATTTCTTCTTCCGACCGTCCGTGTAAGCCGATGTTGCCGACGCGACGACGCAGCTCCTTCTCGGCAGCTTCCCGCGGTGGTTTCTTGCCGATCCGCCACTCGTCGTCGATCTTGTGCCAGTGCTGGAACTCTGGGTTTTCATCAGCCTCCAAGGCCCGTACGAGCGCCCGATCTCTTTGGAAGTGATCGCACGCTGCTTTAAGCCGATCTGCCCACTCGTCCAGGCGCTCTTGCACCCACGAACGGTCCTTGTCGGTCAGGGGGTGCTTCGGCATACGCTCGAACCGCGTCCACGACAGCGCATCTTTGAGGCGAAGCGTCTTGTACCACCAGTTCAGCGGCGCGTAGCGCGGCAAATCTTCGACCTGCGTCGGCGGCTGGCACCATGCCCACGGATCGTCACGCATTTCGCCAAACAGGACATCCAGCGCGTCAGCGACCGGCTTGACCACTGGCATCGACGATAGCGCCCGTGACACGGTGCTCTTGTTGATGGGGCCTGTCAGACCGACACGCTCCCAGTTGTCGGCCAGCCACGCCTCCACACGCTTGTTCTGGTTGAGGGTGAATTGCCGAATCGCCTCCGCTTCTTGGAAGACAACGGTGTCTGCTTTCGTCGCCATCACCCGTTCCCCACTTCTTTCTGTTTCGCCCATGCCATGACTTCGTGCAGGTCATAGCGCACCGTGCGTTGGCTGAAATACATGGCAGGCGGAGCGTCACCGCGCTCTTTCATGTCATAAAGCGAACGCTCGGAAATTTGCAGAAAGTCGCAAAGGTCGCGCGGCGTCATGATGCGGGGGTTATTCAGTCGAATTTCGAGTTCTTCAATGCGCGACTCGAGTGCGCTCAGTTGGTCAGTCATCAACGGATTCCTTCTGTCCAATCCAGAACAGACATGACCCTCCGTTGATGCTCGCTGGTTCGGGTCGTCGGCCAAGTCCGCTTCCAGCGCGGCGCTACTCAGCCTAGCCACGCCCCACAATCACAGTGCGCGGCGTCTCACGACGCTGCATTCGGCGCACCCGCAACATAGTGCAGGAATGGTTAACATTCAATTTCGAAAGAAGGTTCTACCTTTATCCGCTCGAAATACACCTTCTCAATATCCTCCACGGCACGGCGGTTGCCCATGCGCTTAAGGTACTTCATCAGCATGTCACTGCCCTCACCCGCCTTCTTGTCGCCGCGCAGGAAGTGGGCGACGTAGTCGGGCAGGAAGGCCTCGGCTGACGCCTGCATGAAGTGACGCCGCCCGTCGTGAGGTAGGAACACCCGGACACGCTCGTCGCCCACCGTCGCGAACGTGCCCTTGGGGTCAGTAATGTATCCGGTGGCCGACGAGGCCGGGAATACCCACTCGCTGCCCGATTGACGGATCGCCTTGAGCAGTTCGACCACCTTGTCCATCACAGGCAGCGTGCGCGCGAGCTTGTTCTTCATCTTGGTCAGGTGGATCGTCTTGTTCTGTAGATCGACTTGATCCCACGACAGCGAGCACACATTCTCGGAGCGGATGCCCGTCAGAAACATCACGGCGACCGCCGTGCCGACAATGACGTTTTGCTCGCGCCTCGCCATGATCGCCTCCCAGATCACCGACCAGTCGTCCGCGTCGAGGTCCTGCGCCCGCGCGACCTTGGTCCACTGCGCCTCTGTCTCGTCGCTCTTGGCCACACGCGTTTTCTTCTGGCCGACTGGGTTGACCACGGGGGCGAAGTTGAAGGCGTTGCCAACCCCGATCCGCACCGCCCGCGCCGTTGCCTTCTTACCCTCGGCCATCAGACGGTTGAGGACCGCCTGAACGTTTGCCGAAGTCACGTCTGCGACATTGCTGTCCATGATCTCCTTCGCGTGCATTTCCAGCTGGCGCGTCATGCGTTCGCGGTGAGCATCGGACATGCCGCCCTGCGCCTGTGACGTATCGCACCAGAACCGCCAGCCATCGCGCACCGTCTGAATGTCGCTCTTGGCAACCCCGGTTTTGGTGTCGCCTTGTTTAAACGCCGTGAGGGCATCCATGCTCGGGAACCCACCAACCTTGATCGACTTCGTTTTCCCATCGACCTTGCGCTTGATGTACCATGTGCTCTTGGTCTTGCCGACGTTCAGATAGAGACCCGGGAAGCGATCTCCGTCGTGGCGATACATACCCGGCGGCGTTTTCAGCAGGCGCGCGGGCTTCGTGAAATCAATTGCAGCGGTCATCTGTCTTGCTCCAAATTTTGCAACGTTTTGCAACGCGCATCATCACTAAGACGCATTTCGGCGCACTGTCAACCGATTGATTATCGTTGCAAAATATATGTAAACTATTGTTTTAGATGAATTACCGCGCCAACCTGCACCAACCGAATAAATATCGTCGCTTGACTGTTAATCAATTGGTCGTAGGTTCGATCCCTACCGCCGGAGCCAAAATCTCAAAATAGAGATCCGCTACGAAAACCCCTCGTATCTACAAGGGGTTGCCTTGCTTTCCTTATATTGGCGAAGAGATTGCCTGGCAGTCATAGTTTCTGCCCGGCAGGTCGCGGAACCGCGTGAAAATGTCTTAATTGACCATTGCGAGCTTCTGCCGCGGGTGAAAGGTGTGAAGGCGCTCGACTTGGTGGAAAACGGCGCGCAATAAACGTTGCGGCGATAGGTTAATTTTAGTCTGTTGTTGCGCACACGGCTCAGCTAACACCTGCCAAGTCGATAACGACCATAGAAATCCGACCCAAGGAGAGGACCGACATGAAGATCCTCGTACCCGTTAAGCGGGTGATCGATTACAATGTGAAGGTACGCGTGAAAGCCGATGGCTCTGGCGTGGATCTTGCAAATGTGAAGATGTCGATGAACCCATTCGACGAAATTGCCGTCGAAGAGGCCATCCGTCTGAAAGAAAAAGGCGTGGCTAGCGAGATCGTCGTGGTCTCCATCGGGGTGAAGCAAGCCCAGGAAACGCTGCGGACCGCCCTGGCTATGGGTGCGGATCGTGCGATTCTCATCAACGCTGCCGATGATGTGCACACCGATATCGAGCCTTTGGCTGTTGCCAAGCTGCTCAAAGGTGTGATCGAGGCCGAAGAGCCCGGTCTGGTGATCTGCGGCAAGCAGGCCATCGACAATGACATGAACGCAACCGGCCAGATGCTGTCGGCGCTGCTGGGCTGGTCCCAGGCGACCTTCGCATCCGAAGTTGTGATCGAAGGCGATAAAGCCAAGGTCACCCGTGAGGTGGATGGCGGTCTGCAGACCATCGAAGTTGCGATGCCTGCGATTGTGACCGTGGATCTGCGCCTCAACGAGCCGCGCTACGCGTCCTTGCCCAACATCATGAAAGCCAAGAAAAAGCCGCTGGACGAGAAAACGCCTGCGGATTACGGCGTTGATGTTGCACCGCGTTTGACCGTCGTGAAAACCACCGAGCCCGCCGAGCGCGCTGCTGGGATCATGGTTGGTTCGGTTGACGAGCTGCTGACCAAACTCAAAGACGAAGCGGGGGTGATCTAATGGCTGTTCTTCTTCTCGCAGAAGTAACCGATGGCACCCTGGCGCGCGACGCCACTGCCAAAGCTGTGACCGCCGCTGCTAAGCTGGGCGATGTGACCGTGCTCTGCGCGGGTGCCTCTGCTGCCGATGCTGGCGCCGAAGCGGCCACCATCGCCGGTGTTGCTAAGGTTCTGGTCGCCGAAGACGCGTCCTTGAGCCACCGCCTGGCCGAGCCTACCGCTGCGCTGCTTGTCAGCCTGGCCGATGGCTATGAGCATATCGTGGCCCCTGCCACCACCGACGCAAAGAACATCCTGCCCCGCGTGGCAGCTCTGCTCGATGTGATGGTGATCTCTGAGGTCTCCGGCGTTGTGGACGGCGCCACCTTTGAGCGTCCGGTTTACGCCGGTAACGCTGTTCAGACTGTTCAAAGCGGCGATGCGAAGAAAGTTCTGACCGTGCGGACTTCCACCTTTGACGCCGCTGGCGAACAAGGTGCGGCACCTGTGGAAGCCGCTGCTGTGGGCGAAAGCCCGGCGCTGTCTTCCTGGGTTGAAGACAAGCTGGCAGAAAGCGATCGCCCTGAGCTGACCAGCGCAGGTATCGTTGTTTCCGGTGGCCGCGGTGTGGGCTCTGAGGAAGAGTTCAAAATCATCGAAGGTCTGGCCGACAAGCTGGGCGCTGCTGTTGGTGCATCCCGTGCCGCGGTGGACTCCGGCTATGCGCCGAACGATTGGCAGGTGGGTCAGACCGGTAAGGTCGTGGCGCCCGAGCTTTACATCGCTGTGGGTATCTCCGGTGCGATCCAGCACTTGGCCGGTATGAAAGACAGCAAGGTCATCGTGGCGATCAACAAAGACGAAGAAGCTCCGATCTTCCAAGTGGCTGATTACGGCCTGGTGGCGGACCTTTTCGAAGCTGTGCCCGAGTTGACCGGCAAGCTGGGCTAATCGCCATAGCATAAGATTTCAAAAGGCGGCCTTCGGGCCGCCTTTTTTTGTTGCGGGGCTCCGGGTTTGACAGCGCGGGCCCATGTTTGTCGCAAGATACAAAAAACCCGCGTCCTGAGGGGCGCGGGCCATCTATTGCTTCGATCAGGCGTTCTGTTTCAGCGCCAGGGTGTGTTGCCGCAGCCAGGTCATGAACTCGGTTTGGTTCTTCGCGCGGGGCTTCCATTCCTCAGGGGGGATGGGCTGGCCGACAATCGGGCCTTGGGGTTTGTCCAGCGCGTGGCGCACTTCATAGAGCAGCAAGCTTTGGCGCAGGGTCACAGAGACCCGATTGGCCAATTGATAGGCGCGGGAATTTGCCCCTGGAAAGAAAACCGGCAGGATCGTGGCGCCGCTGCGCTGGATCATTTTGGCGGTAAACGGGTTCCAGGGCCGTTCAATCGCGGGGCCAAAGGCCGTGTCGGAAGAAGACACAACACCCGATGGAAACAGTGCCACCACCCCATCGCTTGCCAGATGCTCCATGGCCCGGCGGCGCATAGCCAGGTTTTGTTTCAGCGCATCGGCCTCATGGGGGAAGGGGACCGGTATCATGAAGCGGTCGATCTCGGCCACGCCGGTCAGCAGCGAGCGGGTCAGAATTTTATAATCCTCGCGCACGCGCCCGATCAGTTCTGCCATCACCATGCCATCCACCAATCCGTGGGGATGATTGGCCACCAAGACCACAGGCCCGGTTCGAGGGATGCGCGCGATCTGTTCGGCGGGCGTGGTCAGCTCAATGCCCATCACATCCAGCGCCTTGCGCCAAAAGGCCTGACCATCGGGGCGGCCTTGGCTCTCAAAGGCCCGCACCCGGCGCATCAATGCGATTTTGGCAGTGGCCCATTCGATGCCACGGATGGCAATGGCCTTATGCAGCGGATCATCTTCCGTAGCATAGGAAAGCTTGCGCGCGGGATAGGGGTCATCATGGCCCACATGTTCGTGCAGCCGCGAGAGGCTATCATGATAGCTGTCGACCACGCGTCGCTCCGTTCTCTGCGTCTGAGCCACGGGATGGATAGATGCGCCGCTCAGAACTCTTCGTCGAACCGCCGTGCCACCAGAGCTTCAAGCGCATCCGCAAGTTCTGCCGCGGCTGGGCCGGAGGTTTCGACTTCAATAGTGGTTCCCTTTGACGCTGCCAACATCAAAAGACCCATGATGCTATCGCCAGCGGCAGACATGCCGTCGCGGCTGATTTCTGCCCTGGCGTCATGGGCTTCGACCACTTCGACCAATTTGGCCGAGGCGCGCGCATGCAGACCTTTTTCATTGATGATCTTCAATTCGCGCGTGCAGGACACACTCATGGCATTTCCACAATATCTGTTTCTGAAACCTCGGATGTGTCGATGTATTTCCGACCGGCTTCAAGTGCAAGCTCCACCGCGCGTGCCAAGGGCTTGTGGCGCGATTGTGCCAATTTGATCAACATGGGCATATTCGCCCCGTGAATCAAACGGCGCGCGCGCCCGGCGCAAGCGGGCAGGGAAAGGTTCGAGGGGGTGCCGCCATACATATCGACCACCACGATCACCCCTTGGCCTTGGTCCACTTGGTTGACGGTTTGGCAAATCTCAGCGGTTTTGCTGGCGCGGTCATCATTCACCCCGATCGAGATGGCGCGCATGCCCGTTTGTCGCCCGAGCACATGTTCCACCGTGGCGAGATATTCGCGGGCGAGCCCGCCATGGGCGACGATCACAACCCCGATCATATATGCTGCTCCTGTCGGATTGTGCCAGTGCTGGCGCGGCGTTCGAGTTCACGATGGCGGATGGAGACGGTCCAGCCCGCATCTTCTAGGATATGTCCCACCCGTTCGGTCATCATCACCGAGCGATGTTGCCCGCCGGTGCAACCAAAGCCGATGGCGAAATGGGCTTTGCCCTCATCCACATGGGCGGGCAGTAAGAATTCCACCAGCGCACGGACTTTGCCAAGGAATGGATCAAAGCGCGGATCGGCGGCGATATGGGCGGCCACATCCCCATCGCGCCCATCGCGCCCGCGCAATTGCGGATCCCAATAGGGATTGGCCAAGAACCGGCAATCAAACACCGTATCTATGCCGCGTGGCACGCCGCGCTTATAGGAAAAGGAATGCACTGTGACGGCAAGCCCGGCGGGGCCTTCGGGATGGCTTGGCCCGGCAAACCAGCGGCCCAATTCGGATTTTAGCTCATGGGGGGTGAGCTCGGACGTGTCGATCAGAAAATCGGCGCGATCACGGATGGGGCGCAGCAGATCTAATTCCCGCTCGATCCCATGGGTGGGCGATTCTGCCGGGGCCATCGGGTGCCGCCGCCGGGTTTCGGAATAGCGCCGCACCAGCACATCGGGGCGGCTGTCGAGATAGAGCAGGTCAATCTCCACATTGGGCGCGCCCACCAAACGATCTAGGGTTTCAAGCAGCGCAGCGGGGCTGAAATCGCGATTGCGGGTGTCGATGCCCAGCACGAGGGGGCGGTTATGGGGCGGGCCATCCAGCAGGCGCGGCACCAGGCTTAGGGGCAGATTGTCGATGGTTTCAGCGCCGATATCCTCAAGCACACGCACCGCAGTGGACCGGCCAGCCCCAGACGGGCCGGTGACGATAATCACCCGGTTTTGCATGGCGTGCTGGGGATCGGTCATTGCTGCCACGTCACTCGCTCCAATGCCCGCGCATATAGAGCAGCAGGGCCGAGGCGAAATGTGTCTGCTCACTGCGGTGAAGCAAGGTGACGATATGCCCACATAAAGATGTGTTGCGCGAAGGCGGCAGGCGTTCGGTTTCCACAACCCCCATATCCACCACCAGCCGCACCGGGGCAGGGGCGGCCAAGGGCAGGGGCAACAGACCAACGCCTCTGGCTTCGATCGCGGCGGGCAAACTGGCTGGGCGCTGCGCCCAGATCGCTCCCTGTTTTGAGGTCAAACGCACTTGATCATCGGCGATCAACTCTGCCCCTAAGGCAATCAACTCTAAGCACAGGCTTGATTTGCCGCTGCCAGAGGGGCCTCGGATCAGCGCTGCGGCAGGGCCAATGCGCAGGGCGCAAGCGTGAACAGTCTCTGTTTGCGTGCGACAATTGCTTTCGGGCGCAGGTAGCTTGGTCATTTCAGCGCCGGTCTATTGCGAGTTTTGCAAAACAGAGTGGCCTCCTTCGATCCCTGTGCTGGCCGCGTTTTTTGCCTTCGGTCGTGATCCGTGAAGCTTTCCCGATTGCGCGGCTGCGCGCGACCCATTGCTATGATGCGCGGGCGCGGGGTGCGGGTCTAGCTGCAACTGCAGCATATATGCGCGTGATCACAAAATTTTCACCAAAATCGGCCAGGGCAATGGCCGTGGCGAAGGGCTGGTGCCTCAATGGGTGATCGGTAGATATTTATATCCAACGCCGTAAAGCGTTTCGATTGCTTGAAAATTTGGATCAATAGCCCGCATTTTTTTGCGCAGGCGTTTGATATGACTATCAATGGTGCGGTCATCTACGAAAACTTGCTGATCATAGGCCACGCTCATCAATTGATCGCGGTTTTTGACATAGCCTGGATGGCGGGCCAGGGCCGCCAGTAAGTTAAATTCGGTCACGGTCAAGGCAACCTCCTTGCCGCGCCAGCGGGCAAGATGGCGGCCAGAATCCATTTCGAGCGGGCCGCGGCGCATGACATCTTCGGCGCTCTCGCCATGATCATGGTCTTGGGCGGGCGGCTCTGAATGAGACAGTTTCGCGCGCCGGAGCCCAGCCCGGACCCGTTCAATCAGCAGCCGTTGAGAAAACGGCTTGCGCACGAAATCATCTGCCCCAAGGCGCAGGCTGAGCACTTCGTCCAATTCCTCGCAGCGGGCGGTGAGCATGATCACAGGAAATACCCAGCGTTCGCGGATTTTGCGGATCAGTTCCATCCCATCCATTTGCGGCATCATCAGATCGACCAAGGCCAAATCTGGCTGTTTGATCCTGAACTGTTCCAGCGCCTCGCTGCCATCGCGATAGCACTCGGGTTGATAGCCTTCGCCATCAAGGATCTGCGCCACCGCTTCTAGAATGCTCGGATCATCATCGACCACGGCGCAGCGCGCTGCGGCCAAGCGTTTGGCGTCAATGAACTCACGAGCGGAAAAAGCATGATCTGACATGCTGAACACCCCCAAAACAAACAAAATTCCGCGCGAATCGCGCGCCCCACAACCGCCATCATTGGGACAAAAACGGTAAAGAAGCCTAAAGCGTGGCTTGGCTTTGCGCAGATCTGGTGCAGATTGACGTTCTGTTCGCCATGGTTGCGCAAACATCAAACTGGTTGCGCTAACTGCGTACTTCCGCCCTATCCGCCCCGGGAATCCTCATGCTATAGCCGCTTGGTGAGTATAGGCCGGCGCATCGCGGCGATCAGTTGTCGGCGGTTTTTTTTAGTGTTCTTCTCGGCCGCACATACGGGAGCTTACATATGACCATCGGACGCGTGAATCCGTCCCGGACGCTCGAAACTCAGGGCATGACTGACCTGGGTTCAGTGCATTACAACCTGCTTGAGCCTGCCATCATCGAACATGCGCTGCAGCGCAAAGAAGGGCATCTGGGCCAAGGCGGCGCGTTCTTGTGCGCAACCGGTGAATTCACCGGCCGTTCGCCCAAAGACAAGTTCACCGTGCGCAATGCCTCGACCGAAGACAAGATTTGGTGGGAAAACACCAATGAGATGTCCGAAGCGCATTTCGACGTGCTCTATGCAGATATGCTAGAGCATATGAAAGGCCGCGATTACTTCGTGCAGGACATGTTCTGCGGTGCCGATCCTGAGCATCGTCTTGATGTGCGCCTGGTGACTGAGCTGGCCTGGCACAACCTGTTTATCCGCCATATGTTCCGCTGCCCCACCGCAGCCGAACTGGATGTGTTCGATCCGGAATTCACCGTGATCAACTGCCCCAGCTTTATGGCTGATCCCGAGCGTCATGGCTGTCGCTCCACCACCGTGATCGCGGTGAATATCGAGAAAAAACTGATCTTGATCGGCAATACTCAATATGCCGGTGAAAACAAAAAAGGCATCTTCGGGCTGATGAACTATCTGCTGCCCGAAAAAGGCGTCATGCCGATGCATTGCTCCGCCAACCACGTGGAAGGCAATCCGGTGGATGCGGCGGTGTTCTTTGGCCTTTCCGGCACCGGGAAAACCACGCTTTCGGCCGATCCCGAGCGCACCTTGATCGGTGATGATGAACATGGCTGGACCGATCGCGGCGTGTTCAACTTTGAAGGCGGCTGCTACGCGAAAACCATCAATCTTTCGGCTGAAGCTGAGCCCGAGATTTTCGCGACCACCGGCATGTTCGGCACTGTGATCGAGAACATGGTCTATGATGAAGAGACCTTTGAGCTTGATTTCGAAGATGACAGCCTGACCGCGAATATGCGTTGTGCCTATCCGTTGGATTACATTCCCAACGCATCGGAAACTGGGCTGGGCGGACATCCGAAAAACATCGTGATGCTGACCTGTGACGCCTTTGGCGTTATGCCGCCGATCTCGCGTTTGAGCCCAGCTCAGGCCATGTATCACTTCCTGTCGGGCTTTACCGCTAAAGCGGCGGGTACTGAGCGCGGTGTGACCGAGCCTCAGCCGACTTTCTCCACCTGCTTTGGCGCGCCTTTCATGCCAAGCCGCCCGGAAGTTTATGGCAACTTGCTGCGTGATAAAATCGCCAAGCATGGCGCCACTTGCTGGCTGGTGAACACTGGCTGGACTGGCGGGGCGCATGGCACCGGCTCGCGCATGCCGATCAAAGCCACCCGTGCTTTGCTCACTGCGGCGCTGGACGGCTCGCTCAACGAGGCCGAATTCCGCAAAGATCCGAATTTTGGCTTTGACGTGCCTGTGGCCGTGCCTGGCGTTGATACTCAACTGCTTGACCCCCGCGCCACTTGGGAAGATCCCGCAGCCTATGACGCGCAAGCGGCCAAGCTGGTGAAAATGTTCAGCGACAACTTCGAACAATATGTCGCTTATATCGATGAAGATGTGAAAGCCGTCGCTATCGGCTGATCGCTTTAACATCGCAGCATTAAACCCCCCGAAGCCTGGCTTCTGGGGGTTTTTTGTTAGGGCAGGGGGCGAATGCTTAAGGCGATCAAATAAGCAGGGGTTTTCAGTTCTTCATCGCTCAGCGGGCGCAGGTTTTCCGAACCGCTCCAAGGATCGCGCACCGTGCCGCCTCGGATCTGCAGGCGGGAAAATACACCATCCACATAGGTGAATTCGGTCAATAACGTGGTGTGGCCGGCCGAGCCGCATAAGATCGGCTGCCTTGTGATCCGCGAGATCAGGGTTTGCGCCTCGGCGAGCGGCATTTCCCCGTGGCTGAGATCGCTGAGCCGCTTGGGTTGGAGCAAAAAGCGTCGCCCGTAAGCGTCTTTCCAAATCCCCGCAGCGGCCATCAAACGATCCTCATCGGTTTTTGAGGGCGCGAGACATTCATGGCTATCGCCATAGCGTGCTAGGATAGCTTCGCTGCTCAATTTTGCTCCATAACCTGTCAGCATGTAAGAGAGGCAATTGGCCCAGCTTAATGCGCGGCAAGGATCCTGCGGGATCGGAGGCGTTTTCACCACTCCTGCAACGCACTTATTTTTGGCACTATGGATGGGATAACACGCAAGTGCGGCTTGGCTTGGCCTTGCTAGGCCCCCTGCGACGACAACGGCTGCTGCGCGACCAAGAAAACCCCTGCGCTTCATAATCCACCCCTAGTTCATTTACCCCCTGAAATCGTTATGAATTACAGTTTAAGAGCGGGTTAATTTTGGCGGTCTCACCGCATTTGATGTTGCTTAGGGTTAATGTCGTCCCCTTCGGTCAGAGTTGCGTCTGCGGGGTATGAATGCGATAGACCGCCCATGAGCACAGAGCCGCGCAGTTCAGCCCCCCAGATCCCGTCTTCCACATCTATGCCTTTCGCGCGTGTGACGGTGCTCGGGGCCGGTTCTTGGGGCACGGCTTTGGCGGTTTTGGCGCGGCGCGCCGGGCGCGAGGTCTGCCTATGGGGGCGTGATCGCGCTGTTTTGCACCAGATCGCCCAGGGTGAAACCCCGTATTTGCCAGGGCTTGCCTTGCCCGAAGGCATCCAGCCCAGCGATGATCTGACTGCGGCGGTTTCAGGCGCGGATGTGGTGCTATTGGTGACCCCGTCGCGCACGGTTCGTCAGATTTGCGAGCAGATCGCGCCGCATTTGCGGGCAGGGGTGCCGCTTGTGCTCTGCGCCAAAGGGATCGAGGCGGGCTCTGGCTTGCTCATGAGTGAAGTGGCCGCCCAGGTTTTGCCGGAAACCCCCGTGGGCGCGCTGTCGGGGCCAACCTTTGCCTTAGAAGCCGCGCAAGGGGATTATACCGCGGCCACAGTGGCCTTTCCTTTCAGCTATGCGGACCGGCTCCATCCCGAAGCGAGCCCAGCGGCGCGCCTGGCTGTGAGTTTTGGATCGGGCAGTTTCCGCCCCTATGTCTCGGATGATCTGATCGGGGTTGAAGTGGGCGGCGCGGTGAAAAACGTGATCGCCATCGCTTGCGGGATGATGACCGGGGCGGGCTATGCGGAAAATACCCGTGCGGCACTGATTGTGCGCGGCATGGATGAGATGAAAACCCTGGCCCAGGCATTGGGCGGGCGACGCGAGACTGTCACCGGACTGTCAGGCGCGGGGGATTTGACGCTTACCTGTTCCTCGACAACCTCGCGCAATATGGCGCTTGGGGTGCAATTGGGCCAAGGTCGCCGCCGCAGTGATTGTTTCGACGGCAAGCCCGTGGTTGTCGAAGGCGAGGTTAATGCGGTCTCGGTGATCGATTTGGCCCATCGTCTTGGGGTGAAAATGCCGATCTGCGCTGCAGTGCATAAAATTCTGCATGAAGGCGGCGATCTTCGCGAGACTTTTGCACAGTTCTGGTCTTCTCCGATTCAGGCTGAACCCAATTCTTTGGATCTCGAAATTGCCCACCCCACCGGGGCGGGGCTTGCAGGATAAACCTATGTCTGACCAGTCTCTTTGTGATCGCCGCTTTGTCCTTGCCACGGATTTGGATGGCACCTTCTTAGGTGGGGCAGAGGCGGACCGCGCGGCGCTTTATGACTGGATCGAGGCAAACCGCGACACGGTGGGGCTGATCTTTGTCACCGGGCGGGATCCGGAATTTATTGGTGAGCTCTGCGCCAGCGGCGTGCCATGGCCGGAATATGTGGTCGGTGATGTGGGCACCACCATTGCTAAGGTTTCGCCAAGCCAAGGGATTGAACCCATCGCTGAATTGGAACGCGAGATTGCTGAGATCTGGGGCGATGCTGGGGGCGATGTGCGTGCCAAGCTTGAGGGTCAGCCAGGGCTGCAATTGCAGCCCACGGAATTTCGCTATCGCGTCAGCTATGACATGGATCCGCAGAGCTTTGACCCAAGCGTTAAGCTTGTGGTGGAGGAGTTGGGTCATGATTGGTTGATCTCAGCGGATCAATATTTCGATGTATTGCCCAAAGGCGTGAGCAAAGGCCCCTCGCTGCGGCGGTTGATCGCCCATTTGGGGGTTCAAGAAGAGCGGGTTTTGGCGGCCGGTGATACGCTTAATGATCTGTCGATGCTGGTCGCGGGACTGCCTGCGGTGGCCGTGGGCGGATCAGAGCCCGCTTTGCTCGCAGCGCTGGATGGGCAGGACCATGTGCACCGGGCCGAAGCGATTGGCGCGGCAGGAATTTTAGAGGCGATCAGTGCCTTGAAGATGCATGATTTGGAGATTTTGACGGATGGCTGAAAAGCACGCCCCGAGCGATTTGGTGATCGTATATCACCGTCAGCCATACGAAGAGGTTGAAGAAAACGGCGAGACGATCTTTCGCGAGAACAAAAGCCCCAATGGGATTGTCCCGACGCTGAAAAGCTTTTTCGGCCGGGTGAACCACGCCGCCTGGGTGGCTTGGAAAGAGGCCGAAGATACCACCGATCCTGGCTTTGATCGGGTGGTGGAGATCGAAGACAGTTTTGGCAAATACAGCGTCTCGCGCCTGCCTTTGACCGCCGAGCAAGTGCGCAGCTTTTATCATGTGACCTCGAAAGAAGCGTTCTGGCCGATCCTGCATTCTTTCAAGGAGCGCTATAATTACGACCCGGTGGATTGGCCGACTTTTCGCCAGGTGAATTGGTCCTTTGCCGAGGCCGCAGCAGCCGAGGCGGCTGAGGGCGCGGTGGTGTGGGTGCATGACTATAATCTATGGCTAGTGCCGGGGTATTTGCGCCAAATGCGCCCGGATCTGCGCATCAGCTTTTTCCATCACACCCCCTTTCCCTCGGCGGATATGTTCAATGTGCTGCCTTGGCGCCGTGAGATCGTGGAAAGCCTGTTGGCCTGCGATGTGGTGGGGTTCCACATCCCGCGCTTTGCGGCGAATTTCGTGACCGTGTCGCAATCGCTTTTGGATGTCACCGTGCTTGAGCGCGAAACCGTGCCCAGCGATTTCACCACGGAAGGCACCGCGCTCAGCGACCGCCGTGCCCCGGCTGTGATTGGCTATGAGGATCGTAAGATCCGGGTGGTGGCCGCCCCGGTGGGGGTGGATGTGGATTTCATCGAAAGCCAGGCCTGGGCCCCAGAAACCGCCGCTGGCATGGCCTCGGTGCGCACGGAATTGGGGCCGGATACCCGGCTGATCCTATCGGTGGGGCGCACCGACTATACCAAGGGCGGGATTGAGCAGCTCGAAAGCTTTGAGCGGGTGCTGACAGAGCATCCAGAACTGCATGGCAAAGTGCGGCTCATGCATGTCTCGGTCAGTGCCAATCGCAATATGACCGCCTATGAAGAGGTGCAATCAGGGATCGAGCAAGTGGCTGGGCGGCTCAATGGCAGTTTTGGCAGTTTCGATTGGCAGCCGGTCTCGCTGATCTCGACCCCGATCCCTTTCAAGGATTTGATCGCCTATTATCGCAGCGCCGATGTGGCTTGGATCACGCCTTTGGCCGATGGTATGAACTTGGTCTGCGAGGAATATGTGGCCAGCCGCGTGGATGGGGATGGAGTGCTTATCCTGTCGGAATTCGCCGGGGCCTCTGTGGTGCTGTCTTCGGCGGTGATCACCAACCCGTTTTCCCATCGCTCCATGGATCAAGCGCTGATGATCGCCCTTGAGATGGAAGAAGAAGAGCGGCGCAAGCGCATGGAATTGCTGCGCGGCGCGGTGCGGCGCAATTCCGTTACCGCGTGGGCCGATGCGCAAATGGCCAGCTTTGGCGGGCTCGGCAAAGGGTGATGCATATGATCTTGGGCTTTCCCATCCCGCCCCAGGCAATGGGGGCGCGGGCTGCGCTTGGGCGGCGGGTATGATCCTGGGCATTGGCACGGATCTGGCCAATATCGAGCGGATTGAAGGCACGTTGGCGCGGTTTGGCGATCGCTTTCGCAACCGGGTTTTCACCAAGACCGAGCAGCGCAAAGCAGAGGCGCGGGCGGATGTGGCGGGCACTTATGCCAAACGCTGGGCTGCGAAAGAGGCCTGCTCCAAAGCGCTCGGCACGGGGCTGCGCATGGGCATTTCCTGGAAAGACATGGCGGTGACCAATTTGGAAACCGGCCAGCCTGTGATGCAGGTGACGGGTTGGGCCGCCACGCGTCTGGCGGAGATGACCCCGCCAGGGCATGAGGCGATCATTCATGTGACGCTGACCGATGATCACCCTTGGGCGCAGGCCTTTGTCATTATCGAGGCCCGGCCCAAGACCTGATCAAAAAGCCAGCTGGGCCATGGCGTCTTCAGCGGTTTCCACAAAAGTGAACAGCTCCAGATCCTCTGGCGCGATGGTGCCGGAATCGGCCAAAGCCTCCCAATTGACGATAGAGCGCCAGAACGCTTCGCCAAACAACAAGATCGGCACCGGGGCCATGCGTTTGGTTTGGATCAAGGTCAGCGCTTCGAACAACTCATCCAAGGTGCCAAAACCCCCTGGAAACACCGTGATAGCCTTTGCGCGCATGAGGAAATGCATTTTCCGCACGGCGAAATAGTGGAAATTGAAGGACAGATCCGGGGTCACATGCAGGTTTGGCGCCTGTTCATGGGGCAGCACGATATTGAGCCCGATAGACACGCCGCCAGCCTCTTTGGCTCCCAGATTGCCTGCTTCCATCACGCCAGGGCCGCCACCGGTGACAATTACCCCTTCGCGATTGCCGCTTTGCACGCTGCGCTCGGTCACCATACGGGCAAAGCGGCGGGCTTCTTCATAAAAGCCGGACAGCTCTGCCAGTGTTTGCGATCTTGCCTGATCTTTTTGCTCTGGTGCGGGAATGCGCGCGCCGCCAAACATCACCACGGTGGATTCGATCCCCCGCTCATCCAAAGCGATCTGGGTTTTCAGCAGTTCCAATTGCAGCCGCACCGGGCGCAGATCATCGCGGGTGAGAAAATCCGCATCCGCATAGGCCAGCCGATGGGTGGGCGAGCGAGTTTGCGGTGTGTCCGGAATGATTTTCGCGCGGGCGATATCCTCGCGGGCATCGGGTAGCGGGTGGGCTTTGTGATCCTTCATATGCGCGCGTCTCGCCTTTGCTAATTGACCTTCCCCAGTCCAAGGCTACAGGGCGCGGCACGGGGATACTAGGGGCATGAATGGCGCTTGATCCTGGTCTGTGCCCTTTGAAGAATGTGGAAGCACTTTCGCGCATTAACCAGACAATCTCATAAAATTAGAAATAGCGCTCAGGCTAGGTTACTTAGCGTCATCAAGGCGCAAGAGGGCGCTTTTCAGACGGCAGAACGCGTCGCTTACCAAATCAATAACAGGATGACTTCCATGATTGCGAAGAGTGTTGCGGTTGCGCTGGCGGCCGCTGTGATGAGCTGTGCCGTATCTGCCCAAGCAGTGACGTTGGATATCAATATCGTTGAGGGCCGCTGGCAGAATTCGATATTGGCCGATGGTGGCGCGCCTAGCGGCCTAGGAACAGATAGTATCCGTTGGGGAGATCCGGCCACGAATGCGGGCCAGAGCGGGTATGATTTCACCACGAATTTTGCCGCAATGGGCACTGTCAGTGAGAATGTGCAATTCAATCTGGGCAGTTTCACCCATTTGAACTTTCCGGTTTTTCCACCAAGCTTGGTGAGTACCGATCTTGAGGTTTACATCGAGGTCAACGGCGATCCGACCCCGATTGTGACCACCTTCAGCTTTGAGCATGATGAAACGCCCAACTCGGCCAATCCATGCGCCTATCCCGCGGGCCCCAATGGCAATGGTTGTGCCGATCGTGTTTCGGCCACGGTGAATGAATCGCTCAGCGATACGTTTGAAATCGATGGGGTCACCTATATCTTTGACGTGCTCGGCTTTCAGACCCAAGATGCTTTCTTCACCTCTTTCTTGACTGCAGAGCGGGCCAAGAACCAAGCGGTCTTGGTGGGCCAGTTCCGCACCGTAGATCCTTCGCCAGTGCCCGTGCCTGCAGCGGTGTTGGGCTTGATGAGCGGTCTTGGCGCTTTGGCGGGGCTTGGACATATGCGCCGCCGCGCATAAGCGAGTATTATAAGCATCGGGAAACGCAGGCGTTGGCGCGCCTGCGTTTTTCGCGTTCAACGTTAAGGGATGCTTCAGCATAAACCGAAAAAACACTCGCGAAATGAGATGGTTACCCTTAGGTTGAAAGCGGGGTTTCGTGTTGAATCCTACCGGCGACAGAACGCGTCATATGCAATATCCAGTGGGAGAGTGCTGATGATCGCGATTTGGATGCGTATTATTCTAGGCGTGCTGTGGCTCTGGGCGGGGGCTGTTCAGGCCAGCACGCTGACGGTGGAGATTGTCGAAGGCCGTTGGGTCAATAGCAAGACGGCATTGGGGGCCGATCCAAGCTGTGAAAGCGATGCATGTTTGCGTTGGGGTGAACCTGCAACCGATGGCGGCCAGAGCGGTTATGACTTCATATCGGCATTTTCGGCACCAGGAAAGATCACCACAGGCTCAGCTTTCGACTTGGGCAGCTTTTCCCATATCAATATGCCGATTTACGCTGACAGCGACTATTTGCTCTCAACAGATTTAGAACTGTCCTTACGGATCAGTGGTGTGGTTGCGCCGATCACGACGGTATTCAGTTTTGCGCATAATGAAACCGATAACGGTGCAGAGATTTGTGCCAATCCTAATGCTGATAATAGCGCGGGCTGCGCAGATCAGGTGGTGGCGACACGCAACCGTGCCTTGAGTGAAAGCTTTGAGTTAGATGGCGTCTCTTATATATTTGATATTGTGGGTTTCCAGGTGGATGGAAAGTTGTTTGATAGCTTCTGGACCGCTGAAAATGCAACCAATACTGCCACTTTTGTCGGGCAGATCCGCGAACAGGGCCCAGCGATTGTCCCCTTGCCTACGGCGCTTTTGGCAGCGCTTTCCGGTTTGGGGGTTTTAGCAGGGTTGCGATCTATACGCCGTTCTGGCTGGGTTTAGCAGTAAGGGGGTGCCAAGCGCTCTATTCCGCCATTGCCCCGCGCTGCTGGGAAAGCTAGGTCAGGCCCGAAAAGATTGACAGCAAAGGGACGGGCCAGATGGCGCATGAGCAATTGGAAACCGCGATCGAGGCCGCTTGGGAGGCCCGCGATACCATCACCCCAGCGACCACCGGGGAAACCCGCGAGGCGATTGAAACCACGCTGAACGCGCTAGATAGCGGCACGCTGCGCGTGGCCGAGCGCCAGGAAGATGGCCAATGGCATGTGAACCAATGGGCGAAAAAAGCGGTTCTGCTGGGCTTCCGTCTTAAGGATATGGCCCTGCAAGAGGGCGGCCCCCAAGGCGGCGGCTGGTGGGATAAGGTCGATAGCAAATTTGTCGGTTGGGGCGATGCGGAATGGGGCGAAGCTGGGTTCCGCGCTGTGCCCAATTGCGTTGTGCGCCGCTCTGCCTATATCGCGCCCGGCGTGGTGCTGATGCCGTCTTTCGTCAATCTTGGCGCTTATGTGGATAGCGGCACTATGGTGGACACGTGGGCCACGGTGGGCTCTTGCGCTCAGATCGGCAAAAACGTGCATCTTTCTGGCGGCGTTGGCATCGGCGGGGTGCTGGAACCTATGCAAGCTGGCCCGACCATCATCGAAGACAATTGCTTTATCGGCGCGCGCTCTGAGGTGGTCGAAGGCGTGATCGTGCGTGAAGGCTCGGTTCTGGGCATGGGCGTTTTCATCGGCCAATCCACTAAGATCGTCGATCGCGAAACCGGCGAAGTGATGTATGGCGAAGTGCCCGCAGGTTCGGTGGTTGTGGCCGGCTCCATGCCCTCCAAGAACGGCGTGAGCCTTTATTGCGCCGTGATCGTGAAACGGGTGGATGCGCAAACCCGCTCGAAAACCTCGATCAACGATTTGCTGCGCGACTAAACGCGCAGGGGGCGGGGGGCAAAACCGCCCCTGAAAGAAGGAAGCGCTGCCGCGACGGAAATTCCCTCGCGGCGCGTTTGAACAGCATCGACGTGAATAGGGGGATGCTGTGATGTGGAAATCTGCTGTTTTGGCTGTGGCGATTTTGCTGGCTTTAGGGCTCGATCATGGGCTGCTGGCGGCGCCGGATACGGCAAGTGTTCCTTGCGCGCAGCCTTGAGTGAATTGACCGCGTCCCGCCAGGGGGGTAGAGCCCGCCTATGGCACAAGAAGTCTATACATTGCTGGTGGAAGTGGGCCGTAAGGCCGGAGATGGCCTGCCCGAGAAAGCCACCGGGGCGGCGCTGATGATCTATGCCTCGGGCGTGGACGAGGCCGAAGCGGTGCGCGAAACCGTGGCCATCCTAAAACAGGCTGATTTGGCGCCGCTGGATGTGACCGGCTATGGCACTTTACAAGAGCGTTTGGCCCAGGGCCATGAGGTGCCTGAGGAAGAACGCGATCTGATGGCCCGCGCGCTTGAAGAAAACTCGGTGATCGTGGCTCAGATGACGCCGTTTTATGAGGATCCCAAAAGCCGGGGCGCGCAGCAGATCCATTGATTTGGGCTCTTGTCCCAGCCTGGCTTGCGCGCTAGCCCCGACGGATCGGATCTCACGCGGGTATCAAGGGACTGCGCTATGGAAACTCTAAGCGAAAACAAAGCATTCGGCGGCGTGCAAGGGGTTTATCGCCATGCCAGCGCCATCTGCGACTGCGATATGACCTTTGGGCTCTACCTGCCGCCTCAGGCAGAAACGGCTCCGGTGCCGGTATTGTGGTATCTCTCGGGTTTGACCTGCACCCATGAGAACGCGATGGTCAAAGCCGGGGCGCAGGCTTTTGCGGCGCGCCATGGGATCGCGGTTTGTTTCCCCGACACCTCGCCCCGCGGCGAGGGGGTGGCGGATGATGGGGCCTATGATTTGGGTCAAGGCGCCGGGTTTTATGTGGATGCGACCCAGGCCCCTTGGGCGCCGCATTTTAAAATGTGGTCTTATCTGGATCAGGAATTGCCGCGGATCTTGGATGCGAATTTCGCCATTGATCCCGAACGTCAGGCGATCACAGGCCATTCCATGGGCGGGCATGGGGCGCTGACCCTGGCCATGGCCAATCCCGGCCGCTTTGCCAGTGTCTCGGCCTTTGCGCCCATCGCCAACCCCACGGCCAGCGATTGGGGGATCAAACAGCTTTCCGCTTATCTGGGCGCGGATCAAACCAGCTGGCAGCGCCATGATGCAAGCGTGCAAATGCGCGAAAGCGGGCTAGATTGCCCGGTGCTGATTGATCAAGGCAGCGATGATCAGTTCCTTGATTTGCTCAAACCCGAAGCTTTGGCCCAGGCCATGGCGGCGCGGCGTCAAGACGGCGCGTTCCGCATGCAAAAGGGCTATGATCACAGCTATTTCTTTGTGGCCAGCTTCATGGAAGAGCATCTGGGGTTTCACGCCAAAGCGCTGGAACAGGCGTGATCGGCTATCGCTTTCCTGCCCGTGCTTAGCGGGCAGGGCATCGTGATCCCATAGGGGATCACATGGCCATGGACATCAGCCGGTAGGTGAGCTGCGCGGCGGTGAAATCCCACGCAAAGCTGCCATTTGGGGCCAGTTCCACCACATCAATGCCCACACAGCGGCGGCCTTTCAGGGCATGTTCCACCAAGCTTAGCGCTTGGTAATAGCCCAGGCCCCCAGGCACCGGCGTACCGGTTGCGGGCATGATCGACGGGTCGAGCCCGTCCACATCAAAGCTAACATAGACGGTTTTGGGAAAATCTTCGGGCAATTCGATGCTCATAGCGCCGCTGATCACCAGGTCTTCGCCATCGCGGTAGAACACGCCATTTTCGGATCTGGCCTGCTCTTCTTCCTCGCTCATGGCGCGCACGCCAAACTGGGCCAGGGCAATGCCTTGCTGGGTCAGAAGATGCATGACCGAGGCATGGGAGTGTTTTTCGCCCTGATAATCTTTGCGCAGATCCGCATGGGCATCGATCTGGATCACGCCCAGCCGATGATCGCCCAGGGCATCTGCAACGCCCATCACTGCGCCAAAGCTCAAGGAATGCTCTCCGCCCAAGGTCACAGGGATCGCACCATCAAGCACCGCAGCAGAGGTGCGCGCCGCGATCCGGGCCATCACATCGGGCAGGCTACAATTCACATCCACGGGCTCTTCGGTGAAGATCCCTTGGGCGCAAGGCTCGCGTCCGGCGGTGAGGCGTTCAAGCTCGGTCGAGGCGTCTAAGATCGCCTTTGGCCCGGCGGCCGTGCCGGAACCGGCGGACACCGTACGCTCCAACGGGACGGGGATCACCCGGAAATGGGCGCTTTCGGCGCGTTCTTCTTCGCTGAGTTCGCTATCGAGAAATGGGGTCATGAGAGTCGGCCTTTGAAATCATCATAGCCAAATTGGCGCAAAATCCTTAAATCATCGGTTTCGCTGTTCCAAAGAGCGATCGATGGCAAAGGAACTCCGTTAAAACTGTTTGTTTTAACCATGGAGTAATGGGCCTGATCGAGAAAGGCGAAGCGATCCCCCACCGCCAGAGGCGCGGCAAAGCGGTAATCTCCGATCACATCGCCGGCCAGGCATGAGGCCCCGCCAAGGCGGTAAAGCGGCCCCTTGGTTGCTTCGCCCAGCAGCGCCGGGCGATAGGGGGCTTCGATCACATCGGGCATATGGCAGGTGGCGGATATATCGGTGATGGCCAGATCCATGCCATTATGGGCGGTGTCGAGCACCTCGCCCACCAAGATCCCCGCATTCAGGGCCACGGCTTCGCCCGGTTCCAAATAGATCTGCAAGCCGGTCTCAGAGCGCAGAGTGCGCAGAAACACCACCAAAGCGTCCCGTTGGTAATCTTCGCGGGTGATGTGATGCCCGCCGCCCAGATTGAGCCAGCTAAGCCCAGAGATCAGCGGCGCGATACGTTCGCGAATGGCCATCCAAGTGCGCTCTAGCGGATCGAAATCCTGCTCGCAGAGCGTGTGCATATGCAGCCCGTCCACACCGGCCAAATCCTCGGGGCGCAATTGCGAAAGCGGCACACCCAGGCGCGAATGGGGCGCGGCAGGATCATAGCGCGGCACATCGCCTTCGGAATGTTCTGGATTGATCCTCAGGCCAACGCTGATCTCGCGCCCGCTGGCCTTAATCCGGGGCAGAAAGCGGTTTTTCTGGGCCACGGAATTGAAAATCACATGATCTGAATAGGACAGGGTTTCGTCAAATTCGCTGTCCTTATAGGCGGCGCAGAATGTGGCCACTTCGCCGGGATATTCCTCGCGTGCGAGCCGGGCCTCATAAAGGCCCGAGGCGCAAGTGCCTGAAAGATACCGCCCCACCAATGGCCCCAGGGAGAACATGGAAAACGCTTTCAGCGCGGCCATGATGCGTGCGCCGGACAGATCCGCCACATCGCGCAGCATGGCCAGATTGCGTTCCACCGCGATCTCATCGACCACGAAACAGGGGCTGGGCACGCGATGCAGATCGAAATCGCGAAACGCCGCAGGATCACCTGCCTGGGTCGCCATCATTGGGGCGGTCATGGATCAGAACTCCACCGGGCCGGAAAGCTCATGCACTTCCCAGGGCAGGCCTTGGGTGTTGAGCATCTCCATGAAGGGATCTGGATCAAGCTGCTCCATGTTCCAAACGCCCGCCTCGCGCCAGAGCCCTTTGAGCACCATGGAAGCGCCGATCATAGCAGGCACGCCAGTGGTATAGCTCACCGCTTGGCTGCCCACCTCGGCATAGCAGACCTCGTGATCGCAGATATTATAGATGTAATAGGTCTTCTCGCCCGAGCCGTCTTTGGCCGGGCCGGTGGCGATATCGCCGATACAGGTCTTACCCTTGGTCAGCGCGCCCAGATCACCGGGATCGGGCAGCAGGGTTTTCAGAAACTGGATCGGGATGATTTCCTGACCGTTATGCATCACCGGGTCGATCCGGGTCATGCCCACATTCTGCAGCACTTTGGCATGGGTGATATAAGCATCGCCAAAAGTCATCCAGAACCGGGCGCGCTCGATCTCGGGGAAATGGGTCGACAGGCTTTCCAATTCCTCGTGATACATCAGATACATGTTCTTTTCCCCGACGCCGGGGAAATCAAAGGCCACGTTATGGGTCATGGCCGGGGTCACTTGCCAATCGCCCTGTTCCCAATGGCGGGCATCGGCCAGCACTTCGCGCAGGTTGATCTCGGGGTTGAAATTGGTGGCAAAGCTTTGGCCATTATCGCCACCATTGCAATCGAGAATGTCGATCTGGCGAATGCCATCGAGCTTGTGCTTGCGCAGCCACGTGGCAAAAACACTGGTCACGCCGGGATCAAAGCCCGAGCCAAGAATGGCCGTTAGACCGGCCTCGCGGAACTTGTCCTGATAGGCCCATTGCCAGTGATATTCAAACTTGGCATTATCTTCGGGCTCGTAATTGGCGGTGTCCAGATAATGGCAGCCTGCTTCGAGGCACGCATCCATAAGCACCAAATCTTGATAGGGCAGGGCCAGGTTCACCAAAAGCTCGGCCCCGGTCTGCCGGATCAGGGCCACGGTGGCAGCCACATCCATAGCGTCCAGCTCGGCGGTGGCGATCTCGATCCCAGTGCGGGTTTTCACCGATGCGGCGATCTCGTCGCATTTAAACTTACGCCGCGAAGCCAGGGTGATTTCCGTGAAAACCTCGGCATTCATGGCCATTTTATGCACCGCTGCCGAGCTGACGCCGCCCGCGCCCACCACCAGAACCTTACCCATAATCCCGTTCCCCTTTGTCAGGCTCATTCATAATATGTATAGCCGCTGATGCTGTCGCGATAGGCGCGCATCAATAGCTGGCGGTCCGTGCGTTTGATCTGTCCGGCCGAGATCGCCCCATCCACCAGGCTGCGGAAGGCTTTGATACAGGCCTCGGGATCATACTCCACATAATCGAGCACTTCCGAGATCGTGTCGCCCTCTTGCTCATGGAGCAGATCGAACCCGCCATCGCCGCGCAATTGGATCGTGGCCACATTGGTGTCCCCGAAAAGATTGTGCAGATCGCCCAAGGTTTCTTGGTAAGCGCCCACAAAGAACACGCCTAGATAATAGGGATCTACCTCTCCTAGCGCATGCACTGGCAGCGAGGGCGACACCCCGTCGCCTAGGATAAAGCGGTCAATCTTACCATCGCTATCGCAGGTGATATCGGCCAAGATCGCCCGGCGCGATGGTGGCTCGCCCAGCCGTTGCAACGGCATGATCGGGTGGATCTGATCAATGGCCCAAACATCGGGCAAGGATTGGAAGAGCGAGAAATTGCAGTGATAGATATCGGCCATTTTGGCCAATTCTTCGTCAATATCCGAGGTGTCTTCCTGCCGTGCGGCCAAAGCCCGGATTTTCGCCATCACATGCAGATAGACCCGTTCGGCCCGCGCCATCTGGCGCAGATCAATGGTGCCCCGGCGAAATAGGGCGCGCAGCTCATTGCGATAATAGCTCGCATCATTCCAGCATTCTTGCAGCCGCGCCGCGGTTACATAAGATCCAACCGCTAGCAAATCGCTCATCAGATGGTGATCGCCTTCTTCGGCTGGAGGGGCCGAGGGCGCATCATAAAGCGTGGCTTCCAACACGTTGAAGATCAGCAGCGATGAGGTCGCCACCACGGCCCGGCCGCTTTCGGTGACCAGAACTGGATGGTCTATGTCCGCCTCATCCATGGCATAGGTGACGGTTTCCACCACATTGCTGGCATATTCCTCCACCGTGTAATTGATGGAGTTTTCCACCGCTTTGCGCTCGCCGGTGTAATCCACGCCCAGACCGCCGCCCAGATCCAGATGGGTCAGGGGAGCGCCTTCGCGGGTTAGTTCCACGAAATAGCGGCAGGCCTCGGTGACGGCGCGGCGCACATCATTCACATCGGGGACTTGGCTGCCCAGATGCGAGTGTTGCAAGCGCAGGCAGTGTAGCAACCCGTGATCGCGCAGCTTGTCGATCACCGCCACAAGCTGATCGGTATTCATGCCAAAGGTAGAGCGGTCGCCCGAGCTTTCCGACCAATTGCCGCCGATCTTTTGGGTCAGCTTGACCCGCACACCCAGCATGGGTTCCACGTCAAGCTCGCGGGCGACCTCAATCACCGTGTCCACTTCGCGCGGGCTTTCCAGCACAATAATCGTGTTGAAATCGAGCTTGCGGGCCAGGGTTGCCAGGCGGATGAATTCGTAATCCTTCACCCCATTGCAGACGATCAAAGCTTCTTTGGGCAGGCTATGGGCCAGGGCAATCACCAATTCCGGCTTGGATCCTGCCTCCAGCCCGTAATTATATTTGCGCCCGCATTCCAAAATCCGGTCCACCACCTGGGCCTGTTGATTGACCTTGATGGGGAAGGCGCCGCGATAGCTGCCGCGATAGTCATTGCGGGCCATGGCCTCGGCAAAGCCTTCATTCACCCGGGCGATTTCATATTCCAGAAAATCGGTCACCCGCAGCAGCAGCGGCGCGTGAATGCCCTGCTCCAACAGATCCTTGGTGATCTGGGGCAGGCTGATGGCAGGCCCGTCTTCGCGCAGCGGGTTGTGCAAGCACAGATCGCCCGCCTCATTGATGGAAAAATGTCCCTGGCCCCAGCGATCAAGCCCATAAAGCGTGGCCGAAGCCTCAGCTGGGCTGGGCACTTCGGAAGGGATCGCGCCCGTGTCTTTTTGGTGATGCGCCATGGCCTGCCCCTATTCGTGAATCACTTGCGACCGGAGCCCGGCCATGGCCGCCCATTGGCATAAGCACCTGGGGCCGGGCAACAAAAATTCACGAACTCAAAGCAATTTTGAAGCGCGTAGGGGCATGCGCCTAGATCCGGTCAGGGAACAAAGCAGCGATGCCTTCGCGGCTGGCCGGACAAATGCCCGCTTCGGTGATCAACCCGGTGACCAGCCTCGCAGGGGTCACATCAAAGGCGTAATTGGCCACCGCAGAGCCCGCGGCGACGATATCCACAGTGACCACCTCGCCGCTCTCGCTCACCCCGGTCATATGGGACACCTCACGGCTCGCGCGCTGTTCAATCGGGATCTCGGCCACCCCGTCTGACAAAGTGAAATCAATGGTGGGCGAGGGCAGGGCCACATAGAAAGGCACGCCGTTATCTTTAGCGGCCAGCGCTTTGAGATAGGTGCCGATCTTGTTGCAGACATCGCCGGTGGCGGTGGTGCGATCGGTGCCGGTGATCACCAGATCCACCTGGCCATGTTGCATCAAATGCCCGCCAGTATTGTCGGGGATGACTGTATGAGGCACCCCGTGATGGCCCAGCTCATAGGCGGTGAGCGCCGCGCCTTGATTGCGCGGGCGGGTTTCATCCACCCAGACATGCACATGGATGCCTTCATCATGGGCCATATAGACCGGGGCGGTGGCGGTGCCCCAATCCACGGTGGCAAGCCAACCCGCATTGCAATGGGTCAGCACATTGACCGGCTCGCCCGGGGCTTTCTTCGCGGCGATCTCGCGGATCAGCGCCAGCCCGTGGCGGCCAATGCTGGCGCAGATTTCCACATCATCATCGCAAATCTCGCCAGCGCGGGCATAGGCGGCGGCACGCCGGGCCTCGGGTGCAAGCGGTGTCAGCAGCGCCCGCAAATCATCCAATGCCCAACGCAAATTGACCGCTGTGGGGCGCGTGGCCATGAGCCGCGTATAAGCGGCCTCTAGCGCCGCGTCCGAGGGATCTGCCGCCATGGCCAGACCCATCCCATAAGCTGCTGTCGCCCCGATCAGCGGCGCGCCGCGCACCACCATGGTTTCAATCGCTTGGGCCGCATCTTCCAGAGTGTCCAAGGTGAGCGTCTCAAACACGAAAGGCAGCTTGGTTTGGTCAATCACTTGAACCTGCCGCCCATCGGGGGCCAGCCAAATGGTGCGATAGGCGGTGCCGTCGATTTTCATGGCGCATGTCCTTTGGGCCGCAATCTACATGGGGTAGCTTTGAGCATCATCCCCGGCCCAAGTGCAAGCATCGCGGGCGGGGCTGTGACGCAAAGCGCCGCTTGTCTCTGGCACTTGGCCTGTTCGCAGCCTATGGCTGAGGCGCTATCTCTTTGGAGCCCGCCCCATGAGCCTTGCCCTTGCCGCGCCCGATGATCTGCTATTGCGCCAAGCAGTGATCGAAACCTGTTTGAAAATGAATGCGCTGGGGATCAATCAGGGCAGTTCAGGCAATGTTAGCGCGCGCTGCGATGGCGGGTTTTTGATCACCCCTTCGGGGCTGGCCTATGAGGCGATGCGCCCTGATCAGATCGTGTTCATGGATCTCGAAGGTGGCTATCGCGGGGATTTCCTGCCCTCGTCGGAATGGCGGATGCACCATGATCTTTACCGCGCGCGGCCCGAGGCAGGGGCGGTGATCCACACCCATTCCACCCATGCCACGGCGCTGTCCTGTCTGCGCCAGGATATTCCGCCCTTTCATTACATGATCGCTGTGGCCGGGGGCAGCACCCTGCGCTGTGCGGATTATGCGCTGTTTGGCACCCAGGAATTGTCCCAGGCGATGATGGCAGCGCTGGAGGATCGCCAGGCCTGTTTGCTGGGCAATCATGGGATGATTTGCTGCGCCCCGGGCCTGGACAAAGCGCTTTGGCTGGCAGGCGAGATCGAAGCGCTCTGCCATCAATATGTGATCGCCCGGCAAATGGAGGATCCGGTGATCTTAACGGAGGCTCAGATGGATGCGGTTCTGGCGCGGTTTCAAACCTATGGCAAACAAGCCGATGAGCTTTCGCTCGAGGCATTGGCCAAGCTCGGTATGCCGATTGCCCGCTAGGCGCATGCCCCCTTGGTGTCAGCATCAGGCCAAGGCAAGCTGATCTGCTTGGCCGGCTCTGCTGGGGCGAGGCCCGGGAAATAAGGCAGCAGCAAGTCATAAAGCGCTTGGGTGCGCCCGCCCTTTGGGTCCAGCGCGCGGCAACAGGCATATTCTTCCACCAATGCCGCTTGCTGTTCAAATCCGTAGTCCAGAAAATCCTGGGGCGGGTCGAGATCGTAAAGATATGGATCCGCGTTGCGTTGTTCATGGAGCGCGCGGAGTGGATGATAGCCTGTCATATCCCGGTTTTGCCATTGCCACACATGGGTGAGCTCATGGGCAAGCAACATCGCATGGGCCAACGCGAGGGTTTGCGGATAAGCGCTCAGAACATCATCCCGATAGAGGCGGCGATTGTAGTAGATTTCCTCGCCCAGCACGAAGGCTGCGGTGCTATAGGGGATGCGCGGCTCTGTTTCCGGCGGAAAGATCCGCTCGCGGCAGGCTTTGGCCGGGCGCGGTGGGCGATGGCGGATCCAATTGCCTGTCACCGCGCCGCGGGTCACGCTTATCTGGCTCGGGTCAAGCCCGGGCAACAAGCTTTCTGCATAGGTGATCTCATTGGGGCTGAGCGGGCGCTGGACACAACCGCTCAGGATGAGCGCTGCCGCCAAAAGACAGGCAGCTTTAGCGCAACGCATCTTGCACGAGCGCCTCGAAAATCAAATCGAGCTCGGCTGCGGCGATGGTCAATTCAGCCCCGGCTTCTTCCGCATAAGGGGCAAAAACGGCGCTGGGCAGTTTATATGACAGGGTCGCGGTGCCATCGGCATTTTCCGTCACATAAAGCCGGATGGGCGCTTCGATCATTGCCGGGGTGGAAAGCTTCAGGATGCGCACCGCGTAAAGATTGTTAAAGAGCCCGATAACCCGATTGCCAGGGATCTCAACGCCCCGGGCGCGGGCGGTTTCCGTGGGGCCTGCCTCAGTCACCACGCCCAGCTTATGCAGGCCAGCGGTGGATTTCACCGCATCAATCAGCGCACCATAGGGTTTGTCGCTAGGATGCACGGCCCAGCCTTCACGCGGGGCCATATCCGATTGGGCAAGCGCTGGCAGGGCAGTGAGTAGAAAAGCAATCAGGGCGAATGAAACGCGCATGGGGGGCTCCAATATAATCCTGAGCCGCAGTTTAGCGGGGGATTTCGAGCGGGGCTATCGGCCTTGCGCTCAAGTCCCCGCGAGGAGGGCGTTTTTTGAGTTTTCATTTCGCCCAAAAAAGGGGCAATGGGGCATGAGCCTCTGCGATAAGGATTATGGATATGAGCGAGCATGCGAAACCTTTGGTGGTGATCACCGGGGCCTCTTCGGGCATTGGTGCGGCGATTGCCAAAGAGATGTCAGCGGCGGGGCACCCGCTTTTGCTGCTTGGGCGCCGGATTGATAAGATCGAAGCGCTGGGCCTGCCCAATGCCCTGTGCCGGGCGGTGGATGTGACCGATGCCGCCGCCTTCAAAGCGGCGATCGCCGAGGCCGAGGCCCAGTTCGGGCCAGTGGATTGCTTGGTCAATAATGCTGGCGTGATGCTGCTGGGGCAGATCGACACCCAAGACCCGGCGCAATGGCGGCAAATGTTCGATGTCAATGTGCTGGCGCTGCTGACCGGCATGCAAGCGGTGCTGGCGGGGATGAAAGCTCGCCAAGGGGGCACAATCCTCAATATCTCTTCGATTGCGGGCAAAAAGAGCTTTCCCGACCACGCTGCCTATGTGGGCACGAAATTCGCGGTCTCTTCCATGTCGGAAAATGTCCGCGAAGAAGTGTCCGGCAGCAATGTGCGGGTAATGACCCTTTGCCCTGGCGCGGTGGAGACCGAGCTGCTCAGCCACACCACCGATCAAGCCATCAAAGACGGCTATAACGCGTGGAAAGAAAGCATGGGCGGGGTGCTGGTGGCCGAGGATATCGCCCGCACAGCCATGTTCATGTATGGCCAGCCCCAGAACGTAAATATCCGCGACGTGGTGATCGCCGCAACGCGCCAGCCTGCATAAGCGGACCCGATCAGGGGGCCACCGGCCTCCTTTTCGTATCAGGTTATTTGGGGACGTATTTGCCCCGCTGTAAACAAATGCCGCGCCGCCGAGAGCTGACGGTCAGCCGGTTTTTCCGATTTGTTGGCTTGGGGTGCTAAGTTGGCATTGGTGGCTGCCCTATCAATGTCCGCTCTCTAGTTTGGTGGGGGCCTCAATGCCGTTTCCAGCTCGGCGCTCAAACATGCGGCCAAGTCAAAAAAGCTCCGTCTTACCGTCTCGGCGTAAGGATTAGCCTGCTCAATCGCTTCGAAGACTTCTGGCGCATCGTGTTGAACCATAGAAACCGCCTCAGATAGCAAGTCAAAGCTCTTTGTGGTCATGCGCGTTGGCAGCGGTCCCATTCTCAGTAGCACCTTGGCGATGAGGTGGGTGAGCCCTTGCACAACTGCTGCTTCGCGGTCGTGATCTTCAGGCGTTGTTATGATGACAGTCAGACCGAGAGACCTGCTTAAAAACGTAGCCAGCCTTGAATGCCGTCTTCCCCGGATCGGGCAGACTGCAATCTTTAGACCCTCAATACCTTTTGCGGCGCTCTGAGGGCCGAACAAAGGGTGAGTAGCTACGATGTCTACATGGTTCGGTAGCAACCGCCGCATGATTTCGGAGGGGCCCACTTTGACTGAGCCAACATCGACAATCAACGCGCCAGGTTTGCAAGCAACTGCAATCTCGCTGACAACCTGCTCAAACGACGGCACTGGCGCCGCAATAAGGATTACATCAGCCTGCGAAACTGCATGCAATGATGACAGATGCACGCTGAGTTGCTTTGCGATCTTGGCAACGCCTTGGGACGGATCATAGGCTGAAATTTCGAAATGCTGGCCGAGATGATGTGCTGCTAGTTGTCCGAATGCACCGAAGCCTATGATGCCTAGTGAGGTGGGGTGGGAACTGCTGTTTTTGCTCATTTTGAGACCTTTGAATGTGCCGCCCGGCACAAGGTCTTTTGAAGGTTGACCGCTGTCGGGGGCAGCGGAAAACCAATGATCAATTGCCCGCAGCTATCGTAGCTGAGGGTAATAGTTCTGCGATGCGGAGAACGTGCTGATCATGACTTCGCGTGATAAAGGACCCAAGAGCGCAGAGTCAACGAGACAGCTGCAGGGCAACCATTGGCGGCTTTCCTGCCTCGCGGCCTCGATGGCATCCCCTTCGGGTGCGCCTTTCGGGACGCAGTAGCGATCTAGTGGCAATGATAGGGTTGCGAGCCTGCGTGACAGCATTGTCCAGGTGGCGAGTTTTTGCGGCAACCGCCACCATGGGCGATGGTCATTTCCGGGGTGGGGAGCGTGATGCCTTTCGAGGAATATCCAGCCTCGGCAGCGCCGATGCTGTGAACCGTGAGCAAAGCTGTAACTATGAAGGCCAATCTCATGGCGAACTCTCTGTGCTTTCCTTAAAGAATGCTCAGATAGTATCGTGTTTTCAAGGTCTTGCTTTGCGTTGGATCAAAAACGCGAAAGGCTCACACATCCAGCTCTTCGACGAATTGGGCGTTTTGCTGGATATATTCAAAGCGTTTTTCGGGTTTTTTGCCCATGAGCCGTTCCACCAGATCATCGGTCTCGCCGGGTTCATCATCATGGATGGTGACGCGGATCAATTGGCGGCTTTCGGGGTTCATGGTGGTGTCTTTAAGATCTTTCGCGTCCATCTCGCCCAGACCTTTGAACCGGCTCACATCGATCTTGCCTTTGCCGCCAAGCCCTTTGGCCAGCCATTCATCCCGCTCGGCCTCGTCCAAGCAATAGACCCGCTTGGCCCCTTGGGTCAGCCGGTAAAGCGGCGGGCAAGCCAGATAGAGATGGCCTGCATCGATCAGCGGCCGCATTTGCGAAAAGAAAAACGTCATGAGCAACGCCGCGATATGGGCACCGTCCACATCCGCATCGGTCATGATGATGACCTTGTCATAGCGCAGATCATCGGTGCGGAATTTGGTGCCCATGCCCACGCCAAGGGCTTGGCACAGGTCATTGATCTCGGCGTTTTGACCCAGTTTTGAGCTGGCCGCGCCAAGCACATTGAGGATCTTTCCGCGCAGGGGCAGCAGCGCTTGGGTTTTGCGGTCCCGGGCCATTTTGGCTGAACCTCCCGCGCTGTCGCCTTCTACCAAAAAGATCTCGGTGCCATTGCGGGCCTGTTGCGAGCAATCCACCAGCTTGCCCGGCAGGCGCAGCTTTTTAGTGGCCGATTTTCGGGCCGTGTCTTTTTCCTGTTTGCGGCGCAGGCGTTCTTCGGCGCGCAGCACCAGGAAATCCAAAATGGCCCCAGCCGATTTCGTATCGGCGGCCAGCCAATTGTCAAAATGATCGCGCACGGCGTTTTCCACCAGGCGCTGCGCCTCGGTGGTGGCCAGACGGTCTTTGGTTTGGCCGACAAATTCCGGCTCGCGGATGAAACAGCTGACCAAAGCGCAGCCGCCGGTGATCAGATCATCGCGGGTGATTTGCGCCGCTTTTCGGTTATTGGCCAGCTCTCCATAGGCGCGAATGCCTTTCAGGATCGCTGCCCAGAACCCGGCCTCATGGGTGCCGCCTTCGGGGGTGGGCACGGTGTTACAATAGCTTTGGATGAACCCGTCGCGGGTCGGGGTCCAATTGATCGCCCATTCCACAGATCCCGGCGTGTTGAAGCGCTCTTGAAAACTGACTTTGCCCGCAAAGGGCCGGTCCGCATAGGTGGCCGCGCTGCCTAAGGTTTCGCTTAGATAATCCGCCAGACCGCCGGGGAAATGGAACACCGCCTCGGTGGGGGTTTCCCCGTCATCAATCTCGGATTTCCAGCGGATCTCGACCCCAGAGAACAAATAGGCTTTCGAACGGGTCATTTTCATCAGCCGCGCGGGTTTGAGCACCAGCTTGCCGAAAATCTGCGCGTCCGGGTGGAACCGCACTGTGGTGCCCCTGCGATTGGGGGCCGCGCCCACTTCTTCGACGGGCCCTTGGGGGATGCCGCGGGAAAATTCCTGGGCGAAGAGCTTGCGCTCGCGCGCCACTTCCACCCGCAATTCATCGGACAGGGCATTGACCACCGACACCCCAACCCCGTGCAAACCGCCAGAGGTTTCATAGGCTTTGCCGGAAAATTTGCCGCCCGCATGCAGGGTGCAAAGGATCACTTCCAGCGCGGATTTATCGGGAAATTTCGGATGCGGGTCCACGGGAATGCCGCGGCCATTATCGCGGATGCTGGCCGAACCATCGGCATGCAAGGTTACCTCAATGCGGCTGGCATGGCCGGCCACGGCCTCGTCCATCGCATTGTCGAGCACTTCGGCCACCAGATGGTGCAGAGCGCGCTCATCGGTGCCGCCGATATACATCCCAGGGCGTTTGCGCACCGGCTCGAGCCCTTCGAGCACCTCAATCGCCGAGGCGTCATAAGAAGAGGTATCGGGGCCCGCCCCGGAGAGAAGATCATCAGCCATGGACTGCTCGCCTGTATTTGATTGGCACGCATCTTAGGCCCGTTGCCGCCCAGGCGAAAGGCTTTGCGCTGACCCGCATGGGATCTGGATGATTTTTTCATGACGGCGGGGAAAGAGGGTGGATTTGGCGACGGAATACTTTGGTCTTTGCGTATCATGCATAAATAACGACCAATCCAAGAAAAATGATCCAGGAGGCCGCTATGCGCCAAAGCCAATCCCACTCCCTTGCGGGAGCTCGCGACAATTATGATCTGCTCTCGCGGCTCAATCACTGGCTGATTGCCTTTGCGATGATCGCTATAACGATTTTCGGTTTTTATATCGCCAATTTCGCGCCCAGAGGCCCCCAGCTCGGGCAGCTTTTCGGGATACATAAAGCAGTGGGGGTGCTGATCTTGGGCTTTGGGGTGTGGCGGATCGGATATCGTTTGCTGCAAGGCTTTAAGGCCGAGGCGGTGGAGATGCCCTCATGGCAGGCCAAGCTGTCCCATGTGATCCATTGGGTGCTGATTGCAGCGATTGTGATCATGCCGCTGTCGGGGATCATCGGCTCGTATTTTGGTGGGCGCGCAGTGGAGGTGTTTGGCCTATTCACCATTCCCGCAGGGCCGGAGGTGAAAGGGCTCAACAACGCAGCCTATGCGCTTCACGGGGCGATGGCCTGGGCCTTTGTGATTGCGCTTGGGCTCCATTTCGCCGGGGCCTTGAAGCATCATCTGCTGGATCGCGACACCACATTGTTGCGGATGTTGGGCCGCGCCTGATCGCTGCAATTGCGGCCCCTAAAACAACCACGTTAATGTGAGAGCGCCGCCGCTTGCGCGGCGCTTTATCGGCTTTTCTCAAAGGGTCGGCTCTGTCATTCTCGCGCCGAGACTGTTCGGAGATCGCCCCATGTGGAAACCTGCTTTTTGCGCATTATTGATCGCCCCTGTTGCGGGCCCATTGGCGGCGCAAGAGGCACTGCCCGATTTTGAATGGGATGGCAGCTTTTCTTATGCGGCCCGGGCCACATTGGAAGACAGTGACAATGACATTATCCGCGCCACGATCGGGGCCACTTGGCGGGTGGAGGGCGGCCAATGGCGCGGGGCGGCAGAGCTGGGCGTGCGCAACGAGGATTTCTCTAGCTCTTATCCCGCCAATTTAGGGGCCGAGATCTCGCGCAGTTGGGGCACTGGCTGGGGGCGGCACTCTGTGGGTGGGCGCATTCGCTGGGCTGATGATCGCGAAACCAGCGGCGAGCTGGCCTATAGCGCCGAGCGGTTCGGCAATGCCATTGATCTGCGCGGGATGCTTGGGGTGCAATATGTCACCGGCGCTGAAGATCTGACCGAGCGCACGGAAACATCGGCCTTTGGTCAAATCGAAGCGATCTGGTTCCCGCTGGATGATCTAGCGCTTTGGGCCGGGCTGATGGGGGATGCGGATGGGGATATTGGCGGCATTGGCGTTGAATATCGCCCGCGCCGCTGGCCTGTGAGCTTTTTCATGGAATGGGGGCATACCCTGGTCGAGTATCGCGGGCTTGAAGGTTATAATGATCTTTATGGGGGCATTCGATTTGTGCCCCGTTCGCGCAGCTTGAAGCAACATCGCCGGGCGGTCACGGATCGCAGTTTCGCCCGCTATGTCGAGGTGCAATAGCCGCGTTGCGGCGCACAGTCCTTTGACCAAAGAAGCATTGACCGCCGGGCCGCGCGGCGGATAGGGGGAGGCAAGTGACGTCTCCCTTCGGGATCTGTGCCGCGATCAGGGTCGCTCGCGGTGTTGCCCGGGTCGGACCCTGACCCAGTCCCGACGCGCTGCATACCGCAACTTCGAACTTCTGTGGCGAGAGATGAAACAGGCCAATACCTATCCCGAGCATATACGCGCGGTGCTCCAGCTTGGCTTGCCTTTGGTGGGCAGCCAGCTTGCGCAGATTGCCATCAACACCACTGATACGATCATGCTGGGCTGGTATGGGGCTGCGGAATTGGCCGCGGTCACTTTGGCCTTTGGGCTTTATTTTGTGGTGTTCCTGCTGGGGGCTGGGCTGGCTTGGGCGGTGGTGCCCTTGGCGGCGGCGGCGGCCGAGACCAATGACACAACCCAAGTGCGCCGGGTCACCCGCATGGGGCTGTGGGCCTGTTTGGTCTATTGCGTGCCGGGCATGGCGGTACTGCTGTCAGCGGGCGGGATTTTCCAGCGCACCGGCCAGACTGCCGAGGTGGCCGAATTGGCGGCGATCTATCTGCGCATCGCGGGCTGGATGCTGATCCCAGGGCTGATGATCATGGTGCTGCGCAGTTTCCTGTCAGCGCTGGAACTGACCCGGATCGTGATGTGGGCCACCCTTGGGGCGGCGCTGCTCAATGCTGGTCTGAACTATGTGCTGATTTTCGGCAATTTTGGCGCGCCGGAACTGGGCGTGCGCGGTGCGGCGATTTCCAGCGTGGTGATCAATGCTGCCTCGGCCCTGGCGCTGGTGCTCTATATCCTGCGCAAATTGCCTGATTATGATTTGCTGCAACGTCTTTGGCGGCCCGATTGGGCGGCGCTTGGGGCGGTGTTTCGCCTAGGCTGGCCGATTAGCGTGACCAATATCGCCGAAGTCGGGCTATTTTCCTTTTCCTCTTTCCTCGTGGGGCGTTTGGGCACGGTGCCTTTGGCCGCCCATGGGATCGCGCTGCAAATCGCCTCGATCACCTTCATGATCCATATCGGGCTCAGCCAAGCTGCGACCGTGCGCGCAGGCCGCGCTTTGGGGCGGCGGGATGGCAAAAGCCTGCGCCGAGGCGGCAAGGTTGTTATCGCGCTGTCCGCATTGGTTGTGGCTTTGACCATTGTGGCGTTTTTGGGCGTTCCGAAATTGCTGATGGGCTGGTTCTTATCTCCTGATGACCCGCAACGGGTGGCGATCTTGGCCACAGGCACGTTGCTATTGGCCTGTGCGGCGCTGTTTCAATTGGCCGATGGGCTGCAAGTGGTGGCTTTGGGCCTGTTGCGCGGGGTGCAAGACACAAAAGTGCCCATGTGGATCGCCGCTATCAGCTATTGGGGAATTGGCGCACCGGCCAGCTATGTTCTGGGCTTTCCCCTCGGCCTGGGCGCGGCGGGGATTTGGCTGGGGCTGGTGCTCGGGCTTACCTGTGCGGCGGTGCCGATGATGCATCGGTTTTGGACCCGCGGCGTGCAGCAATTGCCGTAAAGGCGCGGGGCAGGACCGATGCAAAGCCGGTCCCGCCCGAAATATTGGCTCAGCTCAGGCTGGCGCAGAATTCCTGGATGCGGGTGCAGGCATCCTGAAGCAGCGCGTCCGAGGTCGCATAGCTCACCCGGAAGCAGGGCGAGAGGCCAAAGGCCGCCCCAAAGACCACCGCCACGCCTTTTTCCTCAAGCAGCGCGGTGGCAAAGGTCTCGTCATCTTCGATCTTTACGCCGCCTGCGCTGGTCTTGCCCAGGCAACCCGCGATGGAGGGATAGACATAGAACGCGCCTTCTGGGGTGGGGCAGGTGATGCCTTCGGCCGCGTTGAGCATCTCCACCACCATATCCCGGCGACGTTTGAAGATCTCGTTATTGGAGGGGATGTAATCTTGCGGCCCGTTCAGCGCCTCGACCGCGGCCCATTGGCTGATGGAGCAGGGGTTGGAGGTGGATTGCGATTGCACTTTGCGCATGGCCGCGATCAGCTTTTCCGGGCCTGCAGCATAGCCGATGCGCCAGCCAGTCATGGCATAGGCTTTGGACACGCCATTCACCGTCAGCGTGCGGTCATAAAGCCCAGGCTCAATCTGGGCAGGGGTGACGAAGTCGAAACCATCATAAACCAGATGTTCATACATATCGTCGGTCATCACCCAAACATGGGGATGGCGCATGAGCACATCGGTCAGGGCTTTGAGCTCTTCGCGGTTATAAGCGGCCCCGGTTGGGTTGGAGGGCGAGTTAAAGATCAGCCATTTGGTTTTGGGCGTGATCGCGGCCTCAAGCTGCTCGGCGGTCAGTTTATAAGCGGTCTCGGCCGTGGCTTCGGCCACCACCGGCTCGCCGCCTGCCAGCAGCACCATATCGGGATAGCTCACCCAATACGGGGCAGGGATGATCACCTCATCACCGGGATTCAACGTGGCCATCAGCGCGTTGTAAAGCACTTGCTTGCCGCCAGTGCCCACAGTGACTTGGGCTGGGATGTAATCCAGCTCATTGTCGCGCTTGAATTTGGCGCAGATCGCGGCCTTCAACTCGGGCAAGCCATCAACGGCGGTGTATTTCGTATGACCCGCAGCAATCGCGGCCACGGCGGCGTCTTTGATGTTCTGCGGCGTGTCGAAATCAGGCTCGCCGGCCCCCAGGCCGATCACATCCTTGCCCGCAGCTTTCAGCTCGCGCGCCTTATTGGTCACGGCAATAGTAGGCGACGGTTTCACACGATCCAGCGTGGCGGACAGAACGCTCATGGGGCTCTCCGGTTGAATTGAGGTTGCGAACTGCTTAGGCTTCTGCATTGCGCGGTTCAAGCCTCTGGCGAAAGGGAATGTCATGGACGTGTCAAATAGCGTACCGGAGTGGTTTAGCGTTGAAAGCTCTACATTTGGGGATCGCGTCGCAGGCGCCCGCGAAGCTGTGGGATTAAGTCAAGCGGAACTGGCCCGGCGTTTGGGGGTCAAATTAAAGACCCTGCGCGGTTGGGAAGAGGATCTATCCGAGCCGCGAGCCAATAAGTTGCAATTGCTTGCGGGGCTGCTCAATGTCTCGCTGACCTGGCTCTTGACCGCCGAAGGCGATGGGCTCGAGCAGCCCAGCAGCGGCGCGGCATTGAGCAGTGATGCCAGCGAGCTGTTGAGCGAGCTCAGCAGCATTCGCAGCGAAATGA
>JAOXSB010000071.1 GCA_025800345.1 Mangrovicoccus sp. | reverse complement strand
TCAACAACCGCCGCCTGCTGCAACCCATCGGAAACATCCCGCCAGCAGAAGCCGAGGAGAAGTTCTGTGAACAGTGCAACCAGTTCGATAAAGTCGCGTGAAACGGAGTAATCAGCCTCCGGCAAAACCGGGGCGGTTCACAGATGGCCGCACTGGAAAGAGCGAAGGCCAAAAAGGAAGCGCATGGCGAGATTGAGAGCCACCATCCTGGCTATTTGGGCAGCCAGGACACCTACGATGTTGGCACAATGAAGGGCGTCGGGCGCATCTACCAGCAGACTTTCGTCGATACCTACGCCCACGTGGCCATTTGCAAGCTCTATACCGAGAAGACGGCGATCACGGCGGCGGACCTGTTGAACGACCGTGTGATCCCCTTCTTTGCCGAGCACAAGATCGGCCTGCTGCGCGTCCTTACAGATCGAGGCACGGAATACTGCGGCAAGGTCGAGAACCACGCCTATCAGCTTTATCTGGCGGTCGAGGATGTCGATCATTCAAAGACGAAAGCCAATTCGCCACAAACAAATGGCATCTGCGAGCGGTTCCATCGGACCATCAAGGATGAATTCTACGATATCGCTTTCCGCAAGAAGTTGTACCGTTCGGTCGAAGAATTGCAGGCCGATCTGGACGCGTGGCTCGCCAAGTACAACGAAGAGCGGCCTCATTCTGGGAGATACTGCTACGGCAAAACGCCTATGCAGACCTTCCGCGAAACGTTACACATCGCTGCCGAGAAGACGATCAAAACGCACGACCAATCGGATAGTGCCGAACCCATTCTCAGCGCCGAAAGCTGAGGCGCCCGTCAGATCAAGTCTGAAGTTTTACATCTTCTGTCCCCGCCGCTATCGGCTCTCCGCCAAATCCGACCGTCACGCCCGCTCTGACGCCTTCGACCCTTGGCAAGGATATACCACCGAGATGACGGCCTGACCGGCAAAATTAAGCAACTCGCAGACTGACGAAAACAAGTTGGCAATGCGGGACAAACTGATTGCAGGATAAAACGCGCGCAAAAACCCTGCCAGGGTTTGAAAACCGCTGCATCTATGAGCAAAAATTGTTTCATGCGGTGAAATTCGGGGCCTTGGGCTGACCAAGGCTATTCCCCGTGGAAAGCATTTTAGGGCGCGGCGGCCAGTCGGCTAGCCTTTGGGAATACCTGAAGGAAAGGCACCGCGCCCATGATCCAGTCTCAGGCCGCACCGCAACAGGCCAGTGATGACATTGCCGTGACGCTTAAGGGCGTGAACAAATGGTATGGTGATTTCCAGGTGCTCCGGGACATCAATCTGACCGTGCAGCGGGGCGAGCGGATTGTGATTTGCGGCCCCTCAGGTTCGGGCAAATCCACCTTGATCCGCTGCATCAACCATCTGGAAAGCCATCAAGAAGGCACCATCACTGTCGATGGTGTGACCTTGTCCGACAAAATGAAGGATGTGGAAAAGCTGCGCCGCGATGCGGGGATGGTCTTTCAAAACTTCAATCTCTTTCCCCATCTAAGCGTGCTGGATAATTGCATTCTGCCGCAGCGCCGGGTGCTCAAGCGCAGCAAAGCCGAGGCCCGCGAGGTGGGCATGAAATTCCTCACCCGCGTTCGCATCCCCGAGCAGGCCGATAAATTCCCCGGCCAGCTTTCCGGCGGCCAGCAGCAGCGTGTCGCCATTGCCCGCGCGCTATGTATGGAGCCCAGCTTGATGCTGTTTGATGAACCCACTTCGGCGCTGGACCCGGAGATGGTGGGGGAGGTGCTGGAAACCATGGTGGAGCTCGCCGGGACGGGCATGACCATGCTCTGCGTGACCCATGAGATGGGCTTTGCCCGAGAGGTCGCGGATCGGGTGATCTTTATGGATGCGTGGCAAATCGTTGAAGAAAATACGCCCGATGCGTTTTTCGACAATCCTCAGAACGAGCGCACTCAGAACTTCCTGAGCCAGATCCTGTAATGTTCGATTTCCGTTTTTATGAAATCTGGCGCTCGCAGGATTATATCGACACGCTGATACTGGGGGTCTGGAACAGTTTCTGGCTCACCGTTGTAGGATCGTTTTTCGGGATCACGCTGGGGATCTTGCTGGCCTTGGCCCAAGGGCGCGAGATGCCGCTTTGGCTACGCATCCCGGCGGTCTCTTATGTGGAGTTCATCCGCAACACCCCCTTTATCGTGCAGCTATTCTTTGTGGTTTTTGGTCTGCCCTTGCTGCTGGGCTATGCCTGGTCGCTCGAAGCATCGGTGGTGCTGGCCATTGCGCTGAATTTCTCGGCCTATTTCGGAGAGGTGATCCGGGCGGGGATTCAATCGGTGCCGGCGGGGCAAAGCGAAGGGGCCATGGCCTTGGGCATGAGCCGCTGGCAAACCATTCGCGATGTGATCTTGCCCCAGGCGATTGCCAAAGTCTTTCCCTCAATGACCAGTCAGTTCGTGTTTTTGTTCCTGACCACCGGGCTAGTCTCGGAAATTGGGGTCAAGGATCTGACCTGGGCCGGGCGCTATGTGGCGGATCGGACCTTTCGAGATTTTGAGGTCTTTATCGTGCTGACGATCCTCTACATGGGGATGGTCTATCTGTTCAAAGGCGGGTTTGCGCTGATGTTTCGCGCGGCCTTCCCCTGGTGGGGGAAAAGCCGATGATCGGGTTTTTGCAATCCATCTTTGGTGAGTTCTACGGCAAGATGATTTTCATCCTGCTCGATGCCACCCAATACACGATTTATCTGTCCTTAGTGGCCTTTATCGGTGGCGGCTTGATCGGGCTGGTGATGACGGTGCTGAAGATCCTGCCCAATCGCGCCACTCGGATCTTTGCCACCTCTTATATCTGGCTGTTCCAATCGATCCCGCTTTTGATGCTGCTGTTCCTGATCGGGTTGGGGGTGCCGTCTTTTTTTAAGGTGGATGTCTCGCCCTGGCTAGCCGCGGGCATTTCCCTGACGCTTTTCACCAGTGCTTATATGTCCGAGGTTTGGCGCGGGGCGCTGGAAAGCGTGCCCAATGGCCAATGGGAAGGCGCCCGCGCCCTGGGCATGACATTTCGCCAAACCTTGCTGGATGTGATCGCGCCGCAAGCCCTGCGCATCGCCACCCCGCCCACGGTGGGGTTCATGGTGCAAGTGATCAAAGGCACTTCCATGGCCTATATCATCGATTTCACCGATCTGATGCGATGGGGCAAGAAAATCGCCAATAGCCAAGTGCCAGGGGCGGAGCCCTTCATCGTGTTTCCCATCGTGGCGCTGATCTATTTCGCGCTCTGCTTTCCGCTCTCGCAATGGTCCAAAGCGATGGAGCGCAAACAAGCGCTAGGCAAAACCCGCTGACCCTTCCCCGATCACATTCACAGAAAGGACGTGACATGTTCGCAAAACTCAAAACAGCCCTAGTGGCCGGGGCCATTGGCGCGGCTGCGCTGATGCCGTTTTCCGCTGCCGCCGATCAGCTTTCCGAGATCCTGGACAAAGGCAAGATCACCATCGGGGTGCCGGAGAACTTCCCGCCCTTTGGCTCGGTCGGCCCGGATTTCGATCATGTGGGGTATGACGTGGATGTGGCCAAGCTGATCGCCGAGGATCTGGGGGTGGAGCTTGAGATCAAGCCCATCACCTCGAAACAGCGCATCCCCTTTCTGACCTCAGGGACGGTGGATCTGGTGGTCTCCTCCATGGGGGCCAATCCTGAGCGGGCCAAATCCATTTGGTTTTCTTCGGCCTATGCGCCTTTCTTTTCCGGCGCCTTTGCCGCGCCGGATCTGGATATTTCCGGGCCCGAGGATCTGGCCGGTCTAAAAGCTGGTGTGACCGGCGGAACGATCGAGGATCTGGAGCTGTCCAAATCCTTGCCCGAAGGGGCGGAGCTGATCCGTTTTGGCGATAATGCGGCGACGCTTTCGGCCTATATGGCCGGGCAGGTGGATGTGTTGGTCACAGGCAATACGG
>JAOXSB010000053.1 GCA_025800345.1 Mangrovicoccus sp. | reverse complement strand
AGTGGCTCTCACGCTTCGCCAACAATCAGATGTCCCGAATACTGGTTTTATCAAACGCAACCACTCAGGGACGCCATCATGTCTATGAAAGCTCTGCTGACCGGCACCGTTCTGACCACTGGTCTTAGCATCGCAAGCACGATCGCATTCGCAGAAACCATCACCATCGGAATCGGGCATCAGAGCACCGTGACCAATACGGTTCCGGGGGGCATCATTATCGAGAAGCTCGAGCTTCTGGAAAAACACCTGCCCACCACCGGCCGTTATGAAGGTGTGGATTACGAACTTGTCTATCGCGATTACACATCGGGCCCGCCCATCACCAATCAGATGCTTGCGGGCAAGCTGCAATTCGGGGTGATGGGGGATTACCCTTTGATCGTGAATGGCGCGACCTTTCAGGCGGGGGGCGAAGATGAATCCCTGCTGATCCAGATCACCGGCTATAATCTGAAAGGCACCGGCAATGGTGTGGTCGTGCCGGTGGAAAGCGATATCTACACGCTCGAAGATCTGCGCGGCAAATCGGTTTCGGCCCCCTTTGGCAGCGCCGCTTGGGGCATGTTCCTCAGCGTGATGAGCAAAGAGGGCATGACCGATGATATCTCTTATGTGAACCAAAGCCCGCCCGTGGGGGTGAACAATATCGCCATGGGGCGCATTGATGCCCATGTGGATTTCACGCCCTGGTCCGAGGTGATGGAATTTCGGGGCACCGGGCGCAAAGTCTATGATGGCTCCGAGGCGAATATTCCCACTTTCCACGGCACAGTGGTGACCAAATCCTTTGCCGAGGAATATCCCGAGATCGTGGATGCCTATGTGAATGCCACACTTGAAGCGCAGGAATGGCTCAATAACGATCCCCTGACCGCCGCGATCAAAGTCTCGGAATGGACCGGGATCGAGAAAGAAGTGCTCTATCTCTATTTCAGCGATGGCGGCATCTCGACCTTTGAGAGCTCGATCAAACCGCAATGGGTGGACAGCTTGAAAGAAAGCCATGCGCTGCTGGTGCGCGAACGGGATGTGCCGCCGCTGGATTTCGACAAATGGGTGGTCGATAGCTATGTGGAAGCCGCCATTGGCGAAGGCTATGCCGAGATGACCGCTTCGGTGGTGGATACGGCTGTGGCCAATGTGGGCAAACCGGCCGAGATTTGGCATCCGCGCGATGGCATTTCCTCCTATGCCACCATGGGCGAGTTTTTCGATGCCATGGCCGCCATTCGCGACACCGGGTTCAAGCCTTTGGCCACCTATGTCTATGACGCCAATTCCGGCCTGAAGCTCTTTGGCAAAGCCGCCTTCTATGTGACCAGCGATGACGGGATCGCCGCTTTCCTCAAACGCGATGAGGCTGTGGCCTATGCGGAAAGCGCTGGCGGTGAAGTCACCACCTTTGCCGAGATCATCGACGGTATTTCCAGCTGATCCATGGCAGCGCCGGGCCTGTGCCTGGCGCTGCTTTTCGACCCTTTAGGAGCATCCCGCCCCCATGCTTAGTGAACGCAAGGACCTCATGGATGAGGCCATGGCGACCCCGGTGGACAGGCCCGCCGAGCAAGCCTCCCCAGCTGCCACCAAGGCCCCGCATCCCGCTTCGGCTCGGATCAGCCCCGCCGCCTTGCGCGAGTTTGGTCAAAGCGCGCTTTTGCTGTTGCTCTCCCTCTCAGGCGGTTTGGTGCTTTGGCATGTGGCCAGCGAGAACGCGTGGGATTTCGGGGTCAATTTCCGCTATGTGCCCACCCCGAGCGAGGTGCTGGACGCCACCATCTCCAATATCAGTGACAGCGCCTTTTTCGTGCATATCGGCGTCAGTATCCGCCGGGTCTTGCTAAGCTTTCTAATCGCCTCGGGCCTGGGCATCCTGACCGGCATCGCCATGGGGCGCTCGCGTATCGCCCGGGCCATGATCGCGCCTTATATCGAAATTCTCCGGCCGATCCCAGCAGTGGCTTGGATCCCGCTGGCGATTTTGATGTGGCCAACCGAGGAAAGCTCGATCATCTTCATCACCTTTTTGGGCGCGTTTTTTCCCATCGTACTGAACACGGTGCATGGGGTGCAGCAAACCCCTGATGTTCTGGTGCGCGCGGCGCAATCGCTTGGGGCCTCGCGCCTGGCAATCTTCCAACATGTGGTCTTTCCCGCCGCTTTGCCCTCGATCAGCGCGGGCCTGGCCATCGGCATGGGCGTGGCTTGGTTCTCGCTTTTGGCGGGGGAAATTATCTCGGGCCAATATGGCATCGGCTATTTCACCTGGGACGCGTATTCCATGGTGCGCACACCCGATATCGTTCTGGGCATGTTGGTGATCGGTTTTTTAGGCACTTTAAGCACCGCTGCGGTTCGCGCTCTCACCGCGCCTCTATTGAAATGGCAAAAAAGGACCCGCTGATGTTTGCTTTGATCTTAGGGGGCCTGCCTCATCACGCCGCGCGCAATGCCATAGGGGATCATCATGCTTGATGTGCTGAAAAATCACAAAACGCCCACACCCGATGGCTCTAAGGGCAAAGGCGCGGTCAGTATTGAGAACGTCTCCATCACCTTTGGCAGCGGCGCAGAGGCCCATCAAGCGGTGCAAACCACCTCGCTTGAGATCAAACCAGGAGAGTTTGTCTGCATCCTTGGCCCGTCAGGCTGCGGAAAATCCACCTTGCTCAACGCGGTGGCAGGCTATGTGCGCCCCAGCACCGGCAAGGTTAGCGTCGATGGGACAGAGGTTGAAAAACCCGGGCCCGATCGCGGCATGGTGTTTCAGCAATATTCCCTGCTGCCCTGGAAAACCGTTTATGAAAACGTGGCATTCGGGCCGCGCATGGCCGGCCAAAGCTGGACCGAAGCGGGCTCTGTGGCCAATACATTCCTGGGCATGGTGGGGCTTAAGAAATTCGGCAATCGCTATCCGGCCGAGCTGTCGGGCGGCATGCAGCAACGGGTGGGCATCGCCCGTGCCCTGGCCAATTATCCCAGCGTTTTGCTGATGGATGAGCCCTTTGGGGCGCTGGATGCGCAAACCCGGCTGATGATGCAGGAAAGCTTGCTCGAGATTTGGCGCAAATTCGGCACCACGGTGATTTTCGTCACCCATGATGTGGACGAGGCGGTCTTTCTGGCCGATCGCGTGTTGATCATGAGCGCCGCGCCAGGTCATATCATCGAGGATCTGCCGATCACGCTGCCCCGTCCGCGCAGCTCGGATATGGCGGCGCTGCCGGAATATGTGCAAGCCCGCCAGCATTGCTTGGATGTGATCCGCGCCGAAAGCCGCCGCGCTTTTGCCGAGCAAAATATCTAAGCCCAGGCGGGGCCACACGGCCGCGCCGCACCAAGACCCAAGGTCCAGCCCCCAAGATGATGACATCCGAGACCGAAGCCAGCGCCATTTATCTCAGCGAATATCTGCTGGATATCAATCAAGGGGCCGGATTTCTCGAAGGGCTCAGCGATGAGGATCGCAAAACCGTGCGCCGTTTGGGCACGCGGGTGAGCATGCAAAAGGGCGAGGGCGTGTTTTTTCAAGGGGATCCCCATACGGGCGTTTGGGTGATCGAAAAAGGCAGCGTGCGCAGCTTTTACACCGGCCCATCAGGGCGCGAGATCACCTTGGCCTATTGGACCGCAGGGCATTTCATCGGCGGGCCCGAAGTGTTCGGCCGCGGGCGCCATATTTGGTCGGCCGATGCCCTGGAACCGGTGGAATTGCTGTTCTTGTCGGGCATGTCCTTGCGCAAACTGGTCTGCGATATTCCCGATGTGGCTTTGGCGGTGATCGATGGGCTGATCGCCAAGGGCAAATGCTATTCCGCCTTGTTGCAAATGTTGGCCACCCGGTCGGTTTCGGAACGGCTGCGCCAGCTTTTGGCGATTTTGGCCGATACTTATGGCCGCCAAGAAGAGGGCGCGACCATCATTGATCGCTCCATCACCTATGAACAGATCGCCACCATGGTCGGCGGCACCCGGCAATGGGTTACCCAATCCCTTGATAAGCTGGAAGCCGAGGGCGTTTTGGCCATCAATCGCCGGGAAATCCGCATCTATCAATTGGGAGCGCTCATGGCCTAATGCCCGTCTTGGCAAGCCGCAGCCAAGCGCCTATTTAGCCCCATCCCGGTCGCAGCCTACCCGGGCATCAAAACAAGGGGGTTCAATGGAAAATATCTATCGCGATCTGACGCAATTGGGCGGCGAGACCAAGCTGCCAAACCATCCTGACGAGGCCGAATTGGAGCGGGTGGCCAACCCCCAAGGGGATCTGGCCTATTGCGTGCGCTTCACCGCGCCGGAATTCACCTCGCTTTGCCCGATGACTGGCCAGCCCGATTTCGCCCATTTGGTGATTGATTACGTGCCAGGGCCTTGGCTGGTGGAATCCAAATCGCTCAAACTGTTTTTGGGCTCGTTTCGCAATCACGGCGCGTTTCACGAGGATTGCACCATCTCCATCGCCCGGCGTTTGGTAGAGTTTCTAGAGCCGCAATGGCTGCGCATCGGCGGGTATTGGTATCCCCGCGGCGGTATTCCCATTGATGTGTTCTGGCAAAGCGGGCCGGTGCCCGAAGGCGTATGGCTGCCCGATCAAGGGGTGCCGCCCTATCGCGGGCGGGGCTGAAAATCTGGCGCGGCCCGTTGCACTGCGCGGGGCCGCACCAGCCGCTGGTTTAGGCGATGTTCAGATCCTCTAGGGCGGGAACAAATTCAAAGCTGTCGCTCAGATCGACAATGGCGATGTCATCAAAGCGCGCGCCTTTGGCCCCCCATGCATAAACCCCGGCGGCCCCTTGGGGCAGCTCATGGCTTTCGTGATCATAGGCAAAGATCTGGTGATCATCGATCCAGGCTTGCATTTGCCCGTCCACATGGCGGGCGCGCAGATGAAATTCATCGCCCGCGGTAAAGGCCCCGCGGACCCGCCCGAGATAGGTTTCATACCCATCCACCACTTGCACCAAAGTGGTCAGATTGTGGCGGGCGTCCAATTCCAGCTTATAGTAATTATCCCCATCGAGATAATTGAGCATGAACCCCACGCCGCCACTGGCTTGGGGCACCGAGATCATCGCCTCGATCGCGTAATCCTGTAGGGCGTTATCGCCCTGCCAAAGCGCATAGCTGCCTTTATGCAGGGCGTAAGTGCCATCCCCATGGGGCGACCAACCGCGTTTCCACACATCGCTGGCCGAAGCGCCGCTCCAGGTCAGCTCGCGCGAATAAGCGCCGGTGGTTTCCACCAAAGCCCCATCAATCACTACCCAATGGGCGCTGTTGCTGGCGCGGTTGCCATCCCCATCCAGCTCGGTGCTGTCGATGATCTGCCACCCGGCGAAATCGCCATCTTCGAACTGATCTGCGGCGATAATCTGCGTACCCGAGGCCACATGCAGCGATACCTGATCCGTTTCGCCCCCATCATTGATCGACAGAGTGTAATCATTGCGCCCGGCCACCGCTTGGACCACTGGGCTCAGCCCTGGGCCTTGCCCCAGCCATTGGGCATTTTGCACCCCGGTGGAAAGATCGCCATTCAATGTGACCGCAACCACGCCATCGCCATCGAAATCCACCACCATACGGTCATGGCCTGCGCGGGCTTGCGGGCGCAGCGCGGTCACCACCATATCGTCGAAAGAGGCGATCACATTCTGGGCGCTGTAATAGCCCACAGTGCCTGCCCCGAGCGGCGTGCTATCGCTGATCTCGCCGCCAAACAGCGCGACCCCATCCAAAGCGATGCCGATCTCGTCCCCCTCAGCGGTGATCTCCACATCGATCTCGTCATAGAAACGATAGCCCCCAGCCTCTTGCGCCAGAATGGTTTCATCGCCCCCCGAAACCTTGATCAATTGCCGGGTATTGGCCTGGCTATCGAGACGCAGCAAATAGTAATTCTGCCCGTCTTGCAGCCGGAATAGCACGCCCATTGCGTCGTCATCCAAAGACCGGATCGTGGTTTGCAAGGTAAAATCGGTCCAATCGCCGCTTTGATAGACGACCATGTCATCGGACCCGCCGCCTTGGTTGAACAGCGCGCCTTCAGGGGCGGCCAGGCTGCTATCGCTGCCATCGCGCGAGGCGATGCTGCCTTTGAGCGCGAAACTTGTTGACGGATTGACGGCTGTCAACTTTACCGCCGCCGCGCCGAAATCCGTGGCAGACAGATCCCCATTGGCAAAGCTTAATTGCACGGCACCTGGCATGGGTGCGGTCTCGAACGGGCCGCTGGCACTGACCGTGCCCAGATTTTGCAGTGCTGCGGGGCTCAGCACTTGGGGCAGCAGCGCCAGGCTGGATATGGCCACCGGGCTGCTCTCGCCATTATTATCGGCAAACAGCAAGAACCCATTGGCGGGATCAAGATCAAACCGGGCACTATCCACAAAGATGCTATCGAGGTCTTGGCTGCCCACCAGCACGCCATTGACGAATTTATGCATCACTTTGCTATCGCCCTGGCTGGTGATGGTGATCGCCACCCGTGCCCATTCCCCATAGGCAATCGCGCCGTCATAATCGCCCAAAATGCCGATCCCTGCGGTGCCATCACCATTATCGCGCAAGAACAAATCCGCATCCGAGCCATTGCTGAGATCGCTTTGCAAAAGCGCTGTGTATCTGCCGCTGCCCTCTTGCACATTGATGTCGAAAATCAGCGTGTAATTGTCGAGCGGTCCCAGATCAGGGGTTTTCACTCGCACCGCTTGGCGATCTTCTAGCGCATCCACCAACAAGATATCTGTGCCGCCCTGGCTGCCGGTGTGATTGCCCCCAAGCGGGGCGAGGCTGATCACGGGCGTGCTTAGGGTGGAGTTGAAATCGCGCTGGTTTTGCGAGCCAGCATTGTAATCATCCCATTCATCGGGATCAGCCACAGCAAAGACGCCTGAGGCGCGATCAAAATCGCCCCGGCGCTGGCCATCGGCCGCGGTCCAAAACGCCATGGTGGTAAAGCTCCAGCCCTGCCATTCCGCCGTGCCTTGGGGCATGCCCAGCCCGTTTTCGATGTTCCAACCCTCAGGGGTTTGCTGGGTCCAGCCTTTCAGCGCGGGATCAATGCTCTGCTCGTCTTGGGCGCTTTGCAATTGGGGGCTTAGGCTGTCGAAATTCTGGCTCATGAGCCCCTGGCCCTCAGGGCCCGTAAGCGCCAGATTATCAATCGCCCAATACCAATCATTGCCCGCTTGCGGCATGGCGAATTGCAGCTCTACGGTGCTGGCGCTATCGGCCACCAATAGGCTCAGCTCCACCCGCTCATTTTCATGGGCGCCGAAATCAGAGGTGTTCGAGCTGTCCCAACGCAGCAATCGCACCGGGGCCCCGCCATCAATGATCGCCCAAATTTCCGCCACTTGATCGTCTTCGGGGCGCCAATGGCTGTCAAAGCTTAGGGTCAGTTCCACTTGCTCAACCGCACTGTCAATCGCGGGCAGGCCTGCGGTCAAATCGGTGCTGGTCACCGCAAATTCAGGGGCAAGATCACCGGGTTTGACCCAGCGGGAGGCTTCGCCATCATTGAAGGTTTCCACCAGCAATGTGGCCTCGCTTTGCACAATCACCCGCAGATCGTCACGGTGGCTGACGCCGCGCGCGGTGTCGATCACCAAGCTCAGATCATGGCTGCCCGCGCTTAGCGCCACTTGCGGATTTGGCCCGGTGGCGATCAGCACGCCATCTTCATCATACCATTTATAAGCGGTGATATCCCCCTGGGGATCGGTGCTTTTGAGCCCCGAAAGCGTCACCAAAGCGCTGTCGCTGCCTGGCGCGGCCCGGATGATCAGATCATCGCCCGCATCGGCCAAGGCTTGCGCGGCGCGCGCCCCCACATTGGCGTATTCGAGCAGCTCTTCATGGCCTTTGAAACTGCCGGTCAGCCCATCACGATCAAGCTCTTCTTTCTCGCGCACATCGGTGAAATAGGTGTCGAGTTCTGTGAAATAGGTTTCTGTGTAAACCGCGTCTTGATCAGGATCGACCGTGATCAGACGGATCGCGCCATTGCCGCCATTGCCCCCTTGGCTGGACGTGCCCGCGCCAGTGGTTTCGCGGGAAACCCCATTTTGGTAATTGACCAAGAATTGATAGATCTTATTGCCAAAATCATTATAGGAAACAGTGGTTTCCGCCCCATCGCCAAAGATATGCCCCCCGGCTGTAAACACCACATTGGGATGGCGGGCCAAGACCTCGCGATAGATGGTTTCCCCATCCCAAGCCCCTTCGGGATCATCGCTCAGCCCGTAATCATACCCTGCGCCTTCAGCGTTCAGGGGCTTGCCCAGACTGTCATGGCGGCCGTCAAAATTCGACATGGAATGGGTCAGCACAAAGGCTTTGCGATCACCATATTGAGTAAGCACATCATCGGCCCAACGCAGCACATCATCGCGCGGGCCAAATTCTAGATTGAGCACGATCCAGCCTGTGCCGTCAGGGGCCGTGAACAGGTGGTAATTATTGTCATAGCGCCCAGGCTCTTGGTCATAGACCCCGGCAAATGTGGGGTCTTGGGACATGTAAGCGGTGGAAAAGGCGTTGTTGAAACTTTCGGTTTTGCGCGCATCCGAGCTGCCCAGAGTGCCCACATCGTGATTGCCCGGCAGCAAGGAATAGGAGATCCCCGCATCGCGCAGCACATCCATGGCGTCGCGGGCCACGTTATATTCCAGCGCGGTGCTGTTATAGGTCACATCGCCCACGTGGGTGACAAAGCTGAGATTTTTGCCTTCAGCATTATCCACAAGCCATTGGGTCATATGGGAAAAGGTCGATGAGAGCCCCGGATTGAGCGTGTAATCCTGAGTGTCGGGCAACACCGCGATTGTGTAAGCATTTTCCCCGGCCACGCGCAGGCGCATGGTTTCGGTCTGGGTGCTGCCATTGGCGTAATGGGCGGTAATGGTCAGATCCGACAGGCCAAGCGCGTCATAGCTGAGCGCCAATTGGGCATTCTCGATACTGGCTGTCACCGCCTCGCCATTGCTGTTTTGCACCGAATAGCTGATGGCGTCTTCGTCAAACACCGCCTTTAGATCGATCCGCGCGCCCTGATCGCTGAGCGCCACAAGCATATCCTTGATCTCGGTCAGCGCGCCCTGGGTTGTGATGATCTGCGCCTGGGCAAAGCCGCGCTCTACCACAGCGCCTTGGGCATCAAACCCGATCTGCGCGGCCCCAGCGGTGGTGGCAAAGGGGCCCGCCGCGGTGACCCCGCCAAGATCGGCAATCTCTTGGGCCGACAGCGCCACTGGGGAGAGGCCAAAATGCGCAAGATAGCTGGGCGCGGTTTCCCCATCATCATCGGCGAGCAGCAAGACCCCATCGGGTTGCAGAGTATAGCGCGCGGTTTCCACCATTTGCGTGCCCACCAGCACCCCATCGATATATTTGCTGAGGCTGGATTGGC
>JAOXSB010000046.1 GCA_025800345.1 Mangrovicoccus sp. | reverse complement strand
CGGCTGAGCAGCAATTCCACCCAAGAGAACATGAAGCAGAAGAAAGCCACCACACCAATGCCCGAGGCAATCAAGGGCATAAAGATCTTCACGAAGAACTTCCCGAAGCTATAGCCATCGATATAGGCGGTCTCGTCGATCTCTTTGGGCACGCCGCGCATGAAACCTTCCAAGATCCAAACCGCCAGGGGCACATTGAACAGACAATGGGCGAGGGCCACGGCGATATGGGTGTCGAACAGCCCCACCGAGGAATAGAGCTGAAAGAAGGGCAGGGCGAACACCGCTGGCGGGGCCATCCGGTTGGTCAGCAGCCAAAAGAACAGATGCTTATCGCCCATGAAAGTGTAGCGGCTGAACGCATAGGCGGCGGGCAGGGCCACAGCCAGGCTGATCACGGTGTTGAGCACCACATAAATCAGCGAGTTCACATAGCCCATATACCAAGAGGGATCGGTTAGGATCGTGCGGTAATTCTCTAGCGTGGGGTTTAGCGGCCAGAGCGAGAACGCGCCAGTGATCTCGGCATTGGTCTTCAGGCTCATATTGAGCAGCCAATAGATCGGGATCAGCAGGAAGGCGAGGTAGAGCACCATCACCACGGCAGATGTGTTGATACGGACCCGGCTTTGGGGCCGGGCGGGGCTGTTGGTTGTGACCGCGCTCATTTCGCGTCCTCCCGGTCAAGATTGGTCATCACCGTGTAGAACACCCAAGAGATCAGCATGATCACCAGGAAATACATCAGCGAGAAAGCAGCGGCAGGGCCAAGATCGAACTGTCCAAGGGCCATTTTCACCAGATCGATGGACAAGAAGGTGGTGGCATTGCCCGGCCCGCCTCCGGTGACCACAAATGGCTCGGTATAGATCATGAAACTGTCCATAAAGCGCAGCAGGATCGCGATCAGCAGCACGCCTTTCATCTTGGGCAGCTCGATAAAACGGAACACGGCCCAACGGCTGGCTTGGTCGATACGGGCGGCTTGGTAAAACGCTTGGGGGATAGAGCGTAGCCCGGCATAGGCCAAAAGCGCCACAAGCGAAGTCCAATGCCACACATCCATCACGATGACGGTGATCCAAGCGGCATAGAAATCCTGCGTATAGTTATACTCGATCCCCAATGCGTTGAGCGTGTAGCCCAAGAGGCCAATATCCACGCGGCCAAAGATCTGCCAGATCGTGCCAACCACATTCCATGGGATCAGCAAAGGCAGCGCCATCAGCACCAGACAAACTGAAGACCACACGCCTTTTTTGGGCATATGTAGCGCCACGAAAATGCCCAGCGGGATTTCGATGGCCAGGATGATGCCGGAAAAGACAAGCTGGCGGCCCAGAGCGGCCCAAAGCCGATCACTGTCCAGCAGATCGTCAAACCATTCCAGACCGGCCCAGAAAAACTGGTTGTTCCCGAATGTGTCTTGGAAGGCGTAATTCACCACGGTCATCAGCGGGATCACCGCCGAAAAGGCCACCAGGATCAGAACCGGTAGAACCAGAAACCAGGCTTTTTCATTATGGGTTTTGCTCGACATTAGGCTGCCTCCCCATTTGGAGCGACGCGCCAGTCGTCCGCATAGACATTTACATTGGCCGGATCGAACACCACCCGGCTGATATCTCCATCAAGGCGGGTTTCTTCCCCGGCGATGGCGTTGATCTCGGTGCCAAAGAAATCGGCCCGCACGATTTTATGGCGGCCCACATCCTCAATGCGGCGCACCCGCACTGGCAGGCCCGCGCCATCGGAGGATAGGCGCACAAATTCAGGACGGATCCCGATTTGCACCCGGCCCGCTTGCGGCGCATAGGCGGCTCCCAAGGGGATCTCGGTGCCTTCCACATAGGCGCTTTGGCCTTCGATCTTGGCATCAAGCAGGTTCATCCCTGGCGAGCCGATGAAATAGCCCACAAAGGTATGGGCCGGGCGCTCAAACAATTCCCGCGGCGTGCCGATCTGCACCACGCGGCCCCCATGCATCACCACAACCTTATCGGCAAAAGTCAGCGCCTCGGTCTGATCATGGGTCACATAGATCATAGTATGCCCAAATTCATGATGCAGCCCTTTCAGCTGGGTGCGCAGCTCCCATTTCATATGGGGGTCAATCACCGTGAGCGGCTCGTCAAAGAGCAGCGCATTCACGTCTTCACGCACCATGCCGCGCCCAAGGCTGATCTTTTGCTTCGCATCTGCGGTCAGGCCCTGGGCCTTGCGCTTGAGCTGGTCTTCCATGCCGATCATTTTGGCAATGCTCTGCACGCGGCTGGCCACATAAGCGGCATCATGGCCGCGATTGCGCAGAGGAAAGGCCAGATTGTCCTGCACGCTCATGGTGTCATAAACCACGGGGAACTGGAAAACCTGAGCGATGTTGCGCTCCACCGGGGAGGCATAGGTGACGTCTTGTTCATTGAACAAGATCCGCCCGCGGGTGGGCTGCAACAGGCCGGAAATGATGTTCAGCAGGGTGGATTTCCCGCAGCCTGACGCGCCCAGCAATGCATAGGCCGCGCCATCATCCCAATCGTGATTAAGCTCTTTAAGCGCGAAATCATCCTCGTTTTGAGGGTCAGGCAAATAGGAATGGGCGAGATTGTCGAGTGTGATCTTAGCCATGCTTTTCTCCTCAGGCCGCCACGGCATAGGCGGCGGGCGAAACCAGGCTGCCATCTTCGCCAAAGATATAAACATGGGAGGGGTCGAGATAGACCGGGATCTGATCGCCAATATTAAGGCTACGCACCCCATGGATCAGGCCAATCCAACGCTCACCATGGTGATCGAGATGCACGAAAGTCTCGGAACCGGTGATTTCGGTTACCGCCAATTCGGCGGTGAATTCCATCGCCCCATCGGTATGTTGTTCAATCTCCAGATGGTTGGGACGGAAGCCCGCCAGATAGCGCCCATCGGCAAGATCGGCCAATTGACCGCTGGCTTGCATGGATTGCCCATCGCCAAACATAAGTTGGGGTCCGGTTTTGGAAACCTGCAGGAAATTCATGGGGGGATCAGAAAATACCCGTGCCGTGGTGGCATCTACCGGCTGGCGATATACTTCGGATGTGGGGCCGAATTGAGTCAGCTTGCCTTGCCAAAGCGTTGCTGTATTGCCGCCCAGCAAAAGCGCTTCTTCCGGCTCGGTGGTGGCATAGACGAAAATCGCGCCAGAGGCTTCAAAGATCCGGGGGATCTCGGCGCGCAATTCCTCGCGCAGCTTATAGTCAAGATTGGCCAAAGGCTCGTCCAGCAGCACCAGCCCGGCGCCTTTCACCAGCGCCCGCGCCAGGGCACAGCGCTGTTGCTGCCCGCCCGAAAGTTCTAGCGGTTTGCGATCCAACATCCCGTCAAGCTTCATCAGGGCTGCGTTTTCGCGCACGGCTTTGTCGATCTCGGCCTTTGGTTTGCCCATCAGGCGCAAAGGCGAGGCGATATTGTCGTACACAGACATCGAAGGGTAGTTGATGAACTGCTGATAGACCATGGCGATCTGGCGGTCTTGCACCCGTTGGCCGGTGACATCCTCGCCATCCCATAGAACCCGGCCGGTATTGGGCTTGTCCAGCCCAGCCATCAGCCGCATCAGCTCGGTTTTGCCCGCGCCAGTCGGGCCCAGCAGCACATTCATGGTGCCGCGGTTCAAGGTTAAATCCGTAGGGTGGATCAGGGTCCGGCCACCGGAGGCCAGCGAGACCCCGTCTAGGGTCAAAGTCATTCTCAATCTCCCTGTCGCCGGTCGTTGCGGCTGTTGTTGTTGCTTGCGTTAGGCGGCTGGTGCATGGCGCGGCACGCGCGCGGTTTTCATCCAGCCATCAAGCCGGTCGCTTTGCTCTTTGCTTAGTCTCAAGCCCAATTTGCTGCGCCGCCACAAGACATCTTCGGCGCTATGGGCATATTCACGGGCCATCAACCAGGTCACTTCGCGCTCGGTCAGCGTGGCTCCGAAATCCTGGCCCAGATCCGCGGCGTTTTGTGCCCCGGCCAGCATTTCGCGGGCTTCGGTGCCATAGGCGCGGATCAATCGTTTGGCCCAAGCATGGGTCAAAAATGGAAAATTTTCCATCAGACCATCGCATAGGGCTTGCACGCCCGAGACCGGGAAATCACCGCCGGGCAGGGGCACGCCCGCGGTCCAGGCCGGTTGCTTATTGTCCAAAACAGCGGCGATCTTTTCCATCGCATGCTCGGCCAAGCGCCGATAGGTGGTGATTTTGCCACCAAAGACATTGAGCACCGCCGCGCCGCCGGTCTCATCAAGCTTGAGCACATAATCCCGCGTTGCCGCCGTGGCCGAGCTGGCCCCATCATCATAAAGCGGACGCACCCCAGAATAGGTCCAGACGATATCCTCGCGGGTGATGGTCTGGTCAAAATATTTCGACACGAAATCCAGCAGGTAATCGCGCTCTTCATCGGTGCAGACGGGCTTGGCATCAGGGTCAAGATGCTCTGCATCGGTGGTGCCGATTAGGGTGAACTCGCTTTCATAGGGGATCGCAAAGGTGATCCGCCCATCTTCCCCTTGGAAGAAATAGCATTTGTCATGCTCGTAAAGCTTGCGGGTCACAATATGGCTGCCGCGCACCAGGCGCACTTTGGCCGGCGCATTCGATCGGATCGCGCCTTTGATCACGTCTTCGACCCAGGGGCCTGCGGCATTGACCACCATGCGCGCTCGGGCCGTGCGGCATTCGCCGCTGAGCTCATCGCGCAGGATCAATTCCCAATGCCCATCCTTGCGATCTGCCGAGACCACGCGGGTGCGGGTCAGGATCCGGGCGCCACGGGCCTCGGCATCACGGGCGTTCAACACCACCAGGCGGGAATCTTCCACCCAGCAATCAGAATATTCGAACGCTTTTAGGAATTTATCTTTCAGCGGCGCGCCTTCGGGGGCGCTGCGCAGATCCACGGTGCTGGTGCCAGGCAGGATTTTCCGCCCGCCCAAATGGTCATACATGAACAGCCCCAACCGGATCAGCCAGGCTGGACGACGGCCTTTCATCCAGGGCATCACTGTCGAGAGCAATTTTGAGGTCGGGGTCTCGCTCTCAAAGCGCATGTCCCGATGATAGGGCAGCACAAAGCGCATGGGCCAAGAAATATGCGGCATCGCGCGTAACAGAACTTCACGCTCGATCAGGCTTTCCCGCACCAGACGGAACTCAAAAAACTCAAGATAGCGCAATCCGCCATGGAACAGTTTCGTCGAAGCTGACGAGGTGGCGGAGGCGAGGTCTCCCATCTCGGCAAGGGTCACCGACAGGCCGCGCCCAGTGGCGTCCCGCGCGATGCCGCAACCGTTGATTCCGCCGCCGATGATGAAAACATCTGAGATGTCAGAGTTTTGCGTAGTGTCGTTTGTCACGGTGAAATCTCCTTCCCGAGGTGAACGAACACTGAATGCGCGTTTACGTCAAGAAAATTGTTCGTTTGTGTTCGTTTTTAATTTGATCTTGCAAGAATGGGGGGCTCTGGGCAGGATGTTCGAAAGAGGACGACCCAAGTGACCAGCTTTCGCCATGCCGACATTCTTGAAATTGCCCGCACCGAAGGCAAAGTCACCGTAGAGGATTTGGCTGAACGCTTTGAGGTCACGGTGCAAACCATTCGCCGGGATCTGTCGGATTTGGCCGAGGCTGGGCGGCTGGAGCGGGTGCATGGGGGCGCGGTTCTGGCCTCTGGTGTCAGCAATATCGGCTATGAACAGCGCCGCAGGCTGCATTCGGATAGCAAATCCAGCATTGCCCGCGCCTGCGCGGAAGCCATCCCAAATGAATGTTCCGTGTTTCTCAATATCGGGACCACAACCGAGGCGGTGGCGCGGGAGCTTATTCATCACGAAAACCTGGTGGTGATTACAAATAATATCAATGTTGCCAATATCCTGGCCGAGAATGCGAGTTGCGAGATCGTGGTGGCTGGCGGGGTGTTGCGGCGCAGCGATTTTGGCCTTGTGGGGGATCTGGCGGCCGAGGCGATCGCGCGGTTCAAAGTGGATATCGCGGTGATTGGCTGCTCGGCCTTAGATGGCGATGGCGATCTGCTCGATTTCGACATCCAAGAGGTCAGCGTGTCGCGCAAAATCATCGCGCAGGCGCGGGAAACCTATTTGGTAGCGGATGGGTCTAAATTCCAACGCAGCGCCCCAGTGCGCATCGCGTCCCTGCGCGAGGTGGATCAATTCTTCACCGATGCGCCTTTGACCAAAAGCCTGGCGGCGGCCTGCGCAAGCTGGGGAACAAAAACGAACATTATCTAATATTGTCACCGGCCAATTATGCCGAGCGACGCCGCGTTTGCAGGCCCATGAGTTGCGACAACTGAACTGCTCAGTTTAAGATCATTCTATCCCACTCAGCTTTAGGACATGCCAGTTTGAACAAACACGCCAGCAGCCCCAAAAAAGGTCGCAAATATGATCAGGTGATCGAAGGCGCCTGGCAGGTTTTCATGCGCGAGGGCTTTGAAGGGGCGAGTGTGGATGCCATTGCCCGCGCGGCAGGGGTCTCCAAGGCCACGCTCTATAGCTATTTTTCCGATAAAAAACTGCTCTTTATCGAAGTGGCCCGGACCGAGTGTTTGCGTCAGGCGGATACGGCCATCGTGATGGGGCAAAGCGGTCAGAGCGCGCGTGAGACACTCACCAATATGGCGCAGCGGATGGTGCGGTTTTACCTGTCCGATCTCGGCCAGCGGGTGTTTCGCATCTGTGTGGCCGAGGCGGATCGCTTTCCCGAGATCGGGCGCAGCTTTTATGAATGCGGCCCGGAATTGGCGCGCCGCCGGGTGGCAAGCTATTTGCAAGAAGCGGTCGCGCGGGGCGAGTTGATGATCGAGGATTGCCAATTGGCAGCCGATCAATTTGCCGAACTGTGCAAAGCTGATCTTTTCCCCCGGATGATGTTCAATATCACCGATCACATCACCCAAGACGAAATCGACCGCGTGATCAACGGCGCGGTCGATATGTTCATGGCCCGCTACGGGCCCGCCTGACCCCAGCTTATTGCATCTCGCTTCGGATCTGTTGGCGGAACCAGTCAATAGGCACGGGCTCGTTGTCGCGCTTCACGCTCCAATAGGTCCAACCATTGCAAGATGGCGCGCCTTCTAGCGCGGCGCCAACCTGGTGGATCGAGCCTTTCGCATCGGCCGAGATCAGCGTGCCATCAGCGCGCACTTTCGCGGTCACGCCCCGAGGGGAATGCAGCACATCGCCGGGCGCAAGATAGCCGCGTTCGACCAACTGACCAAAGGGTACGCGCGGCTGGGCGCGTTTGCTTTGGCTGACCTCAAGGGCGGCGCTTTCGGCTCGGCGTACTTTGGCAATCCGCGCTTCGGCCAATTCCGCATAGCCCGGATCTTGCTCGATCCCGATGAAATGACGGCCCAAACGTTTGGCCACCGCCCCAGTGGTGCCGGTGCCAAAAAACGGATCCAGCACGATCTCGCCTGGATTGGTGGTGCCCACCAGCGCCCGATGCAGCAGCGCTTCGGGTTTTTGGGTGGGATGTGCTTTCGCGCCGCTGCCATCCTTGAGACGTTCATGGCCGGTGCAGAGGGGCAGCACCCAGTCCGAGCGCATTTGCGTGCCCTCATTCAGGGCTTTGAGCGCTTCATAATTAAAGGTGTATTTTGCGCCTTCCGCCCGGCTGGCCCAAATCAGGGTCTCATGGGCATTGGTGAACCGCTTGCCGCGAAAATTCGGCATCGGGTTGGATTTGCGCCAAACCACATCGTTGAGAATCCAATAGCCCGCATCTTGCAGGGCCGATCCCACGCGGAAGATATTGTGATAGCTGCCGATCACCCAAAGCGCCCCATTGGGCTTAAGCACCCGCCGCGCCGCTTTCAGCCAAGCGCGGGTAAAGCGATCATAGGCGGCAAATGTGTCGAATTGATCCCAATCATCATCCACCGCATCCACCAGGGAATTGTCCGGGCGGTGCAGATCGCCTTTGAGCTGCAGATTGTAGGGCGGGTCGGCAAAAATCAGATCCACAGAACCCGCCGGCAGGCTGTTCATCACCTCTATGCAATCGCCGCGCAACACGGTGTCGCGCGGCAGGTCCTCAGAGCGCCGGGGTTTGGTCATCATCTTTTTTTGCCTTTTTGGGGCCCGATTTGGGCGCAGCGTTTGGCTTAAAGATGAATCAAAGGTGATTCGCCGTCAAATCCTGTTTTGATTCAGTGACTTGAAAGACTCACTTGCACAAGATCTTGTGGACAGGGGCAAAGGTGCGGCGATGATGTTGGGTGATGCCCAGCCGCTCTAGGGCCGCGCGATGCTCTGCGGTGGGATATCCCATGTTCCGTTCCCAGCCATAACCGGGGTGATCTTGGGCCAATTGGGTCATCAATTCGTCCCGGGCCACTTTGGCCACGATCGAGGCCGCGGCGATCGAAAGCGAACGGGCATCGCCTTTCACCACCATCTGATGGCGCAGCGGAAAATTTTTGGGCGGGTATTTGCCATCGATCAGCGCGAAATCCACATCACTTGAAAGATTTTGCGCCGCCCGCGCCATGGCCAGATGCGCCGCGCCAAGGATATTGAGCTGTTCAATCTCTTCCACATTGGCGAAAGCCAGAGAGACTTCGGCGCAGGCGCGGATCTCTTGGGCCAAAGCCGCCCGGCGTTTCGCGCTAAGCTGTTTGCTGTCGCGCAGACCTTGGGGCAAGGCGGTCATATCCAGCACCACCGCAGCGGCCGCCACTGGCCCGGCCAAGGGGCCGCGGCCCACCTCGTCAATCCCCGCCACGCGGGTTGCGCCTTGGGCGAGGGCGGCGGCTTCAAACCGATCATCAGGGGGCGGGGTGCGTGCCATAGGCTTTCGATAAAAGCTCTGAGCAGCGGGGGCCAGCACTTGGCTAAAATTTTTGCCGCCCATGAAAAAACCCGGCCTGTATGATGTGCAGTACCGGGCTTTTTAGAAGTGGTTTGAAGTGTTTTGAAATCCGG